>JALTMP010000062.1:521-18385 GCA_027001645.1 Candidatus Heimdallarchaeota archaeon
CAAAAACAAGGAAAGAATTTGAATTCTTGTGAAACTTGCCAATAAGATGGAAGATTTGAACAAGCCCTGTCAAAAACCAGCTTGTCATTCGAAATAACATTTCCCCACATATTCATAATTCTCCATCAGAAATATGAACGCGACACACCATGGTGAACACAGGGTCTCGAGGGATTTATTATCAATTTGTTGTTAAAGTCAAGAAAAACTTCGAAATTCCTTATTTTTGTGGAATAAAGAGAAGAATTTTGTTCACTTGTTTTTCTTCTGTGATTTCACTTTCTTCTCTTGACCCTTCAACAAAGTACATGATCTCCGAGTTGGATGGAATTTCTTGCCAGAATTTTTCGAGATCATCCACAAAGAACAATTCTAATCTTCCATTTGCGAAGTAGATTTTAGTCGCTTCAATCTCCGAAACATAGTATCTAAGAAGTTCTTGTGCCGCCGCTCTTTTGGCGTCAAGGAAATGATTACATCCAGCTCTAATGAAGTATGGCTTCAGGGATTGGTTGTTAATTCCAGAAAGAATAGTAGCACTCTTGTTTACCGATCGAATGAAGAGTATAGTGTAAATCGCTTCTTGATCTTCAAGTCCGTTAACAATGATAAGATCAACATCTTTGAAGATATCCCCGCCGAATTTTTCGGCGTTCAAGGGATGAGCTCTTATCAGCTCATACCCGTCAATCGTGGCTAATTCTTGTCTTTCTCTATTCCACTCAACTACTCGGATTCTTTTTGTGAGTGGAGATATCACAGAAAGTGCATGTCTCATTTCGGGAGTATATCCTATGACTACAAGGTTTTCATGAGTGATATCGTGGACGAAGTGGTCAAGATCAAAACTTTCTACAGTTTGCAGGTCAGTATTTTGTCCTATAACTATGAGATCTTTACCCATAACTTCCCAGGGATCTGGCTTGTACCTTAAAGGAATAAATTCTTGAGTGATTGGATCCACATAGCCTAGAATCTGGATTCCAGGGTGAGAAATGAACTCCTGTAGGGCACCTAGAGACGTTTCTTCTGACGAGTATACCCAAGTAACAATTAAATCATGATCGATTACTATTGATTGGAGCATCGCAGCAGGCACTTGGAACAAGTCCTCGTTGAGAGCAATGATCATGGCGTGGTTTTCCCAAACAACCGCTGTGTTTCCCAAGTCTTTGCATAAGTCAAGACTTGTTTTTTTCCGCACGTGAATAAATGTGGGTATGTTAGGATTCATGGATTTAACCAGCAAATTGGCGAGAACAGTTGTTTCATCATCGTGAAGCGTTATGAATACTGCCTTTGCTTTTTCGATTCTCACTGCTCGAAGAGTTTCAGCATCCGAAGCATCACCTAGGTAAGAAATATAGTGTCTGTCCTCTGCCAGTTTCCAGCTTTCTTCGCTATGATCCACGATTACGATTTCTCGCTCTTGATACGCTCGAAGAAATGAAGCCAATTTTGACCCTACGTTTCCGTATCCTAAGATAATCACGTGGTTTTCAATGTTTTTTAGCCTAAGTCTTGCAAGGAATAGAGGATCGACCCGAAGTTCAATTGCTTGGTCGATTATGGTTTGCAAAATTAATGTGAATATGGATATCCCTGAGAGTATGAGAAATATCGCTAAAACGCGGGAAATTTGTCTAGTTGGAGTAATATCTCCGTATCCGACTGTAGAAATAGTAACGAGAGTGTAATAGAGACTTGTGAATAAATCCCATCCTTCAACAAGTGAGAAAACGAAGCTATCGACAAGTACCAGGGCAAGGAAGAGTAATAGTTTTCCTCTTATTTGGGTGAGTAGATAGAGAAATAAGGCCATTTTTGGGGCGTCGAATTGCGATTTACCGTCTTCGCGTCTTTGTCCCCTTGGCATTCTAACAAACAACTCCTCTAGTGTATCTTAAAAGATGCTTCCCGAAGAATAAACTATCGAACAAGCTCTCAAGATCACAGTGTATTTTATGAAATAAAACCTATCCGCATTTTCCAAAAAGTTGAACAAGGTAGCTTAAGACCTCAGGTTCATGTAGGATGCGAATCCTAGAAATCCACATCTTCAGGTATTGTAACTGCATGTTCAGATTTTTGAGATTCAAGTTTCATTTCAGAGTATCTAAAAGCAAACAGAGTGGAAAGAGGAAGAATAATAAGCGCAGTGATGAGGGCGAGGCTTAGATAAAATTCGAAGAATCCATAAATCTCGATTATCTTTGCTGCTGATAACTCAAAAATTACTAGAGAAATCATATGTGCAATGCTGGTCAGAGAAATTGCTGTTGCTCGTGTCAAGGAATTCAGAAAGCCGTTTAATTCCGATGAGACATAAGGCATTATTGCTCCTCGTAAGTGAGAAAATACGACCCATGACAGAACCGCAACCCAGACAATCCGCCCAATCATGAGAGAAATGATGGTTAAGAGTTCAAGACAAATCAAAAGCACGAGTGTTCTGTCTTCTGCTTTCCCAAAATATTTGGTGGAGAGTAAATTCCCTGTAGCTGTAGATATTGTTCCCAAAGCAAAGTAAAGCCCGATTAGAGACAGAGGAACATTTAAGCGGGACAAATATACAGGAAAGTAAAAGGCAATTGATATGCCAACGCTCGATAATCCGAGCATGAGGAATGTTATGGAAAGAATCTCGGGTCGTCTGAATTCTCGCAAGGCAATTCTCAAAGTTGGGTTTTTTGGTTCCAGAGACGGAGCAGAGGTCTTTTCATCTTCTGTTTTTTCCTCGATTCTGTTCTTCGTCCCACGATGTTCTGGGATAAATAAGCCAATGAATGCCGCGATGACCCAGATTACTGAAGTTAGAAAGATAGGGATTTCATATCGGATGGACGCGAGGATACCTCCAAGCGTTTCAGCAATAGAACTCGAAACCCAACCAAGAGCGATGTATATTGAATAAACGTGGTGAAAACGTTTTTTTGCTTTTTTCTGATCACCTTTGTTTTCGAACTTTATCTCATCAAAAAGCCATGCAGCCAACGCACCAGAGATGAAGGTCGATCCTATTCCCCACGCAATATAGGATGCAAGGAACTCAGATATCGTATTGGCTAAGCCAAAACCAATGACTGCAATGGATTCAATAATGATTCCGGCTAAAACCGATTTTTTGCGTCCAAATCGATCAGCAATATATCCTGTAGGCACTTCGAGGAAAAGTATAGTCAAACTATAGCCAACGTCAAGGAATGCTGCACCAAATAACGAAATTCCTTTATCGAGAAGGTAAAGCAACCAGATGCTTGATAAAAAAACCATGTTCCATATTATGGACATTATCAAAAACAAGGCCTCAGTTCGTGAAAAAGAACGGGAGATGAGGAACATGGTCAAACGACGGTGAAGACGACATTATTTAAGAGTTGCTTAATTCGGCAGTAAAATCAAAGCAATGAACCAATTCGTGCAAAGAAATACAATCGCTTGGTTCATCTACCACTAACTACTTCTACGAATAATTCAAGCGTTGAACGGAACAAAGTCAGTTCACCAGTTTGAAAGTCACGATTCAGAGAACAAATCCAAGGAAACGTCTTCTTCTGGAGTTCCCACATTTTTCCGAGCTTCTGCATAACAGTCTGGGCAAATCATTAACTCATGAGTTTCGTGCTCACGTCTCATCAAGTCGGGAAAGATAGTTCCCTTATCAATTATTGCGCTACTTAGGGGAATATCACTACCACATTTCGCGCATTTTACCATATCTTCTGCCCTAGGCATGCGCATAATATTCGGATTCAAACCTAATAATCTTAACTTTTCGTGAACTAGTCTTCACCCTTTCAAAATAAATGATCAAGGCAATCTTCACAATGAATTTTCCCTCCCTCTTTTAGACAATATTATAATTTCTCGTTTCAAATTTGAATTGCCTCTATGAAGAATGATACCAGCACTGACAATGATGACGCCGTCACTCTCTGAGAGGCATCATTTTCTTACATTCCGGAATAATTCACTCATTAAATTGGTCACTGATGTTTCCTTAGAAAATCAACCTATCTTGATGGCCTATTATCGTGGAGCATATTGTTTTCTTTCCTGAGAAAATGATTTGAGGCACTTCTCAAAAAGAATCATTACGATGCTGTCAAAGATTCTGTTTCTTCCCCACGGGATTCAAATGGTGAATCCGCCCAATGATGAGGAAAGTGAGAAATTGCACTCGTTAAAAAACAAGTTGCTTTCAGATGTCAAGATCACAGAAAAAAAGTGGGTGCTCCTTTCCCCACATGGTATTTCAACGGAGGAAGCCATAACGATACTAATGAATGACGCGCTTGGCGGGAGCTCAGGATTCCCATCAGATATAGAATCCATGGACAACCAAGTGTTTGTAAGCATCAAGAACTGGCAACAATTTGTTGATGGATTTCTTGAAAAAGCTAGAAAAGAAGACTTAGACCTTGTGGGTTTGGTCATGGGAGCCCGTGCAGGTGTAAAACAATGGCTTGGTTGGGGAGAAGTCATCCCATTAGACATGTTAGAATATTATCGTAACGAAGTGGAAGTAGCAGTTCTCACAATGCCTTTCAAGAGAACAGTTGATATCCATTCTCTGGTACCATATTTGAGGAGAGTTGGAAAGTCTCTTTATGAGTACTTGGAAACGTTAAAAGATGATGTCCTACTCATAATTAGTGGCGATCTGGCTCATCTTCACTCTGAAGATGGTCCTTATGGTTTTTCCGAAAAGGCTGTACTACTTGATGAGGCCTTAATACGGTGGATGAAAGACCCAAAGGAAGAACACTTACAAAAAGCCTTGGAATTTCAATCCGAAGGTCAAGCATGTGGAATGGCCGGATTCATCATAGCTCAGGAATTCTTCAATCAATTGAAATTCAAAGTCAAGTATTATGGCTATGCCCTTCCCACCTATTTTGGAATGGCAATATCAGCCTATTTGAGAAAATAAATGTAAAGAGTGTTTTCTGCCGCGAGTTTTTGAATGAGTCTTACTTTTGAGGTTTGTAAGTGGTTTTGGTAAAAGGAGAAAAAGGAGAAGACATTCAAGCACTAAGTAGAACTAATGTTCGATTCCTAGCTCTGGAAGAATTTTTTCAATTTTCTTTGGAATATACCAGTTATGTTTTCCTAGAAGCCTCATAATTGCAGGAACGAGTACTGTTCGTGAAAGAGTAGCATCTATGAAAATTGCCGTAGCCATTGCTAAGCCCATTGTTTTCAAGATTAGCAAGGGAGAAAATGCGAAAACCAAGAATGTCGTTATCATCACTGTAGCTGCTGAAGTGATCACACCAGCAGTTTTTTCCACTCCAATTCTGACAGCGTCCTCTGTTGTCGCGCCTCGATCATATTCTTCCTTAATTCGAGTAATGAGGAAAATGGAATAGTCCATTCCCAATCCCAAAATGGTTGTGAATAGGAACACTGGAATGAAGAAAGTGATTCCGGAAACCTGTTCTCCTCCTACAAGGCCTACAAGAAAGCCATGCTGGAAGATTACTACCAAGATTCCGAGACCAAATAAGATCGAGCCCGCGATGGTTGTGATTGCGACAAGAGGCAAAATCGCACTTCGGAACAGCACAAACAATGCGATGTAGATTAAGATCACAGCGACGAATAGGATCAAGGGAACGTCTGAGTACATCGAATCACTAGAATCCTTAAGAATAGAAGGTAGTCCAGTTACGTAAGTGTCGAATCCTAGGTCCCCAAAGTATTCATGTACTGCATTTCTGATTTCTCCGACAAGGCTCCATGCTTGTGCGCTACCAGGATCAAGATTGGACGTGATTGAAATGACAAAAGTATTGTTGCCATTGTTCAAGTTAATGTATTTACTTACGTGTTGGGCGAAACTTGGATTCTGGAGCAGAAATAGGAGTGTCTGAACGTTCATTGCTTCAATTGTTCTGTTAGCCACATGCGTAATTACGTTGGCAGAAGTAACTGATTTGAACCGAAGAATAGATCCGTCGCTCCATTTCTTTGAAAACGAGAGAACCCATTGAGCAAACTCAACAGTTCGATTGAATAGCGTAGCATTGAATACAGAGTTGGTAATTTTCGTATCGATAACAACTTCAAAAGGAGTAAATTCTCCTAGATTGAATTTTTCCTGCAGTATCTCGAATCCTTGCCTTGACTCAGTGCCGGCTGGCAGTTGCTTCACGGTATCTAAGGCAACTTGGGTCTGAAGTGAGAAGATCACGAAAGGCGTGATCACGAGCAATGATAGGAATAAGGCCTTCCAAGGATGTTTCATGACTGTCTTTGACCATCTAGCCCAGAATGTCAAACTTTTCTCTTCGCCTCGTTTCTCTTTCCGATATTCATTAACCTCTTTTTCGGATCGGGAAAGAATGCTGGGCCAATCAACCCACTTTCCGATCAACGCAAGGATTGCTGGAGTCAATGTGTTTGCTGAGAGGAAAGATAAGGCAACGACTATGGAAACACTAACTGCCATGCTAAGAGTCAAGTCAGCATTGTGAACGAGAAGAGCTGAAAAGCCAATGATCACTGTTACTCCTGAATAAATTACTGCACGTCCAGAAGTCCTATTCATAATGATCGCTGAGATCTTCTGAGTTTCTTTTGCAGTTACGTCATTCCACTGACCATTCTCAAGCAGTTCTGCTTTTCTCTTGCGATATTCCTCACGATACCTAACCAGAGAAAACAAATTGTAATCAACTGCGACTGCTATCCCAATCATGGAAATGATATTTGGGATGAATTCACTGATGGTAAACAGCCCTCCCTTAGAGAGCAAGTAGGTGGCCATAAACGCTCCAAAAAGAGAAGAAAATAATGCAATAATAGGCATCAGTACTCCAACTGGGGTTCTAAACACCAGAAATAGCACAATAATAACCAAAATTATCGAAATAAGTTCGCTTGACCTAAAAGACTCGTGCGAAACCTCCAAAACATCTTCGAAATTCGCTGCATCCCCAGTAAGAAAGATTTGCAGAGAGCTAACTTCTTCTTCAGAAGGAGCAAGATTGGGTATCGCGTTGATCTGTATTAGTGCCTGAAAGAATTGGTTAAACCCAGTCATATTCCGAATAACATCACGTATCGCCTTCACGTCTCCCTGGGCGTCCTCAACCGTCTTAGAGTCATTTCCCTGAATGTATACAACAGTTGCTTTTGAATCATCGGATATCATTGAACTAGCCAATTCCTGACTGAACTGGATCGCTATAGGATATGAAAAGACTGACGAATAGCCCATGGAATAGACTGAGTTGTTTATCCACAAGGCGTAAGCCAGTAACCATCCAACCCACTCAGGTTTGGAAAAGTTGACCGAATCGCTATAAAGCACAACAATGTGTGTTACAGTCTCTGTCGAGATATTGAATCTTTCAAGTTTGAGATCAAGACCCTTAGTCGCTTCAGTAGTACTTCCTCCGCGTTGTGAGTCCTGGGTTATTTCGCTTTGTAACAGTGAAGCGCCATTAAAGCTTCCCACTACGATGATTACCCAGAGCAGTATTACAATTACTGGATGATCAGTAATCCATGATCTAGATTTAGTTCTTTTACCGGATGATTTTGATGCCATTTTGGACCATCTCTTTCGATACCGAAACTGCTCATTCCAATTTTGTAATTAAACATTGCCCTATTGGAAAATCAAATCAGAGACAAGACCGGATTTTCACTAGCAAGTATGCGAATAGATTTGGCCTAGTTATCAAGAATTGCCCCGAGAAAATGTTGAGTCAATTTGGTAAATGGAATTCCCTTTGTAGTTTTTGTTCAATAATAAATAAATGTCTGGTATCAATAGCTCACACATGACTGAGCTAAAATTACCTCAAAATGTCGAACGAAGCATGGAATTCTTAGTTGAAGAGCAGCATTCTGCAAAATTCCTTGGTTCTGGAAGTGTCCAGGTTTTTGCTACTCCAAGTATGATTCTCATGATGGAGAGAACTTGCAGGCTATTAGCAGACGATTATCTTCCAGAGGGATACACAACAGTAGGTGTAAGAGTTTGTATTGAGCATCTAGCAGCAGCACCCGTAGGAGCGAAGATTCAAGTACATGCTAGACTTCTTGAACAAGATGGGAGAAAATTAAAATTCGAGGTTTTAGCGAAGTGGAAGGAGAAGCTGATAGGGAAGGGCGAACATGATCGGTTTATTATCAATCATGAAAGATTCATGAAGAGACTTGAAGAATCCCTTCGAAGCAATGACTGATCCGATTTTAAGAAAATCTTTGACTAACTTCGTTCAGCGCTTCTTCGAAAATTGATAGAACGTCCTTAGCAACTTCTTCTACAACGGGAGATTCTACGAGTGATAGGACAGACACTGGATTCATTGCACTCACTGTGATTTTACCATTTTCATTCTCGTAGACTGAAACGTTGCAGGGGAGCAAAGCACTCATGTCCATGTTTTCCTGAAGAACCCTGTGGGCCCTGTTAGGGTTGCACATTCCAAGGATTTTGTGTGGTTTGCTATCAATGTTGAGTTTTTCTTTTAGAACTGCTTTGACATTTATTTCGGTTAGTACTCCAAATCCTTTTTCTTTGAAGATTTCGCGTACTGCGCTTTCTACTTTGTCGAATTGTTCTGCAGTTACGTCTAATTCTTTTTTTAATGCGATCTTTGACTCTGTCATCATCACTAGGTTAGTGAGGATTTATATAAGGATTTACGATATATCTAATTTCGTAATTAAATACGAGTTTTCATAAAACTACTTTTAGAGAAGAACTTGTGAGCTGAAAGATTCAACAAGAAGAAGAAAAATATGATCAAAAGAACTGAGATCTAGCGAAGTTGCATTTATTTTTCTGGCTCTTTTTGCCACATGTAATGCAAAAGATCGGCAACCCTGTTTGCATATCCCCATTCGTTGTCGTACCACGCGAGAATCTTCACCATACTTTTGTCAACGATTTTTAGCGTGGGTAGGTCAACAATCGCGCTATGAGGGTCGTGATTGAAATCTACTGATACAAGAGATCGCCACTGAATGTCTATAATGCCTTTCATTTCGTTCTTGGCAGCTTCTTTGAACGCTTCCTCAACATCATCGTGAGTAATGTCTGCTGCAACTCGAGCGGTAAGATCTACAAGAGAAACGTTAGAAACTGGAACCCTTACTGCAAGTCCGTCTACTTTTCCATTGAGATGTGGCATTACGAGGCCTATTGCCTTTGCAGCTCCGGTTGAGGTGGGGATCATGGACATGTAAGCGGCCCTTGCTCTTCTAAAGTCCTTGTGCTGAGAATCTAAAAGACGCTGGTCGTTTGTAACGGAGTGGATCGTTGTCATTATTGCGTGTTCAACTTTGAACCTATCATCAAGAACTTTGAGAACAGGAGCTAGGCAATTTGTGGTGCAAGAAGCATTTGAAACGATGAAGTGTTTTGTGGGATCATAAGTATGAAAATTGACTCCCCTGACAACTGTTATGTCCACGTCTTTTCCAGGTGCTGTAAGAATAACTCTTTTCGCCCCAGCTTGTATATGTTTTTGAAGTCCTTGCCTATCTCTAAATTTCCCCGTGCTTTCGATGACATAATCTGCTTCTAATTCTTTCCAAGGAAGATTTGCAGGATCTCTTTCGCTGAGAATCGTAAATCGGTCTCCATTGAGAATAATATCGTTTCCGTCTACCTCAACACTTCCGTTGAACCGTCCGTGAATGCTGTCGAATTCGAATAAATTCGCTAGCATGTCGGCTGACGAAAGGTCATTAATGGCAACTATGTCTACCTTTTCTTCCCTTTCCAGCAACGCTCTTGTTACTAAGCGTCCAATGCGTCCGAACCCGTTGATTCCAATCTTTGGAATTCTACTCATATGTACACCAAATCAGTCTGAAAGCATATTAGATTATGAGCCTTTCCATTCCAAGACATAGGGAACGTTTTAAGTGGGCATGCGTATAGGCGTCTAACGTTTAGCTTCTAGGCGGGAAAGAAGTTGATGAGCACTTCATCGATGTGCGCCCTCCAATTACCCCAGGAATGTCCTTCATGCCATTCGCGGGTAACATATGCGTAGTTTTCGTTTTCAAGAACTTGTACTAACTGTTTACTTCCCTCCATGATTTCTTTTTCATAGGTCCCCCAGTCCACGTACCAGTTCAGGTTCTTCTTTTCTCCTGATTGTATTTGAAGGATTATTGTTCCATTGTACCAGTATGCTCCGCTCATGCTTGCGATATTGCCAAATATCTCGGATCGAGTATAACCAATATAAGCCGAGATTAATGCTCCTAAAGAAACTCCCATTATCGCTCTTGATTCTGGGCTCTGGATAGTAGAATATGTCGAATCAATGAGCGAAACAACAATGGTTGATATGAATTCCGCAAACTTCTCATTTGGATTATATTCCGATATTCTCTCCTCTCCAGAGACGGGAGGGATGAAAACGGCGATTACTGGAGTTATGTTTCCCTTCCAAATCAAGTAATCAAGTACATTTGTCATGTTAGCCAAGCTAATGAACTCCAAACCATCATGTACGTAGATTGTGGGGTATTGTTTGGTCTCATCATATCCTGGGGGAAGATATACAGCGATGGTGCGTGAGTTGCTCAATTGAGGAGAATAGATGTTTTCGTGGTATTCCATTTTTCCATGTGGAATGTCGGGCATATATTGGATCTCTTCTGGTTGGACGTATTCTGGCATTGCTAATTCACTATTTGGCCCAAAGCCTCCCATGACCGTCTTGTTGTTCAGGGGGTCGAGAATCCACTGCCCATCAACGATAAATTTGTAGTCTAGGCGAGCGTCTGATTCGAACTCTAATGTCAGATAGAACAAATTAGAGCCGTTCAGTCGTTGCAGTGCCCGGGGATTGGTACCCCAATCGGTGAAATCTCCGGCCACGAGCACGGTTTGTGTTGTCGAGCTTCCCAAATATATGAACGTGGCATGGGTCTTATTCGTCACGGGGAATCCATAGAGTTCTTGTTCTTCTAGAAAGGCTGTAATAACTTTGTCCTTCTCTGATTGATTAGCCTCGGAATAAGCAAGCAAAAAGTCGCTAAAGTTAGGAAATTGTCTTGTTTCCGCCTCGTCATTTTCAAGGGATATTGGTGATCTCCTACTCTTGTAATTCAAATAGATGCCAAATATCAGGCCAGAAATCAGTAAAATTGCAATAATTGCGATCCCTGCAATTTCAATAGTTAAAGTTGGTTTTCTCCTCATTCGATAGGGAATCAACAAGGGCAATTAAATGAGTTTACGAGAAAGACATGAAAAAATGAAAGAAGGGTTGAGAAGAGGGCATGAGCTTATTGCCCTCAACTACAAGAGTTCATATTACTTCTTGATTTTCTTGCGTATGACGGGGATTGCTGCCAGAGCGGCTAGAATCGGTAGGATTGGCATCGGCAAGAAGCCGCCTTTCTCTTCTTTGGGCGTTGTGGCACCTACAACCGTAATCTGTACCGTGGCATCTGCGAAGTTGCCTGAAACATCGAAGACAAGAACTTTCAGGTTGTGGACGCCAGGTTCGAGCTCTATTTCAATTGAGTCTTGGTAGGCAAGTCCTTTGAGATTAATCTCTTTCACTAGGGTCTGGTTATCGAAGATTCTAACGAGCTTAAGGCCGGCAAGAAGTCCTTGGTCAGCATCAGACACCTTGAATTGCAAGGTAACTGTTGCTTTTCCAGTTGTAGCGTCCGCATCGAAGGAATCTCCATTCGCTGGGCTTAGGATTTCAGCGGTTGGGTTGGTTGTGTCTTCTTCAAAGCTTATTTCTTCGCCGATAGCATAGACAGTTGCTCTGGTCTGAGTTGCTACATCGTAGTTGTTCAAGAGGAAGTCTTGAATCTCAGCATCGAGGGTCAGGTTTCCACTTGATGGAACAAGCATGTCTACAACATTTGGATCAAAGTCAGAATCGTCTCCTCCACCAAATGCCCATTCACCAGCACTGGCTCCTCTGTTACGGAAATAGTTGAAATCTCCCGAGCCTACTAGCACGACGTATGACCAATTGGCTGCTGGCGTTCCAATCTGAGTTACGGGCACCACTATATCCACGATGCCGGTTGTGGCATCTCCTTTGACAACAACTCCAGAGCCAGGAATAGCGTCCTCAGGGGCCGAAGCGGAGTGTAATTCTTGGGTCCAGCCATCAGCAACAACGGCGTATTCCCATGCATGCGCTTCTTCAACATCAACGTATTCCTTTCTGATTGTGCTAGTTTCTCCCCCTGCGGCGTTATCAATATAGATTGTAATGATCGGGTGCGAGAAACCATTAGGTCCACCCCAGCCATTGAACGATAAGTTTAGGAATTCGAGACTGAATTGTACGTTGTAATCGTTTGCAGAAACATTGAATTCTAAGATATCAAAGTGTCCATAATACGGGGAGAATGCTTCATTTGTAGGATATTCTCCGAATTCGTCTCCTTCTGGATCTAACTGGTTGTAGATTAGTGTCTTTGGTGGTTCAATTCCAAAGATGACAGTTACGTTTGCAGTTGTGTTAAAATTGGCAGTTGCTGTTGCGTTCACATAGAACGTAACGGTTGTATTTTCTTTTTGAGCGGGGATGAAAACCTCGTAGAGATCGTTATCAGTGAATGACTTTACATAGTCCATTTTCACTTTAACCCATGGCTCGGTTCCATTAATTGAATAATAGAGGAACATGTCAACAGGTAATGAGTCTGTGGGGTCATCGTGGATCGTAATGTCAGTTCCATTAACTTTCCAATTGGCTTGGGCTTCTACTCTCAATGGCTCATCTGGGGCAGTGAAACCACCGCTCGGGATCACACCACCTACCCAAGCATTGAACGTTGTTGGGGGTGGACCAACTAAGTAGCTCTTCGTGATCTTTTCACCTTGCCAGCTATGGGTTGGATCCCAATTATCAGGCCAGAATGTTACTGTTATATTGTAGTTCTCTTGGAATAAGCTACTTGGAATGACGAGTCTGTAGACATCATTGTTTCCACCATATTCTCCTATTCTGTGAGTCATGTCTCCAGTCTGATTGTAAACAACGGTTCCTTGATCGTCTCTGATCACTACTTGCGCATTCACACCATAAGTCATGTTGGGATGATCGTTAATACCATCAGAATTGGTTATGTTCCACCAGACTTCCATTGTAAATGATAGTGGTAAGCCAGCAGCAACACTTCCATTAATCAGATTGGCTTGCACGTTTCCAAACCAACCTGCAGCTGGTTCAGCTTGAATATTGGCAACCCCATCTCCATCGCTGTCAAGATTGACTTTAATGTAATTGGTAAGGGTAACAGGATCATTGGGCCCTAAATTGAGGATTGTGGGATCATTGGGGAGATAATCCACGGCAGTAAATCCGTCGTAGCTATACTTCACAGGGAGAATTCCAATGCTCTTGCCAGTAACATTGTTGCTACCATACAAAAGATCAAATGGAATGGAGATCTCTAGGATGTTATTTGTAGAGCTTGTTACGGCATAAAATCCTCCAAAACCAGAGTCACCCAAGTAGGCTCCGTTATCAGATCCATTGAATAGAGCAGGAGTTCCGGCACCCCAGACACCAACGAAGAAATCAGCGGCAAAGCCGCCTCCGAGAGTAACGGGACGGTTGTTATATGATGCTGCGTTCTGAATGTCTGTTAGGCCAGTGCCCTCTCCAGGATCCGTGTCGAAATAAACGATGGTTCCATTGTTCAGTGCAACGTCAAGAGCAACAAACAAGTGCGTGGCATTCATGCTGACATACATGCCGTAGAGCTCGTGATTGGCGTTCAGAACGCTGTCATCATTGGGATCGGCAATATAGTATTTTTCTACGCCTGCCCAATCACTAATGTCTCCATCAATTGTTGGAGTGAATGTTGTTTGGGAAAGCTTCTCTCCCGCAACAGTTATTTGCGGGCTTGTGGCTCCCAGCAACAATACAAACATCATTAGTGCTAGAAGTATTCTTTTTTGCTTCATGTATTCACCTCGACACCGCTATGCGATGTGATTATGAGAATATTAGATAGCCCAATTTAATCTTTGCTTTTCCGCATCTCGAACAATCAATAACTTGCCATCATTAATTGAAGAAATTGTCTAAGGCGGTTTTAACAAAACAGCAACTACTAAAGTGACTTACCAATTCGCTTCGCTTCTCTCAGTGTAAAAGTCGTTATCCAACTTTTCTGCCCGAATCGCTGAGAGGAATAGACATGTTCATGAATTGTTCTCAATAGAACGGCTTCTTTGAACGAATCAAGGGGCAAGCTTTGATAGAACATTTCAATTGTTCTCATCAAATCAGCAATCAATTCCTTTTGATGGGAGACTTTAGCAAGCTCTCTTGAAGCGTATTCCAATTGATTCCTAATACTGCAATACATTGACGCATAATCATAAATAGGGGGTCCTATGAGAATATCTTCTAAATCAAGTAGCAAGATCTGACCATCTGACGTCCTAGAGAATTGTCGCCACCAAAGATCTCCATGAATAATGCTCTGTGTATTGTTTTCTGAGGTAATTTTTTCTAGCGCCCTCTGGGCGAATTGGGTCAAATCTGAGGTCAAGACTTGCGAGTCTAGGGTGTTTTTGCTGAATTCATCGCGAAAAGTTGGAATCGAGACTTGTAATTCATCCAGATCTGTGCTGAGCTTGGTGTGAAACGTCGATAGGATCTCGTGAGCTTGGTGAATGAGCTGAAGGTACTCATCCATGGATGTCTTACTTTCTATGAATTCCTTTAGAAGAAGATAACTCTCTTCATCGAGTGAGTTTCTGATGTTATAGTTTTCAAAAATCGAGACCAGGCCAAATTTGTTCTTTTCATTATTCCATAAGAGTGCTTTTACAAGTTTAGGAAAAATCCGATGTTTGGCAAGGACTTGCCCAATCATGATTTCTCTGGTTCCCCTCAAGGGTCTGGTATATTCCTTTACGTGATATTTTTTCCCATTTTTACAGACTAGCTTCAAGTGAAGATTTGTAGCGTCTATTGGGGGTCTTTCAATACTGGTGATTGGCTCCGATATTTTTTCCCCCACCACTTCAAAGCTATTGTATCTTGATTCGGGCAAGGAAAAAAGAGCTTCGAATGATGATGGCAAAGTGGAAGCCCAGTACCATTCTTCTCGAACAAAACTTGCCCAAAGCAAGGCTGTTCTCTCGTTATGATCTTTCACTTGAACTACGGAACCAACAAGAGGATGCGAAGCAACTTCATGAATGGCCTTGATTTTACCCTTTAAGCCAAAGTTTCTTGTTAGGACTTCCTCTGCGATGTCAACAACTCTGGTAGCATCGATTGGGCTAGAATTCATTCATGTAATGGGAAGTAGCTAGTTGTCCTAAACATTTTGGCAACAATGCAGTCAAACTATGGCGAAAGGAAAAAGTTGCTTGGCTCAATCGGAGGGGTTGCTATTGTTGTCTTAGGTTCTGAGGACCTCTAAGGTGATATCAACCTCTGTTCCTACATTAGGAAACGTGATGACAACAAGGATGCCTTGATATGAAAAAGTAGCTGAGCTCTCTTCTAAAACCCAAGGGCTAAGGGAGCAGAATGAGAATTGAACAGATTGGCTTGTTGTTATTCTTATTCGCGGCTGTCTGGGATTGCTACATGAAAAAGTCATTTCACGGGTAATAATTTGTACTGGCTTCAATCCGAGAGAATAATTTTCATTATTGGCGTGAATTTGAATCGCAGACTGTGCATCATCGAGCATGATTGGAATTTCTGTATGAAACGCGATCCTTGTTCGTGGAACAGCATATTCTAGGGCGATTTTTCCGTTCTTGATTGTTACCCTTTTCTCGATGGCATGTTTTCTTGAACGCGTGAAGCCTTTCATCCTGACACTTTTTTCCTCGGCGATCCATTCGTAGGTATCTACATAATCAACGCTTTCACCGATTTGTTTTGGATTCTGCATGTACCGAGATAGTTTTGTCTTCGCTAAAGAAAAGTCTCGAAAAGCTGTTTTTGTCCAAAGATCAACAGGAGCAAGCTCCGGATCATGATAAGATTCTTCTTGGCGAGTCAAGACATTCAAGATATTGGTCTTGGATATGAGATCGTCGATTTCAATTATGCTTCCACCTTCATGCGGGGATAGAACGATAAAGTACTTACCATCGTCGTAGATCAATTCATTATTTCCGTCATAGTCAAAGTCTCGTTCAATCCATAAGGATGGTTGAAGAATTCCTAGTTCCCAAAGTGAGCTGTGAACTGTTAACAGGTGACGATAAATCGCGGTTCTCATAAAAACGTAGTATACACCACCAAATTGTCCGTGCCAGTAAGCATCATTGCACTGAGCCGCTAGAATTTGATTCCGTAGTTTTGACCAAGAGTCTTTAGAAAGCATGTTGTTGGTAATTGCTTCTTCAAGGAGGGATCGGGTCCAATACATCCGCTTGTGCATTCTATTTGATTCGGGATACTTTACGAGGAACTGTCGCCAGAATCCTCCCTTAACGAATTTCTTGACCTGAGGGCTCAAGTTGTCATAATTCGCAGACACAATTTTTCCTTGTTTAGCTAGGTGGATTAATCGTTCCGCTTGCTTTCTCAACTGCGCTGGAAGCACCCATATTCCCATTTTGTCATAGCTTGTCGATGGAAGGTAAATGATTCCTTTGGGTGAGAATTCCTTATTGTATTCCTTAGGGGTAAGGCTTCTTATCCATGGTAGGGCTTCCACAAGGCCAAACCATTCATCGATGAGGGGGTACCCAGTGTGTCCTTCGCCATAACAGATGTCGAAAGTTGTTCTTTTCCCTGCAGGCCATAATCCGAGTTTTTCTGCATCATCAATGCTTGTAATTACGAGAGATGAATCGTTAGGATCAAGTTGAGACTGCAAATATCGGATTGTCTGGTCAATCGGTTTCCACGGGATCAAGTATCTGATCTCTTCATTTATTGGGAAAACAATTACTTTACTTCCCTGGTCTTCTGTAACAAATGTGTGGTGAATATGGGGTGGTTCTATTCCCGCGGTTTTGACGTGATTGTCATCAATGAAGACGTATTCTATCCTTGCTTCTGCTAGGACAGAGGGAAGGTGTGGTTCCCATGCTCTTTCAGCTAGCCACAATCCTTTTGCTTGAAAATCAAAGAGTTCTTTTATCTTATCATTCAGCATGGTGATTTGTTGAATCTTGTCATCATCAGGAATCATTGCGAGAATGGGCTCGTAATAGCCTCCCGAGATTAGCTCTAATTGATTTTTCTTGACTAGCTTTCGTATTTTCTCAATGTACTCAATTTTATTTTCAACTAACCACTCGATTAGTGGACCTGTGATGTGAAAAGCAGCCTTGGTTTTAGGATGTCTTTCGAGCGCAAGTAATAATGGCAGGTATGATTTTTCAAACGCCTCATGAAAAACGTGTTCAAATTGTGCAATCGGCTGATGTAGGTGAAAAACTAGTGGGAAGTTAATTTTTCCGCGTGCTTTCAAGAACGGAGAAGCAATTTTTTCGATGTGATCAGCAACCATGATGTCGAAGAATCCTCTGCCGCAGAAAAAAACTTGCTTATATTTGCTCATTTTTCTGCAGAAGCAATCTTTTTCCTTGTTTCTTGAGCTTGCTTTCAAATTGTTTTATGAGAGAAATAAACGAGGAGGGGAGAAAAAAGCTAAAGTCTAAGTTTTACGCTTCCGCAACAGAAAGATTGGGACGATAACTGCAATTGCTAGGAATGCAGATGTGTAGTTAAAAGAGAGGAATCCTCCTTTTCCTTTAGAAACCACTATTGTTACTTTTGCAGTGCCAAAGTTCGCAGTTTCCTCGTTCTTACCATCGTATGCATTAATGACGATTGTGTGGGTTCCTGGTTCGACTTTCAATTGCACGGACGTAGTGTTTCCGGGGAGATCATCGAAAATAAGGACGTTAT
>JALTMP010000062.1:18395-25268 GCA_027001645.1 Candidatus Heimdallarchaeota archaeon
AGTTAACGTTGATGGTGGCCACGCCGTCATCTCCAGCTTTGAATTCCTGGCCTTCTGATGGTGATTCGATAATTACTACTGGCGCTTCGGTGTCGCCAGTGTAAGACACTTTTGGACCAACTCCCGGGATTTTGGCTCTTGTCTGGGTTGCCACATCATAACTGGTCAAGATTTCATTCTGGTCGGCGCCCGATGGTACGAGCATGTCTATGACATTGGGATCGTATGGGCCGTCGTCGCCTCCTCCAAATTTCCACTGGCCGTTTTCAGCAAGGACTTCTCTGAACTGTGAAAAGTCTTGGCTACCCACAATTACAACATATGCCCAGTCTTCAGTGGGGGTACCAATTAGCGAAAGAGGGGCTGTGATGGTAATCGTTTTTTCAAGTGCATCACCTATTCCATCCACGCCCTGGAACTCAGTTTCGTTGGCGTATGCACCAAAGGCTTCCCAACCATCGATCTTGATCATGGCTTCCCATGCGAAACGAGAGTCGATGTCCACATTGGCGTTTTCCATTGATTTAGTAGATCCACTTCCATCGACACGATCCTTGTCGAAGTACACGTGAATTAGTGGATGAGAGAAGCCTCTAGGTGAATTCCATGGGTTGGTTAATTCCTTGAATTTGATCGAGATAACAATCTGGTCGTCTTTGGTTCCTATCGCGAAGTGTAGAATATCGAATAAACCGCTTCCGGGACTGAAAGACTCATCGGTGGGATAGATGCCGTATTCGTCTCCTTCAGGGTCATCCATTTCGAAAATCACATTGAAGTCCACTCCACTCAGCGGGACTTGTATGCTAAATGGACCATCTTGAGGAGCAACATCGATTCCTCCAGAAGCAGGAACATAAGTGATTGCTGTGAGGAAGAAATCTCCAGATGCGTAGTTTAATCTGCTCAGAGAAAGCTCGAATTCGAGAACACTACCCGCTGCTTTTGACTCGTTCATAGCTGTCCCAGCGTCCCACGTCCCTGAAGAGGAATCATAGGAATAGAAAACTAGGCTACTAGTGTTGAAATAATAGACTGCGGCATATCCAAGCTCAAATCCGAGAGTTTTTGATAAATCACCCCTGGTTACACCGAGAGGAAATATTTCTCCAGTTTCTGCTCGGGGATTATTGAAGTATACTGCGACGAAATCATCGGAGCCCGTCTTGGCACTAGCTGCTTCATCGAAATCTATTCTGAATAGCAACTTGCTTGTGTCTTGATCAATGCCGATGTATGCGAATTTCATTCCGAGGTCAGTGGTTTCAGTGTCGTTGTAACTGATGGCGTTATCCCATTCATTGGTTCCAGCAGTTCCATCAATGGTTGCAGTCATTCGATCCGCAAAGCTTGCTGAATAGAGCGGTTTCTGTTTAAGGAATAATTCAGGATGTTCGGCGAGTATCTGGTCACGTGTCCAGCCGATGTTTTCGTAAACATTTCTGAGGAGAGTCTTGAAACCCCAGTCAAATAATTCATCACGTCCGCTGTTTTGGTCTGTTCCATACCACCAGAACCAATCTGATCCCTCAGCCGCATAAATGGCTTCCCATGCGGCAGTGCTGTTCTTAATTGGCCCCGCGTTCTCAGCGGCTACGAGGGTTTCTCTTGCAGTGATCAATCGATCCCAAGCAACGTTCTCGTCTGGTTCGCCTATCCATGTGTTTAGATCCCATGCCCATGAGCCAGTTGCAAGATTAACTAGTGGTAAAGAGCTAATGGGGTGGGTTGCAATGTACTGGGATGGAGTAATGGTCTTGAGCCAACCGGCATTCTGGGCTTCAGTTAGTTTTTGATACAACAATTCTCTGAAGAGGTTCCCTGTGTACTCGTTCTTACCATCTCCATCGATATCGTAGGAATAATGTTCCCAGGCGTTTTCACCATCTAACGCAACAGTAACGATGTAGTCTTTTTGTTCTGCTGAAGCAAGAGAATTATATCGAGCCTTTAGTCGATTGACAAAGTCTGTCGCAGCATCTTCAGGATTCATTCCGGAGTAAGTGAAACCAATCAGATTGGATAGTTCGGGATCTCTAAATAGAACTGCAACGCTTGAACCACTTTTCTCTACTCTATACATCTGGTATAATTGGGAGTATGTGGTTTCTGTAACTCCCAATCCTCTTCGAAGAACTCCTTCGTCGGTAACGATCCAATTCAAGCCTGCGTTATTTACTAACGGGATGATATCGTCGCTAACCGCTTCTTCTGAGGGCCACATGCCGTTAGGAGCAGAACCAAACAGCTCAGTATAGAACTGAACCCCTTTATTGATCTGGGCCTGGGCATCTTCTGTCCAACCTGTTTGCTTCTTAGGCAGAGGTAAGTCTGCATTTCCGGGATCAGTCTCACGGGCACTGCTTAGATTAACAAGCAAGGGGAGGATTGGGTGGTAAAATGGTGTTGTAGTGATTTCCAATCTTCCCGCATCTCTCAGTTCCTTGTGGAGTGGCACTACTTGTTGAGCAATGGTGAAGACAGCGGAAAGAACATTATCACGATCACTTGATGTAAAAATGGGCTGCGTTGGATCAGCAGAATCAATTTTTCCGTCAAGGTTTTGCAGATATGTTTTCAAACCAGCAGAAATTGTGTTATCATTAGTGTTGTAGATGAAGTATGGGTTTATCCATCTCAAGAAGAACATGACTTTCAAATCTAGGATATCCCCATTGGAGAAAGCAGCGACTTTTTCTTCTAAGGTTGAGTATTGAGTCGCTTTATCTTGGAGATACTTATATCGTCCGGTTACAAACTGCGGGTTAATGTCAAAGAAGTAGCTAATTACGAGAGACTTATTCTCATAGCTCATTGATGCTTCATCCATTTTGGCAACTTCTACTCTTCGATCAAATGCCACTCCTGAGACGTAGTCTTTCCATTGTCTGAGCAAAGAAGGAGTAAGGTTGATTGTTACGTTGATGTCAGGATATTGTTTAAGCACTGCAGGCATAAAAGGATAGGAATTCGTGGAGTGCATTAATACCCATGGTTGTTCGTAAATTCCCGTCGAAGGGTCTTGATAATTGGGTTGGTGTTGGTGCCAAATGATTGCCAAGTTGAGAGGCGGCTGAGTTTGCTCAACACGTGCACTGTTGGCAACAACTCCTGACGGGTTGATTGAAGAAAATATTAATCCGATGACAAGTAATATGGCCAACGGATACAAGGTGTTTTTTTTTCTTATTCTCATGTTTCATCCCTCACAGTTTTGGGGCACGTTCGGTGAACAAAGGAGGGCGGGTGTGTTCACCGCTTGTGGTTTAAATACGTTGTAAAAGAAAGCCTAATTAAAAACTGTGGTTGTCAGTATCTAGAAAGGAGAGATAAGCATGAAAACAAATAGCGCGTTTCTAGCGATTCTAGTCGTTTTTCTGATTGGTGCTTCCATGTTTGGCGTATCGCTACAAGCACATGGTCAATCTTCAGACTCTTTGAGCGTTTGGGTTGCCGTAGATGGGGAGTTCCAAGATGCTGTTCAGGCTACGCTGAATTCCGCTCCAACTTCTGTAAGTACAACAATCCTTGACAAGACAACTCTTGAAGACCAGTTGTTGGATGCAAAACTCAACGGATCAATGCCTGATGCGGTCGTTACTGATTCTGAGTTAATACCAGGACTTGTTGGTCAAGGAACGATCCAAGCGGTGACAAAGAGCAAGAATTCAGACATTTATCCGAGTGTCCAGAGAACAACTGCGTATTATGAGCTCAATGATTTAGGAATCATCATTTCTGATTCAATTCTGTATTATGGGGTTCCGTTTATTGCCAAAACAGTGGTATTGTTCCAAAACACGAAATTATGGGCAAACGAAATAGAATCTTTGGATGACTTCTATGAGGCCGCCCTTAAGTCAAACGACCAAACAAATCCAGCTGACCCCAAATATGGATTTGCGTTCATTGACATGCCTGATCCTGCTTTTGCACTATTCTATGGTAACGGTGCAAGGATTTTCGATGGAGGGATAATTGATACTACTCACTTGCAGATTACGGAACCGAAGCAAGTGGGAACCTTTTCCAAAATGTATGAGATGGCAAAACTAAGAAAACTGACCCCAAGCTGGGAAGAACAGGGAACAATTAACGCGAGAAAGTTGTTTCACACAGAGGGCAGAGTGGCTTTGATAATTGACAATTCCTTCGGCATCAAGGAATACAAAGAAAGCTCAGTGTTCGGTTCTAGCCTAACAAATCTGAAAGCCCAGCCTGTTCCAGGAGATGGTGCGCCAATTCGATCGATTTCACTGATACCAACGTCAGTATTGGATGAGAATGGTGTTAAAGCTGTGGAACAACTCGGGAATGAGCTCTTATCTAAAGAAATTCAAAGCTCTCTGTGGTCAGATTACTCTATTCTTCCCGCTCGAAAGGGAATTTTGAAGGGAGAAGAGTATTCGCCGGAGGAAGCATTTGACGAAACGCTTGATGGAGATGGATTTCAATTACCGATTAATAAGAAATGGCTTTTTGTTGAAGAGGTGTTTTCCAGAGAGGTTTCCAAACTCTTAAAGGGAGATCAGAATCACACTCGAACTGCCCTAGCCATTGATGTTTCTCTGAGAATTGGTCTTCCACAAGACCTTGCCTACGATCCCATTCCCCCAGTTGGCGAGGAAGGTAAATCTGGCTTTTTGTCTTCCACAGGGATGTTTGTCGCCTTCGTTACTTCTTTAGCTGTCATTGCTTTCATTAGTGTGAGAAAGAGGAGAAGATGAAAAATGAAAATAGCACGCAATATTCTAGTTCTCGCTTTTATTGGCTTTATCTTCTTTGGGGCCTTTGCGCCCAAGCTAGCCAATACCCAGGCAGAGACCGTCAAAATCACCTTTTGGTACACTGAAAATGATGCAGAAGCCCCCGGTGTTGAGCAATTGATTAATCAGTTCATGGACATGTATCCAAACATCACGGTTGTCGCCGAGCAAAAGGGCTTCTTCACTGCGAAGAATACCTACATTGTTCAATTCACGGGAGGACTTGAACCCACGGTTTTCCGAGCGGCCAGAGATTGGGTCGTCGAATTCGCATATCAAGGCATGATTCAACCCGTTGAAGACTACTTTACTCAAGAAGATCTCAATGACTTCCTACCCGATGCCTTAAGGCTCGTAAGATATAATGACAAAGAAGGCAATGAACACATCTATGGTTTCCCACAATTGGTTGATGCGCCAGCTTTATTCTTCAACAAGCACTTACTTGAGCAAGCCGGCATTAATACCAGCAAGATCACTCCAGAAACATCTTGGACTTGGGACGAATTCGTCAATAACGCAAAGAAAGTCTACCAAGACAGCGACGCTGATTGGGGATTTACCCTTCAAGGTATGTTCTACGGAGGGCAGCCCATCTACTATGGACATGGAGCAGAGTTCTTTGCTAACGGAACTGTTTCTAGAGACACTATCATTGTTGACAACGAAGCCTCAAGGAAGGCCTTGGAATTCCTAAAGAGTGTCGTGGATGCTGAATGGACTCCTTCATGGGATTTGCAAGGATGGGAAACGATTAACCAGTACTTTACAACCGGCAAGGTCGGGATCATTCAACAAGGTCCGTGGGAACTCCGTAATTTCCTGACAAGCTCTCCAGAATTTAACCCTGAACTTCCAGATGCAAAACCATATGCATCTGAAGATAACTTAGGTATTATGCAATTACCACGAGACGAAGAAGGACATCAAGGAGCGCCCTTAGGTGGACATGCTTATGTTATTTCCAAGCGAGCATCAGGTGATGTGCTTTCTGCGGCAGTGAAGTTTGCAAAGTTCATGTCCAGTCCAGAAGCAATGAAGCTACGAGCCATGAACTACTATCACGTTCCTGCCCGTCAGTCAGTATTTGAGGACCCAGACGTACAAGCAAGCGATGCGTGGAAGTACATCCAAGTATTCGAAAAAATTGTGAAAAATGCCTACAAGGTTCCAGTTCACCACTTGTGGGCACAATTAGAGGGTGTATTCGCAGAAGAACTCGACGCGTATTTGGCCAATGAGCAATCTCTAGATGCGATGCTTCAACGAGTAATAGCGTTATGGAACGAAATATTACCCGCGACAGGTGAAAGAGGCGAAAAAGAGACACCTTTCTCAATGTGGCCATTCATCATTGCTTTCGCAATGGCTCCCATCATTATCAAGAAGAGACGCAAGCGTAGAATCTAAAAGACGCTTCAACGTGCCTCTCCTCCTTTTCTTTCTTCAATTCTTAATGTAGCGGGCTAACTTTCATTGGTCACCAGTTTCTCTATTTGTTAGAAATGCTTTTCATTGATCATTTGAACGTACTCATAATATTGCGAACATCGCGGTGATTCAATGGCAACTAAGAAAAGCAGTGTTCATCCCGGACGCACGGTAATTGCTTCATTTTTGCTTCCTTCGATCCTAATTATTCTCTTATTTGTTTATGTTCCCTTAATCTTTGCATTATTGGTCAGCTTGTACGAGAACCCGAGTACAGTTGAACTATCCGAACAACTGCTAAAATATTATACGGATACTTATAATCTTAATTGGATAAAACTTCGAGTATTTTTTGCTGACCTCTGGGACAATAAGTTCTTTTTCGTGTTTGGAGCAGTAGGAATCATTTTGGGAATGATTTGGGGGGTGCCGATCGCTAAGAAACTCGGAGTCGAAGAAGAGGCTGAGCAAGTGTTTTCCAGCCTACTCGTTAACGTTACAATCGCTCCGTTTGCAGTTTATTTGGGAAAAATAATTCTCCTTAACTTACCGGACTGGGTAAAACTTCCCATTCAGAATTACGATGCTGTGCTAACCAATAGTGTTGTCTTAGATGATTTTCTCAGAATCTTGTTTAATACTGTCTTTTGGACTGTTGCGTGCACGTTCTTCCACA
>JALTMP010000063.1 GCA_027001645.1 Candidatus Heimdallarchaeota archaeon
AGAGAGCGTTGAGTTTTCAGGAGAGCCCAGCCAACAGCTCGGATCAGGATTATTCACGCCTGGTGGAGGAGACATCTCATTTCCCAGCGTAAGCATTCCCCCCATATCCTCTTTCCCATCATTACCAGGTGGGGGCCTCCCCCCAATTAATCCCCCCAACCCTCCCAATCCAAACCCGCCAAGCGGTGGTGGAGGAAACGGGGGGATACCTAGTATCCCCGCGATAGGAGGAGATAAGGGGAAAAATAATAGTAATGGTGGCGACCGATTTGGCGGGTTAAATTTCGGGAAAATCAAGGATATTTTTGGATTGGATACCGAAAAGGAAGACAAAGGAAGATACTTACCAGATTTTTCCCTACCAAAACCAGACCTAGGATTTTTGAAAAAATGGATTCCGGGACTCAAGATTCCAGGTTTCAGTTTGGATTTATTACCCGAAACCCCATTACCTAGGATCCAAGAAATCGTTGTAAAATACGGGCAGTTAATCATGCTCATACTCTCAATGGCAGGAGTTGGGTTCTATACAATCTCGGCTAAATTTTTCAGATTGTTAGAAAGAGACATTTCCACGGGGGCGTATGCGAGAGGAGAAGGTCTTTTCGTAATAGAAGATGAGGAAGCGGAAGAAGAAAGGCATAAGGAAGAAATGAGACGCCGATTAAGAGCCCTTGTTCAGTTAAGTGATCGCATTGCATTTATTGCGGATACGATTCGAAAAGAAGCCAGTCAAGGCAAGTATCGAGCGGCAATAATCGAGGGATATCATGAGCTTGATGAAGCGTTTCAAGATTTCAGCCAACTACGGCGTTCTCCTTCAGAAACCCCTCTTGAGCACGTAACCAAGCATTTTGAAGCGTCTGAGGTCAATGAGGATGCCCTTCTCACCATAGTGGATCTTTTCTATGAAGCCAGGTTCAGAGAAAGACCAATTACTGGCGAGGATGTAGAAAAACTCCTCAAGGCATTTGATCAATTAATTATAGTAGACATTACGATTACCTAAAAGAGGGCTAGGCATGCAAAACTCGAACGTTTCAAACGAGCAGGAAGAACCGAGATTCAAGCTCTCACTTTTTGCCAAGTTCTCATTACTAGCTCTTGTTATAGCTATCGGGGCCTTAGCCGCTGTACCTTACGCGCCTGCGGGAAGTATCAATAACCACGACTGGAATGGGACAAGCATTTTCGCACAGCAACTCAAGGAACAATTGGGAGTGCCAGTTACTCGGAGCTTGTGGTCTTCAATTAGACTCAATGAAGAACCAGGAGATCAATTGATCATTATCATCGGGGGACAACGAAAATTCAGTTCCCAAGAAGTAAGAGCAATTACAAACTACATCAATAGGGGAGGTGCGGTTCTTGTCTTTGATAATTGGGGAACCGGAAGCCAGCTCTTATCGAAACTAGGAATCATGAGGCTACCAGGCCAAGTACTATCTACAAGCGAAACTATGCAGTATTTGTATCCCCAAAATGTTGTCGTTCCAGCCTCATACACAATAATTGGCGAGTTTTTCCCAATAGAGGAAGACTTCCCGCTATTGTTCCCAAACGTTGTTGGACTCGTTGACTCAAAACTTTTCACGGGACAGCCTATCGATTACCAGACAGTTCCCTTCGCTGCAACAACAGAACTCACAGTCTTAGACATAGACACAGACTTTAAAGTAGAACCATCTGATATTGCGGGCCCCATTCCCATAGCATGGATGAGACAAATCGGCAATGGACTAATAGCAGGCATCGGGACACCCTCGTTTGTAACAAACGAAGTTGTGAAACTCGAGGGGTTCTATAACCTCTTTTTTGCCATTTCTATGGTTCAAGTTCTCATGGGAATACTAGAATTGAATTCAATAGTATTTGATGAATCCCATGCAACAATTCAATTCACAGCACTCACGGGAATTCTTCAAGCAATTACAGGAGCATGGCTTTACCTGTCGACAATCGATTTGATCTATCAGTTCTCTCTTTTTCTGCTTGGAACCGCGTTCATCATTTACGCAAGTCGCGAAATGAAACGCCGAAAAACAAAACCAAAGAAGATAGCGTTATCAGGCGAAGGAGGAAAACTGAGAAGATACATATCCATGCCAGAAATGATACTTATCGACTATTATGTGAATTTCAACCTCAACCCTAGTGGAACCTTGGTAACATCGGTATTGCACATGTCTAAAATCCTATCTTCTATAATTCGGGAAGATTCAGAGTTCAAGCAATTCCAGACAAAAGTTAGCGAGAAGAAGCTAAATGCGAGTGACATCGAAAAGTTCTACCAATTAGTGAATCAAAAGCTCCCGCAACTTCTACTCAGATATGGCAGAATACACACAACTCCACTTGAGTCAATTGCAAAGAAACCCAGGAAAAATGAATAGGTGAAAGAAATGGATTTCAAAGAAGTAAAAACAATAACTGATTCAATTCTTAACGAGGCCTCGAAAAGAATCGTAGGCAACAAGCACATCATGAAAAAAGTCCTACTGGCTCTTTATAGTAATGGGCACGTTCTCTTGGAAGGAGTGCCAGGAATTTCCAAGACACTAATGGCAAGTACGCTCGCAGAAATCATTGGAATGGACTTCAAGAGGGTCCAGTTCACTCCAGATCTAATGCCATCAGACATTCTGGGAGTAAATGTGTTTAACCAAAAAACAACCGAGTTCGAATTCTTGAGAGGACCAATTTTCACCAACTTCCTTCTCTGTGACGAAATCAACAGAGCCCCTCCAAAGACTCAATCCGCCCTATTAGAAGCCATGCAGGAAAAACAAGTTACCGTTGAAGGAACATCATATACTTTGCCAGAGCCATTCTTTGTCATCGCTACTCAAAACCCAATCGAGCAAGCAGGGACCTACCCATTACCGGAAGCCCAGATGGATCGTTTCATCATGCGACTCCTAGTTTCTGTTCCTCCGAAAAGCGACGAAATTGAGATCCTACGATTGAAAAACATCAGCTTAATGGCGGAAGTTAAGCAAGTTACCACGAGAGAAGAGATTCAGCAGATCCAAGAAAAAGTCCTTGAAGTAAAAATTTCAGACAAGATCATGGAATACATCGTGGACTTAGTAACCAGGACCCGAGGATCTCCTTCAATTGATCTTGGAGCCAGTCCGCGTGCTAGCATTGCAATGCTTCTTTTGAGTAAGGCAAACGCTGCTGCTGCTGGAAGAGACTATGTCCAGCCAGATGACGTGAAATATGTCGCATTCGAAGTGCTGAATCACCGCATCATCCTAAGTCACGAGGCGGAGCTAGAAAGATTAACACCGGATCAAGTAGTAAAAGACATTATTTCTTCAGTGGAGGTTGTAACTTGATAGACGAAGAAGAAGACTTCATCGTTGAGCCCATTAGGCTGACAGGAGCCGGAAAAGCAACAATCTTGATTTCCGTCCTATTCCTCATTGTTGGCTCCTACAGTGGAAGTCTTCTTCTAGTCTTTCTAGCCAGTTTCTGGCTAATATACTTGGCCACGGCGAGCCAGACAAGCATGAAAAACATCCGCCCAATAGTAGCGGAAATCGAAGTACACAACGCGTCAATACACCAAGGTGAGCTAATATCTATCTGGGCGGAAATAACTAACCGGAGCCCAATAGCAAGGATCATAGACATTGCTCTTGACTCCAGCAAAAATCTCTACGCTGTTGAAGGAAGAACAAAGGCAAGAATGAAGATTGGACCGTTAGAAACCCGACAAATTACGTTTCACCTCATAAGCCTCCATCGAGGAGAAGCCAAGGTTGGCCCCCTTGTTATCTCTCAACGCGATTCGATGGGGTTGCTACAACGAAAGGTCTACAAAACAGAAACAATCTCACTCCGAGTCTTTCCAAGAAGAATAGGGACGCCAGTTCCAACAGCCTATCGTCGAGAAGTCATTTCGAGGCTAATCGGACTCTTCGCAATGAAGATAAAAGGATTCGGAACGGAATTCTACGGGTTAAGGGATTATGTTAGAGGAGATCCAATCAAAGCTATTGACTGGAAGGCTACAGCCAGAACTCGAAAACTAATCACTAGAGAATATGAGGACGAGAAACGCCTCACCGTGGTACTAGCCCTAGATATTTCGCACTCAATGGCAGGGGAAAAATTCAATTTCGCACTCACTGCAATACAAGACCTAGTTCAAACAATCATTGAGATAGGCCATTCTTGCGCAGTGATCGTTTTCGCTGACAAAATAATCTCCTATTTCCCCCCAAGCGATTCGCCAAGATTCGCATACCAAATCTGGCAGAGCTTCTTTAAATTAGCTCCACTCGACGTAAAAGCGGATTATTCGTCAATTACTCGCCTCATTTATTCTGAACACTATACACGCTCCCTAGTAATCTTCGTCAGTGATGCAGAACAAGACCTCGAGTTAAAGGAACGGGAAATTCGCAATATCAGAATGAGAGAAAACCATGTCATTCTCATGGATTTGTGGGGATACCCCTTAGAATATGAAAAATTCTTAGGACATGCCGTCGTTGAGGCAGAAGACCCCCAACAGATAGCTCTTCTCTCAGAACATATTCACCCATACGCACTGATCTCACATGCAGAGCTTGCAGAAAAAGCCCGAAAATCCTTGGGAAGAACGGGTGCAAAATACACTGCAATTACTTCCACAAAAACAAGTCCGTTTCATGCTCTTGAAGCTCTAATTCGACAAGAAATGATGCGGATCTCCCACTAATGAGGTGTGAAAAAATGACAACTCAAGAACCAGACACTAAGAGTCTCGGAGCTTCACCACAAACCAACATTGGAGGAGAAGAAGTCAGAGAAGTCTACGACGTCAACTTATTCCAACGGTTCGGACTTACTCCGATCCCTACACCATATACAAACGAAATGTTCAGACTAAGACTATATGCGATTCTCGGCATTATTCTGTTTGGAATCCTGTATTCAATCGCTTTTGGCCAGTTGGGATTAGTCGCGACACTTGTCATCATGAGCCCGTGGATATTTATTCAACTACTGCAATTTAGAAATCCATCATTACGTAGAGAAATAGTTTTCCTAGTTTTTCCCTTACTAGCAATTGCTCGTTCCACTCCACAAGGGCTAGGAGAATCAGGACTCCCCCTAAGCTCCTCTCCAGCCACCCTAGCACTAGTAATGGTTAGTTCAGTGGGGTTTATTATTGCAATGACCAGCAACGTAGTCCTGACAAGCTGGGTTCAAGCAAACTTTTCTCCAAACCAGAGATTCATCAAGGCCCAAGACCAAGAAACAAAAGAAATGCTGGAAAGAAGCAAAAAGGCGCTCCAAGATACGAGATTTTCGTTTGACTACCATATAACGGAACCAGAATCTCCCCGACGCACGCTCGAGACCCGGACTATTAGAACCTCGATCTTGGTTCTCTTAAGCGCTGTTGCGGTAAGCCTAGGCATAATCATGTTTGTACAACTTACCGAGCAAATTTCTCCATTAGACCCCTTTCCCACACGAACATATCTTGTGTCAACATTGGCCCTTGGATCCCTCTGGTCAATTGCAATGATCAGAGAATTACTAAGACAAGAATTCAATGAGTTTTATGTCCAATTCATAAGGCGCAAAGCGAAAAAAACGGATGAGATGAAATCAAAAAGCCAAAAAAGGAGAATGTTGAAAATACGCAATTTATTTGGAGGGAGAAAAAGGAAAACTGATGAGAAAAAATAGGGGAAATAAAACTGCAACACGCCTCACTACAAGAATAACCTCCCGGATGCTGGACTTTTCTTTCAATGCTCAAAAGTGGTGTTTTGCCCAATGCCTAATAGTGAGAGCAAAACAAAAGCCTACAATGAAAACAAAATACTTAAGCATAGCTTGCAATAGCAAGGTGTAAAGAAAGGAGCTGAAAAGAACATGGCCATGTCCAAAGAAGACAATAGGATCAAGGGTCCACTAAAATGGTTCAATCTTAGATGGTGGGCAAGATCGCTACATCTTTACCCATTCTGGGTCACATTCAAGTATTTCCTAAGAGTTCCCCAGGCAGAACTCTACCATCCCTTGCACGATGAGCATTCCGCCTATCCAGACATTGCGCCAAGATATAGAGGGCTCCTTGGAATGGATATGGATTCATGCATTGGATGCCGGAAATGTGAAAGAGTCTGCCCAAACAAAACCATCATCATGGAAGAACGAGAAATTAATGGCAAGAAATTCCGGTTCCCAGCATACTTTGCTGGAAGATGCTTGAAGTGCGGCCTATGTGAAGAAGTTTGCCCGGCGTTCTCAATTAGACACACCGATCAGTTCGAAGACGCGGGATATTGGAGAGAAGAATTATATTACTCTCCCGAGAGAATGCACCAAATGTTCCGGGTTCACATTCAACCAAAAATTGATGCAGGGCTCGCTCACAGAGCAATACCGGATAAGCGCAGACATCCCGAAGAACACAAAAAATACCTAGAACTCGAAGAAAAGGCAAAAGCCAAAGCATAAGGCTCAGTCTAGCGGGAAAACACTCACTTCTCCTACACCAACACCTCCTTTCTTCTATTTTTTTTCAAGCAAGAGAACAACAAAGTCAATTTGTCACTGTTGCTCTTTCACAAACGAACTCATTAAATCAGTCTGTGTAAATTTAAAAGCAAGTACTAAGAAAATGAAAATGGGAGCAGAGCCAGAGGAATGCCAAGCCAAGCGTTGATCGAACAACTATCCAAGCAAAAAAGAACACAAGACATCATAGCAATCTGCAGTGACGATATCAAGAGTGATTCGGATAATATAGCGGCAAAGGTCATTCCCAGATTTTTATGGAAACGACTAGTGTTCGATCCCTGGACATACGCAACCGGAACTCTAATCGCAGCTCTCCTGATAAGAGAAATATATCGAGAACACAGCATCACAACTCCGCTTTTCATCGTTATCTGGCTCATAGCCCTTTACGTACTTAGAAGAACTGTAGCAATCATGCTTCCTAAGATTCGTACAAATTATCTAGTCGCCGCTCCAGCTCCATCCGTTCGAAAGGTGCTTCATTCCGCAGAGGCAGAAGGAGGACTAATTGTATTTTATAGCCCTACGACCCCTGTCCCGTTAGGGCGAAAAAAAGCGTTATTGCGCAAAATCGGGGCGAGAACAGGACTATTATCGCCGATCACCTTGATAATAATCGCTATCTTCTATACCCTTTTCGCTCCTGCAAAATTCGTCTCAGAACAGACGATTCGCATAACACAGCAACCGGGAGAAACCTACGAGATGCAAATGCAAGACCTCACGTGGCAACGATACATCCTATTTCTAGATATGTTGATTCTGTTAAGCATTGCAGTCTCCACCCTTGCACTCCTTCTCTTAGTCATTGGGAGTACCACGTA
>JALTMP010000064.1 GCA_027001645.1 Candidatus Heimdallarchaeota archaeon
CCTAACCCCTGCGTAAACTGGAATTCCTTTCTCTGCCAAATATTTTGTTGTCTCGTATCCTATTCCAGTGCTAGCTCCTGTAATTAGTACTGGCAAATTCTTGATTGAAGTCATAAGGCACCTTAGAACATAGATGCAAAAAAGGGTTCGCTTGGCTATTGCCAATTAAGAATATTTGTGCTCCTTTTCATCGCGTTTCCAACTAGCTAATACTTAAGAAACCTTGTAGGAACCTTAGATTATGGATCCTCATGAATTGGGTGAATATGCATTATCGCGATTCCCAGAAAAATTAAGATTAGGAGAATTCAAGTTTTTAGACTCAACAAGAATGTTTCTTCAAACAAGAAACGAAATTGTTTCTACCTTTAATATTAATCGCAAGGTTGGTTTTGGAATTCGAGTTTTGAAAAATGGTGCATGGGGGTTTGCGGCGAGTAATACACTTACAAAAGAAGCTGTTGAGAAAGCAATCTCACAAGCGATCAAAGGGGCTGAAGCCGCACAAAGGCGAAATCCGAATTTTGACCTTACTGATGAGCCAGTATCTGAAGTGACTGTTGCAAATGACGTTAAAACTGATCCGTTTGAAGTACCAAAGCAAGAATTAAGTGAATATTTTATCAATGCCGCTAAAGTTGCAAGGGACTTTTCCGAGATTAAGTTTGCAAATGGAATTTACACTGCTCAAAAAGACCGGATGGTTTTCTATTCGAATGAAGGAAACAAAATCGACCAGACTATCACATGGAATGGAGGATTTATGACCCTCATAGCTAGGGGAAATAATGATACACAAGTCAGGAAATATCCCGACGATGAATTCAAAACAATGGGATGGGAGCACATGCTAAGTCTAGACATTGCCAATAACATTTCTTCCGTCGCAAAGGAATTGATCCAGCTATTAGACGCTCCTATGATGAAACCAGGAAAGTCCACAATAATCCTCGACTCTTCACAAGTTGGATTGCAGTTGCATGAGAGTTGTGGTCATCCAGCTGAACTAGATCGTGCCTTAGGGTATGAGGCTGCGTACGCCGGGACTAGTTTTCTTAGACCTGAGCTTCTGAAACAAGAATTCATGTATGGGAATAAGCTCGTTACCATCCATGCAGACGCTACAATTCCTGGTGGACTAGGCTCTTTCTTCTTTGATCACGAAGGAGTACCGGCAAAAAACATTCCCCTTGTCAAAGAAGGAAGATTTGTTGGCTATTTGTCCAGCAGAGAAACAGCGGCATATCTTGGCCTGGAGCACAGTGGAGCGGCTATGAGGAGCATTTCTTTCGAACACATCCCGTTAGTTCGAATGACTAATATTATGCTTCAACCAGGCGATTGGGAATTTGATGAAATGATTCAAGAAACGAAAGAAGGATACTATTTCGTTACTAATCGAAGCTGGTCAATCGACGACATTCGGCTTAACTTCCAATTTGGTTGTGAAGTTGGATATAAAATCGAAAAAGGCGAAATCGTCGGCCTGGTTAAGAATCCAACCTATACGGGCATCACACCAGAATTTTGGGGGAGTGTTTCGGCAGTGGCCAAAGAAAAATATTCCAAAGTTCTTGGAACACCGTTCTGCGGTAAGGGCGAGCCTGGTCAAGCGATGTACACAGGACATGGCGGACCTCCCACTAGGTTCGAAAACGTCAGAGTAGGTGTTATTGAGGATCAGGGGTGAAGAAAAATGAGCGAGAATGAAATCTTACAAAAACTTGCATATCTCACTGAACATGCAAGCAAGCTCTTGGCCCGAAGCCAAGAGCTCTCAGACTGGGAAGCCTTATGTTTCGCAAGGGACTTTGCACTTACTCGTTACGCCAATAGCGTGATTCATCAACAAATAGCTTCTACCGAAATCAGCCTTATTCTTCGGGGAGCCAGAGATAAGAGACTGCTCACTCTCAGAAGAACAGTGAACTCAGAATCCGATGTTGAAGAGCTAGTGCAAGAATTGCAGAAAACTGTTGATCACGCTCCTGAACTACCATTCTTTCAAGGCTTTATAGAAGATCAACAATATTCCCAAGTGGATAGTCGTGGTCCATTACTTGATGAGGATGGCAGAGCCGATATCGTCGATAGAGCTGTGAGCCAAGCTCAGGATCTGAACCCAGAGGCTAAACTATTTGGAAAAGTAGAAGTTTTGGATTTTGAGTTTGTGATTACAAACGCCAACGATCTAAGCGCGAACCACGGATTCACATACAACGACTTTAAGGTACTGAGTATTGTTGAAGAGCAAGGAAAGAGAGGGTTTGGAAGAGAAGTAATTGCTGCTAGAAATCCTTCAACTTTTGATGTTGAAGCGTTAGTAACATCTGCTGTCAAAATCAGTCAGGATACCTTGCATGCGAAACCCATCGAACCGAAAGAATACGAGGTCATATTAAGACCTGCAGCAACGGAAGAAATCCTTGCTTACTCCCTATTCGGCTTATTAGGTCCCATTTTTCATCAAGGGAACAGTGCTTATTCAGATAAAATCGGTGAGAAACTCCTATCGGAGAAACTTGTCATTGAAGACCGCCCACTTGACCCTTCTTCCATTATTGCTTCTCCAGTTGATCGCGATGGAGTTGCTACCAAAAATCAAGTAGTCATTGACCACGGAATCCCAAAAATTGTGTTCCACTCTATCCTAACCGCATCACAGTTCCTAAATGACAAAACGCAGACCACTGGACACGCCACGCTACCATATTCCGACTACCTCTTCTTCGATGCATTTCCATCAGCATTGCGATTAAGACCGGGCGACTCTAATGAGCAAGAAATGATTGAGGAGACCCGAGAAGGCCTATTGGTTCAGACATTCTGGTACTCCAATCCCGTCAACCCGAAATTAGGGATTATAACAGGGTTAACTAGGGATGGCCTTTACTACATTAAGGATGGCGAAATCAAGCACGCGGCTAGAAATCTTCGATATACTGATTCATTCCTCAGCTTCCTAAATTCTGTTGAATTGATTTCTAAAGATGTACGGACACTTATTTCCTCGAATGTACCTACCATAAAGCTAAGCAAGTTCAAATTTACTGGTCAAAGCAAACACTAAGGAAAGCATTGAATTTCTGCTTTTTATTCACTTCTCTTTCTGATTTAACCTGAGGACGTGGACGGATTAAGGCTTTTCCTCTTTCGGTCTCGTGACGTGATGTTACAGTTTCTTTTTTTGTAGATTATTGGGTCTTCATTTGTCTCTTTTCGATAATGTTTTTGATGAATTTTGCAACTTCCTCTACTAGTATTGTTGCTATTCCTGCGAGGAAGACAAGCCCCCATTCTTTCAAATTTAAGGGAACTGTGTGGAAGGTGGCTCCAATGGTATTTGTATGGCCTGAGTTCCCAATCCATCTAATCCAACGATCGCCCTGAATAACAAAGATTTGAGCAAATAAGGCTCCAATTGTTGCGATGACCAATGACTTGTTAGCAAAAATGCTTCTATTTAGAACGCTGGTCTTCAAATGTCTGACATTAAATGCGTTAAAGAGTTGCATGATTGAAAGAGACGCAAAGACTATTGTGCTAGCCTTCAAGTAGTTATCTTCAAAGTCTATGTAGTAATATAGACCAAGCGTAACGACTGTAATGAACATTCCAATTCTGAGGATATAAAGTAGCATGTCAATACTCATAAGGGGTGCTTGTGGGTCCCTGGGTGGACGTTGCATGACATCTTCTTCAGGAGGCTCTGCACTCATCGCCAGAGCTGGAGCACCATCTGTGATTAGGTTGATCCAAAGGATTTGAACAGCTACAAGTGGAGGGGGCCATCCGAATAGAATTGCTAAGAAGACAACCATGACTTCCGCAAAGTTGCTTGAAAACATGTAGCGTATGAATTTGTTAATATTCTCGAAGACTGTTCTCCCTTCTTCAATGGCCATGACAATGGTCGCAAAATTATCATCTGCTAATACAATGGAGGCTGTTTCTTTAGAAACATCGGTTCCAGTTATCCCCATTGCAATACCTATGTCTGCTCCTTTGAGAGCTGGCGCATCGTTCACTCCGTCTCCCGTCATTGCGACTACTTCTCCTCGATTCTTCAACGCCCGGACAATGGTTAGTTTGTGAATGGGCGAAATTCGAGCAAAAATTGATATTTGATCGATTTTTTCAGTAAGTTCTTCAATACTCATTTCATCCAATTCTTGACCCGTGAGAACTGAGCCATCATTTGCTGGAATTCCGATTTGTTGTGCGATTGCAACCGCTGTTTTGGCATGATCTCCAGTAACCATCTTGACTTTGATCCCTGCTGTGTTGCAAGCCTTTATTGCTTCTTTTACCCCTGGCTTTGGCGGATCTATCATTCCCATGAAGCCTGCCAAGACCATTTTCTTTTCAAATTCGTAAATGTTGTAAGCCTCTTCTTCCAACTCGTAATACGCAAAAGCAAGCACTCGTAGTGCTTTGCTGGCCATTGCTTCTACTTGCGCCATTAGTTTTTCTCTTAATTCCTTCGTGATTGGGAGAATCTCACTTCCATTGTCAAACGCTTGACAAAGATCAAGCAAAACTTCTGGAGCTCCTTTCATATAGGCGATTCTCTTTCCATCAGGATACTCCATAACCACAGTCATTCTCTTTCTTTCAGAATCGAACGGAATTTCATCCAGCCTTGTCGCAACTATCTTGTTGGGGTCAAAGTCTCTGTGGATTGCCTCTCGGAGTATTGCAAGTTCTGTGGGATCGCCGTGTTCCTCTTCACCGTTGATCGAAGCATTGATGCACAATGCTGCTCCCTCATACATTCTTCTCAGATTCACTGGAATCTTGTTAGGGAATTTATCATTCCGAGATAGTTGTTTGGGACTGCGATCTTGAAAAAATACAACATCCGTTACAGTCATCCTATGCATTGTCAAGGTTCCTGTCTTATCAGAACAAATGACCGTTGCTGAGCCAAGGCTTTCAACCGTGGGGAGTTTCTTGACAATTGCATTGCGTCTTGCCATTCGCTGAACGCCTAGCGCCAATGCTAGGGTGATAACTATTGGGAGCCCCTCAGGAATCGCAGCTACTGCCATTGAAACGCCTATTTCTATCATGAAGAGAGGTTCTTCTCCTTGAAGCACAACTCCCGCAATTACCACTATTGCCGCAATTCCGAGGATCAAATAGCCAAGCTGTTTTCCAAATTTTTCAAATCGAACTTGGAAAGGAGTAGGCTCTTCTTCGATGGTTTGAACTGCTTCCGCAATTTTTCCCATCTCGGTTTGCATGCCGGTTGCGAAAATGACAGCTTTCCCGCGACCGAAAGTTACGTGGGTTCCCATAAAAACAAGATTGGTTCTGTCAGGCAAGGCCGTCTTTTGGGGAAAGACCATTTCACTAGATTTATTCACTTCAGTACTCTCTCCCGTGAGTGCTCCTTCTTCTGTTCTAAGATTGAACGCTTCGATTAACCGTCCATCTGCAGGAATTCGGTCTCCTGCCTCCAAAAGCACAACGTCGCCAGGAACGAGGAGTTCGGAAGGTATTTCCTTTACAATGCCGTCTCGCAGTACCTTACTTACCGGGGCTGTCATTGCTCTTAGCGCTTCAATTGCCCGGTCTGCTTTCCACTCTTGATACACCCCAACAATCGCATTGAGAATAAGGATCACAGCGATGAGTGCCGCTTCATTGTAACTGCCTTCGAAAGCTGAATAAATAGCAGCGAACATTAGTATGATGACGAGGATGTCTTTGAATTGATCTAGGAAGATTTCCCAGATCGACGTCTTTTCTCCCTCTTCCAACTGGTTGTGCCCAAAAATCTCTAATCTCCTCTGGGCTTCTTCTTCTGTAAGTCCCTTTGAAGAAGAACGCAAAAGCTCAAGAGCCTTATACTTATTAACGCTGTGAAATGGTTTATCTATCAAAATCTGCGCCGACGTTTCAGTCATAAATGATCACGGAGGAATTGCCTATGAAGCGATTGGGCATTTACCACCATGATAGTAATCGCTTATAAGATTTTCACCAGCGCGATAATTCTACGACCCGAGAACTATTCTTTGAGAGATGAAAATCAAGAAATATGCCATTGAATCCCCTTTCTCGAAAGGAGAGTAAATTTGTTCATAAGAAAAATGGTTTGTTTATGTCATGGGACTTAACTTGTGCCTAAAACATGATTTAATAAGAAATCTTCCAAATGGCTCATAGCAACCATTCTGGTTAATGGAAATTTTAATCGGTGAAATCCTTGGAAGTTCCAAAAGACCATATATCCCGTGAGATCGCTAACACGGCTTATGTGCGTCAACGCTTATGTGAAGCTTTTCAAAATGGTTGCAAATGTCGATCCTTCTCAGATGAAATTTATACGCACAATCTTACAATTAAACTTGCTCAAAAAGAGATTATTCGAGAAGAAATCCCGTCCGTTCTTTATGCGCTCAGCAAGGATTTTACTAATTTAATTACCTTGCTTGAACAGTTGAGAAAAATATTTCGCGAATTCAAGTCGTTAGATCTAGTGATTGACGTTTTTCATCTTCTCTTGGAAAACAAGGACGTCCTTAAGACCCCCGCGAAGAGTTATGTCCGTCAAATGATGTTGGCTCTAGTTTCGTTTTTACAGGGAAAATATAGTCAGGCAATCATGCTTATTCTTCAAGCGAAAGATCTAGATCTGCCCGAAGATGATGAACTTAGAGTATCTTGGATTGCTTGGGAAATCATCCTACGATCAAAACTAGGATTATTCCTACCCTCAAGGCTTTTAGAAGAAATAATTGTTCTTCTAGAAAACTATGGAACTGAAGCTGATGAATTCAACATTCTATTACACGCGATCCTCGAATGGAGTTATGAAAACGATTGTCCTCTAATCCTTGAGTTCTTAACGCAAAGAGTACATAAGAGTCAATATCCCGCTGTTTGTATTTCCGTCCTGGAAATCCTTTTGAATTTGCAATCCGTTCTAATGACGCCCATTGGTCCTAACCTGTATAAAGCCGCTGTTGAAAGAACTGGAAAATACCTTAGCACAAGCAAGTCAACTGACCCGTGGCTTCATCGTTGTAGCGCTGCTCTGAAACTGATTCGATTTGTTCAGACCCTGCTTTCAGAGACAATTGATTGGGATGAATTTCATCAATGGCACCTCGACTTGCTGAAGGACTTCGGAAAACTGGAATTTCAAAATCAGATTGCTTATCGGGCATATCTCTCAGTAGTTACGTGCAAGATGGGAAACAAGATTCCCTCCAGATACTTCGTGGCAGATCTTCAAAGATTGTTCTTGCGAATTTCAGATCTTTTCCCTTGGAATTCTGAAGCTGACCCAACATGGATTAAACAATTG
>JALTMP010000065.1 GCA_027001645.1 Candidatus Heimdallarchaeota archaeon
GATCATGAGCTTGGACCTTTGGTAAGAATAGGGATCGTAACAACTGACATGCCACTCCCATTTGGTAGTCCGGTGGATAAGGGAATAACAGCATTTTGTCATCGATGCAAGTTGTGTGCGGTTAGGTGCCCAGTTCAAGCCTTACCAACGGAGGGTGCATTAGAACAATACAAACGAGGGATCAAGATTAACTTTAAGGTAAATGGAGACCGATGCATTAAGTATTTTTCCAAGCACTATGGATGTGGCAAGTGCATTTCAGAATGTTTGTTAGCGCAACCTAGTATTGAGGAAGTAAAAAAGAGAATCGAAAGGATAGAAACATGGTATCATAGATGGATACTTTCTGGAGAGCTCCAAAAGATGCTGGAAGCAGAATTGCCTCTCGAAAGCCAGACTTGAAGACCATGAAATACAAACCTTCAGAGCTCAACAAAGATGATTTGAGAAAAAACGGGATGCTCCCGAAATGTATTTTTACTTTCAGAAAAAGTAGGGTTGATTTCTTTCAGTAGCGTTTTAGGTAGCGTTAAAGTTCGGAAGTGAAAAAATGGACAAACGTAGGATTTCACCGTACAGTATTGTTGACCAGGAGGTCAGAACATATCCACACTTAGTTAAACTCCAAGCCCCTGATGGATCATTTCACATCATCGATGATCCAGATTTATGGATTGCTTCCAAAATCAACGCTACTAGGAAAAAAACGTATGCAAGTGACATATATTTTGAAAAAAAAGAACAGAGTGTTGAAAAAAGAAGACGATTCATAGAGGGTGTAAGAGATCATTCATGGAACCGACTTCATATGGGTGCTTTGGTCATTGGGGGGATAGATTTAGAACTCAGAGTGACATCGCTGACAAGCAAGGCGATAGCTTTGGGAAAATTCTACAAAATGCAACAGCAAACCCGGCGAGGAGTTATTTTGGATGAAGCATATCTTCCATCCTACTTAGACCAAAGATCTGAAGTCCTTCAGAATTTCGATTCTAGGTTTACATTATATCAAGAGGTCTGCAAGGAGAGGGAGGGAAAGATTAGAGGATTTGACCACTACGTTCAAGATGTTTTCAAGATTCTTCCCCTCTCAACAATGACAAGAATTTCTGGCAATTGGGACTTGAGAGTTGCCTTAGGGTACTCAAGGTGGGCAACGATTGAATACTTGCCTTCTAGCGTCAGAGATTTTGCCCGAAAATTGCGCAAAGGAGTGAATGAATCATATCCCATTATGAGTCAGTCTTTCATCTTGTCTGACAGACTGAAGAATGAACAAAACGAGCTAAAAACTCAGCTTCGTCAAATTGTCGGAAGTGACGACTTAACAGATGAAACAATGCTATGGTATCACGACCACTCTCTTTTCCTCCCCGAAAACTCCTTTTTTGATAGATTATATGAAAGCCTAGAATTGCGAGATCTAAAAAAACGGGAGGGTCCGGCAGCAAAATTCATCGGATACTATGGTCCGATCAAGGTTTCCATGGAAGAAATTCTTGAGTTGTTCGATGAAAAGAGTGAGGAGAAAAAATCTGCACTAGAACTGGTAACCATTGCTTTTGCCTCAAAAATAGATCTTAGCGGCGCAATTGATACTTGGCGTCACACCCGAAATAATCGCATCGTTGAACCCATATATCGAGCAGCAGAAAAACAATATGCAACCATTTCGACCCCAACGTTATTCCAAAGAGGACAAAGCGAAAAAACTATTCGTACACGAGA
>JALTMP010000066.1 GCA_027001645.1 Candidatus Heimdallarchaeota archaeon
ATCATTGTCTCTTCATAATTCACTGTCCCCAGCCGAGATATCCACCAATTCATGTTTGCCACTCTTTCCTTGTCTCACTCGATAGTTTTGACGCATTTGTATGTTCTCATTTTGGAAAAAGATCTCTCTCCGACCTAGTCGCTGTCCTGGGTTCTGGTGGACAGTATTTGGATTTGATATGTCTCCGCAAGATCATTAAGATGGCTTTGAATTTCATTTTTGGGAATCACATGCTCGATGTCGTCGATTAATAATAATTTAAGTTGTGAGCAAGTGGAAGCAAGTACTGACTTAAAATTGAGCATTAGCCTTGACCGTATTGAGAACGGAAGTGTTTGCATTGACACGACCTCCCCTTTTTCATTTTCCACGTAATAATTCCAATCATCGGTTAATCTAATGCGAAATCCCTCAACAGGCTTCTTGGCAAGCATCTCTCTGGTTTCAATCAACGTCGGAGTTAATAGAAACGCAATGGCCTTTTCAACGATCTTAATTGCTGTGAGAACAAGCTTTTGCTCCTCTTCTAATTGATAGAGTTTTTCCAATGCAGAGGAGGGCGTGCTTTCTATTAGGCCTTCAAGCCTGCCAATCTTATATTGGAGCTCATTATATGTGTTTCTCACTTCTCTGAGCTCATTCTCTACTCTTTTCAACTCATGTGGAGTTTTAGGAGGGGGAGATATTCGCTTCAAGTTTTTCAAGGTTCTTTCTAGTTCACGAAGTTCTGTTTGTACTGCTAGAAAAGATTCCATATCGTTTTCTGTTTCAAGGAGTAGCTTTTCGCTTCTATTTAAGAACCCAAGAGCCGCGATAAACTGATCATTGAGATTCTGACGTTTTCTCTCTAGTTTTCTTAGCTTTGATGAAATTGAGTGATCCACTTCTTTTTCATGGTGTAAGACCTGTTCACAAATCGGACATTTTACTTCTACTTCATCGCCGGGTCTGAGAGAGGAGAGCAAAGATATTTTGCTTGTTAATTTAGAGATCTCTGTTTGCAGAGATTCGGCTTGTTTCCTAGCGGTTTCAACGTCAAGTATTAACTCTTCACGTCTCTTCTTGATACTTTCAAAGATACTCTCACTTTGTGCACGATATTTCGTCTGGAAATGTAAGATCTTCTCTTGAATCTCCTTTTTGCGGTTCTGCAACACCAAGAACATGGCCCTAGAGCCAGCAGTACGGTGCAATTGAGCTAAGCGTTTACGCAACTGTCGCATTTGGTCTCGAAGAGGGCCTTCTTTTTGTTTGAGGTTTGCAACCTGTCTGCGCAGTGCTTCTTCATTTGGAATTATAACTCCCTCTCTCCTTCTTGTAAGAGAAATTTCTCGGCCTATTTCTCTTCTGATCTGAGTTAATCTATAGTGAAGAATGGATAAAGTTCGATCTCCCTTTTCAAAATTTATTGCAATTGGAAGCAATTTGCTATTAAACGGTCTTTCAAGGGGAGAGAAAACATGGACCATTTCAAAGTAATCCCGTGCAGTGTCTTGACCAAGGGTATTCTTCATGTCGTGATATATCCATTCTTTATTCTTTGGCTGAACTTTGAATTGATGACGCTGATTTTGATCAAAAGTTCGGTAAAGTCGAAAACTGTTCTTTTGATCTTCCTGAATTGAGATTTCGAATGATAGTTCCCAATCCTCCGGCATTTTCTTGTCAACCTTTTTTTCGTATCCCCTTAACCCCCAAATGATCGACTGTATCAGCATGGTTTTTCCCTCCCCGAGTCTCAGAAACACCTGGTTGAGTCCCGGGGTCATGTCTAAGGTTTTGGGAATTGTTTCTAGAGGATGCTCCATCTTCACCCGTGAAATCATCATTGGGATTCACTCCTCGTCTTGGTGTTGCAAATACTTGCGAAGCTCTCTGTAGTCTTCGAGCAATGCTTGTTTTTTAATCACGTAAACAAGCTTGTCGATGAGTTTTTCTATTTTTTCTCTGCTCGGAAATTCACTTGACCCTTGTGATCGTGTCTCTTTAATCAAGTGGTTGCCTGCTGCCATGAATAGGTCGCGAAGTGAATCGTAAGACGATGAATTTCCCATGCATGTTACCATTCAAAACATCTCTATAAAGAATCCCTATCTTGATTCGTTTAAGATCAAGCAATATCTCTGAACTGCTGCAATTATTGAAAATATGACGCCTTCATTGGCCAGTTCTGTATTTATGATCAAAAAGGGCCAGCCATAATTAGGGTTTTGGCGGGCCGACAGGGATTTGAACCCTGGCCGCGGGCTTTCCTCAGCATGGGCTTCCGAAGGCCCGTACGCTTCCACTACGCCATCGGCCCTTTTTCGAGCCCTTGTACGACCTAGAGAGTTTTAATGATTGTGGTACTGGATAGGACCATTATCTGTATTCCTTCTATGTTACTACAAAGGTGGGATTTTGCTAATGTCTCCATAAGTGGGGCCCCTCAAGCTGAGAATTCATTGCCCGAATATTTCTTTTTCTTAACCTTTCCTTTTGTTCAAGATTCTTTGTATTTCATTTCAAACAATTGCCTTATACTTAAGATGTGTGGATTCTAAATTATAGGATTATACGTCGTGATTCGTTAAGATTTATTAACTTGGGAATACTTTGCTTAATTGCATACATGCGATTTTGTAAAAAGATTTGCGAGGTATATTAGCCATGGTAAATTATGTACTGATTTTCTTTTTTGTCGTACTGCCAGTTCTCATCTTTCTTTTTGCCGGCATTCGACTGGTAAACGAATACGAGAGAGTAGTGGTATTCCGACTGGGGCGCTTCAGCGCAGTCAAAGGGCCAGGGCTCTTCTGGATCAACCCTCTTCTTGACAAAACCCAACTCATTGATCTGCGTATTCAAGTGCTTGACTTTCCAAAGCAAGAAATGATAACAAAGGACAACATCCCTGTTTTCCTCAATGCAGTTGCCTACTATCATGTGATCGATCCTGCCAGGGCAGTTATTCGGGTCCGCAACTTTCGCGAGGCAATCTTCCAGCTTGGTCAAACAACCATTAGGGCGGTAGTTGGGAGAATGGAACTTGATGAGCTCCTCTCTCACCGAGAAAAGGTTAATGATGAGATTCGGAAAATATTGGACGACGCAACTGATGAGTGGGGGGTTAACATTTCAAGAACTGAGCTCAAAGAGCTTGAAGTTCCAGACAACATGAAGCGAGCAATGGCCAGACAAGCCGAATCAGAACGAGAACGCCGATCCCGCATTGTGCTCGCTGAAGGTGAAAAGCAAGCTGCACAGATGCTTCGAGAAGCAGGAGAAATTGTTGGTTCTTCCCCTCAAGCTATTATGCTCCGATTTCTTCAAACAATCCGCGAAGTTAGTACAGAAAACGCTAGCACCGTTATCTTGCCTATTCCCATTGAACTCTTATCGTTCATGGAGGCAAATGCAAAGCAGAAAAAATAATCTGACCAACTCTCATCTTACGAATCCCCTCTTTTTCTTTTCTTTTATCCATAGAATTGGTTTTGGGCAATGAAACAATAGCTTTATACCATAATTCGTAGCCAAGAATAGGAACTTGACGTAGTGGAGTGATATTGATGTCAGAAGAAGTAAGAAACATAATAATCATTGGCGGAGGACCCGCTGGATACACTGCAGCATTATATGCTGCCAGAGCAGGCATGAAACCATTAGTATTTGCTGGATATGAAGCCGGGGGACAATTAATGTTAACGACTGAAATTGAGAATTTTCCCGGCTTTCCCCAAGCGATTAAAGGACCTGATCTTATGATGAGAATGAGACAACAGGCTGAACGGTTTGGGGCTGAAATTCAAGATTTCAACGTAACCAGTGTTGATTTTTCTAATAGACCGTTCAAGATCACGACTGACTGGGGAGAATATTTTGCAAAAGCAGTTGTAATCGCTACTGGTGCCTCTGCGAAATGGCTTGGGCTCGAAAATGAACAACGGTTAATCGGACGTGGAGTCAGCTCTTGTGCTACTTGTGATGGTGCATTTTTCAAAGACAAGCATGTTGCTGTCATTGGTGGCGGAGACTCTGCTATGGAAGAAGCGCTATATCTTACGAATCACGCATCGCGCGTAACTATTATTCATCGACGAGACAAGCTACGAGCGTCTCAAATCATGCAACAGCGAGCATTTGACAATGAAAAAATTGATTTCATTTGGAACACAGTAGTAGTAGATGTTATTGGTGAAGAAAAACTTGAAGCAATCAAGCTGAAAAATGTGAAAACTGGTGAAGAAACCACATTTAAGGTCGATGGCATGTTCGTTGCCATCGGACATAAGCCTAACACTGAAATCTTCAAGGACTGGCTCGAGATGGATAGTGTCGGATATATTATTCGAAAGGAATTCACCATGACTAATATTCCCGGGGTTTTTGCTGCCGGTGATGTTGCAGATGCGCGTTATCGACAAGCTATCACAGCTGCGGGAATGGGAGCACAAGCTGCCATCGATGCTGAAAGATGGCTGGGCGAAATAGAATTTGCCGAAGAACAGGCTGCCAAAGCTTCCCAGTGACAAAAACTGCGCACTTAATTCTCTTCCCTTTTTTTCTTATGTTCACGTCGAGGGACTAAGCTTTAATTATTAAAAAAAGACTTTCTTGTATGCCCAACTATGGAGTTCAAATCGAGCCACAATTTGGATACTCATTTGATGAAATCTATGCGATTTGCGAAGCCGCAGAACGCAATGGTTTTTCCCACGCATGGTTTTCGGATCATTTTATGCTTACTAAGGACGCATTTGAAACTACATGTTACGAATGTTTTACAGCAATGATGGCTGCTGCCAGCAAAACAACCACTTTGCGCCTAGGATCGTTAGTCTTTTGCAACTCCTACCGTTATCCTGCTGTTTTAGCAAAACAAATTGCTTCTCTGGATCATTTTTCCGGTGGCAGAATCGAATTCGGCTACGGAGCCGGATGGAAACAAATCGAATATGAAGCGTACGGCATTCCCTTTCCCACAACCAAAGAAAGAATAGAACGGGTGGAGGAAGGCCTCATGGTTATTAAGAAGCTCTGGACTGAAAAAGCACCTTCGATGTCAGGAAAATACTATCAGTTGAAGGAAGCCGTTTCCTACCCTAAACCCAAGCAACAACCCCATCCACCAATATGGATTGGAAGCATGAAAGCAGGACCAAAAATGCTCGAAATAGCGGTAAAACACGCAACAGGCATAAATGTAGCCTGGGCTTTTTCGCCAGAGCAATGGGAAAAAATCATTGCCAATGCACAAGTCATCTGCGAGAAACATGGGAGAGATCCTAACTCATTCAAATACTCCTATGGAGCTTGGACCCGAATCTATGATTCTGAGGAAGAAAAAGAAAGAACTTGGAAAGAATTGGCTGAGAAAAGAGGAGTAAGGTATCAAGAGTTCATAAAACGTTATGAAGGAGCTCTTCATGGAACTCCTGAGGAAATAATTGACTTGCTTAAACAATACTTAAAACTAGGGATTCGAGATTTTATTTTCATGTTTCCTCAAGGAGAAGAAATAGAATCAATTAAGCGATTTAACGAAGAAATTCTGCCAAAGTTATAAATCCGTATAGAACCGCCACTCTACAAACCATTAAAGCAAATAACACAGACAACGTTAACCAGTCATGCAGAGAAAAGCGGTATTCTCGATACGGCATTCTCTTAACTTTTGGATGCCAGTTCTTGCTAGCTAATGCAGCTGCTACAACTTTGCTTCTCAGAATTGCCAAACTGAAAAGGGGAATGAATATTCTGTGTAGTGTTCTTGCCGTCTTTAAAGGATGTCGTGGATCTATCTTATAGCCTTGTGTTTCTTGATATTTCAAGAGTTGCATCATTTCAATCCTGTATCTTTCCACTATTCCTAAGGTCGTGCCGACTGCTCGTGCAATTCCTTTGGGGACGTGGATTCTCTCCAAACTATCGGAGAATTCGTCATAGGACTGATCTGCAAATAATAGGCTGAGTCCAATCCAAAGACCAACAAGTTGCAAGAAAAGAGTGATGTACGGACTGATTGAGAATACATGAAAATAGAGAAAATAAAAGAACCAAATTAACACGATTACGTATCTAAGTCTTAACAGAACCTGAAATAACGCATCTAACCCATAAGTCTTGCCAAATAGGGCTCCAACTATCAAGTTGCCCAGAATCAGAAATACAAGTGGAAAAGGAATCGGGAACCATACTAATGTCCAAATAGCGACTGCGAATCGAGTGATCGGATCGAGACTCAGATTGTTTTTAGGCATCCCACGTTCCACCCGCTAACTCACCCATATCACCGAGAGAAGAATTTCCCACAATCTTGCTGACAAAACTCGTGAATGGATTATCTTCAACTCTCACTTCTGTAAATATCGTTTCTTTGCCTCCCCTCTTTTCAGTAACTTCTGCATGAAACACTCTCGCTCGAGCACCAAATAACACTGGAACCAATTCATTTGAAGTGGTAATTACAATAACTTTTGATCTATCCATTAGCATTCTTACTTTGTGATAAAAAGAAATCTGTTCTCTTCCATCCAGAGAAGATAATGGTTCATCCAAATAGAAAACATCGGTATTGCGCGTAATTAGCAAATCCATGATCAGCATTCTTTGCATTCCCACACTAAGTGTGAGAGGATGGTGCCCTGCATATCGTTTCCAGATCTGCTCCCAGTTATACCACGAGAAAGCGTCCTCATTCCCCCCCCGCTTTCGGGAAGACATGAATTCCTCAAAAACTGTTGCATGCATAAAAAACAAACTAGGATTTGCTGGGAGAAAGCCCAATCTTAAGTTCCTAAGGTTTTCTCCTCCTTCTACATCCATTTTGTACACTACGCCTGTGTTTGGAATTCTTGTAGGAAAAATTCCACTTAGCAGTTCTAAGAGAATTGTTTTTCCAGAACCATTAGGACCAAAAATAATTATGGGGTTTTTTCTTGAAACCCGAAGTTCAGGCTTAAATTGAATAGTGAGCTGATATTCTGAAGGAAACTTGATTTGCGCTCGTGTTAGAATCAACTCTTTCATTTTTAACTACCATTGATGCTTTAGTTTAGGAGCTAGGTCCCAACTCAATAATTTGCCATTTTTTCTACGAAGATAGTTGTACTGGGTAATCAAGCTCAATTGGTAAATTTGGTTCCAGTTAACTTTGTCAAGAAATGCTTCGACATTATCAAAAACAAGTCCTTGGCCGTTATATAGGAGAAATAGCTTAGGTTTTAGGGATACATATTCTTCAAGTCTATGAGTTGCAATAACAAAGGCCTTTTTCTGATTACGATATTCGTTAATCCATTTCAACACTTTCTTTCG
>JALTMP010000067.1 GCA_027001645.1 Candidatus Heimdallarchaeota archaeon
GGAAAACTTCGATCCCAACCGATTTGATTTCGAAAAGCTTGTTGAAAAAAGCAATGGATTTACTGGAGCAGAGATTGAGGAAGCGGTTAATGATGCTCTCTACAGAGCATTCTCACGAGGGGAGGAACTTGAAACGACGCACTTGTTAGATGCCGTAAAAGCAACTTATCCCCTATCTAAAGTCATGGCTGAGAATATACTCAAGCTCAGAGAATGGGCAAAATATAGAGCGCGGCTAGCGAGCAATGACACTGTCGAGAACCAAGCACTAGAGCAAGCCTCAGATAAACGTATCCCACGAATGAAAGGAGAACGAATTGCACTATTCGAAGAAGATTAATTCTCTCCCCACAATAGGATTTCAAACCCTTAACTTTTTAGAAATTGAATTCCGATCTACACCGTACATTTAAATGTATGTTCGAAGAGAATGATGCATTGCGATGAAGGTCACCCGGGAATCCTAGCCAGATAATGTTGTGAATTCGTCTTGAATCACAATGTTGCCAGGATCAAGATCGAGAAGATTCAACCGCGTTCCTACAAAACCAAACGTGATCTGGATCCTACTCTCGGTCCCTTGATCTGTGAAAAAATCTTGAAGAGTCATAGCTACGTTCTGCGCGGTCTCGCGTTTCACTGATCCCGAGGGTCCGAACACGTTCATAACGAGGTTTTGTCTTTTCTCAACTGTGTATCTGCTCTTGGATGAATAATGAGGAAAATCCCAGCGAAAAGCGTATTTTAGCTTGGGGTCTGTTTTTTTGTTGATCGCTCATTACATTCTTTCCACGGGTCTAGATTTAAGCATCAATATACGGTCTCACAAAGCATATTTTTGAGAAAATAGAATCTACTAACATGGAACAATCACTTGAAAATTTGGAAATAAACGTGCTCCTCGAACTAGCAATCAAGAAAGCAGGAAAAGATGCGGTAGCACAAGCACTTCGCAGTATAATCACTGGGCAGAAAAGAGGAAGACCGGATTTCATAGAATTAATCATCGAGAATTGTAACAGAAAAGAGCAACCGGCAGGAATAATCTTTGCTGCAAACCTAGTAAGGCAAATATCTCATGCAACGTGGTACAGACTAGTCAAGAGAAAAAATGAGATCCCAGAAGAAGTTTTCAAGGAACTCGAAAACATTCGCAAATTGGAAAAGCAAGGAAAAGGCTTGGAAAGCATTGGACTGTTGGCGTCTAAACTGTATTCTCGCATGCGTTGAATCAACTCTTTTTCTTCTTTTCTTGCTTTGAGGAAGATGAAGGAAGATCATTTGTTAACTTGAATACGTTGATCTTGTCGCCGTCTGCTTGTTGCAATATCCAGGTTGTACCGAAGGAAGCATCACTTAGATCAAAAACCAGGAGAATACGGTTATTCTAAATATTCACAACCAAGAAGAGAGGGCAATGGAACACTGACAAGGGCTATGCAGTAGAGTATTGAGGTAATATAAGATGATTTGTGCAACAGAATGCCAGATACCGCTATACCTTTACCGAGGTCGGTTTCAAAAGTCGCTTTATTGCAAGTTTCACATAGAAATCATCGATTGCTTGTTTGAACTAATTCACCAAGAAGGAGCAAAGCAAGTCTTGGAATTACTCGCTCCAGACAGTTTTTCAAATCTAGTTGTACACGGCAAAGATGTTTCCTCAATAAGTGAGGCGGATGTCCGAATATAGGGGACTGCTTTCAAGCATGACGAGGATC
>JALTMP010000068.1 GCA_027001645.1 Candidatus Heimdallarchaeota archaeon
AATTTACGCTCTTCTCGCCGGGTGGCGGCCAACTGGCACAATCTAACGATGCCCTAAGTAAAAGTTTGGAATTAGGGACAGATGGATAATATACCATCGAATTTTCTCGCCTGGAGCAAGGCGATCAAACGTATCGGCGGAGGCACCGGGAAATTTGCTCAGAAGCACCGCCGCGCTGCTCGCAAATACCTGATGGAATGCATTCCTGAGATACCGGCCTGGATTATGCCGCTGCACAGGTTGTGGGACACGATTCGGCCCGAGCCCGGCTTGTTCGACACTGTGATCGTCGACGAGGCGTCCCAGGCCGGCATCGATTCTCTCATTCTGTTCTCGCTGGCCAAGCGCATCGTTGTGGTTGGCGATGACAAGCAGAACAGTCCGGAACGAGTCGGCATCTTGGAGGATGACATTGCGCGGCTGACGCGTGATCATCTGGGGGACTTCCACTTCCGGGAGGAGTTCCGGCCGGACACCAGCCTTTACGACCATGCTGAACGCGCTTTTGGCAATGTGATTTCTTTACGGGAACACTTTCGCTGCGTACCGGAAATCATCCGATTCAGCAACGACCTGTGCTACAGCAATGCACCACTGATCCCGCTGCGCCAGCCCCCTCCGGAACGCTTGCCTCCACTCCGCGCCACGTTCGTGTCGAAGGGATACGTCGAGGGTAATGGCTCTCGCATACATAACCGCGAGGAGGCGCTGGAGATCGTAAGGACCATCGCGCGTTGCTGCAATGACGAACAGTACGACAACAAGACGATGGGGGTCATCGTTCTTCAAGGCCACGCCCAAGTTGAACTCATCGAACAAATGCTTGCCGAAACCCTTGAGCCCAGCGTGCGCCAGGAGCGGAAGCTGCGATGCGGCGTGCCGGCCTCTTTCCAAGGCGACGAACGCGACGTCATGTTCCTCTCGATGGTGGTGGCGCCGGACCATCGTTTCCGCGCCTTGACGGGCATAGCGGACCAGCGGCGCTTCAACGTCGCGATGAGCCGGGCCCGGGACCAGATATGGCTTTTTCACAGCGTCCAAGCGCACGACTTGAGTCCGCATGACCTACGGTTCCAGGCGTTGAGTTTCGTGACCTCGGCCCGGTTGCCGGACGAGGTGTACGAAGAACTCGATCGGCTCGAAAAGGCCGCCGCGGCCACTCCACGAAACCCCGGTGAGCAGCCCGATCCCTATGAGAGCTGGTTCGAAGTCGACGTCGCTCTGGAGCTTCTTCGCCGAAGGTACCGTGTGAGATCCCAATACGAAGTTGCCGGCTATCGGATCGATCTCGTAGCCGAGGGTTTGGATAACCGCCTCGCTGTGGAATGCGACGGTGAGGCATGGCACGGGGCGGATGTCTTTGAGCGGGACATGGCCCGCCAGCGGCAGCTCGAACGGGTTGGCTGGACCTTCGTCCGGATTCGCGAATCGGAGTTCTACGCCGACCGGACTCGGGCGGTGGAGCGCGTCATCGATGAATGCAACCGTCTTGGGATCTACCCGGCGGATTACGGCTCGGAGTCCCAGAGTGAACTTGACGAAACGGAAGCCGAACAACCCGCTGGAGATGGGAGTCTCGCGGGGCAAGAGACAACCACTGACGAGCCTCCGCCTTCGGACGCTCAGTCCGGACCTTTCACTGGCTACTCGAGCGATTCCGGGTTTCCCGATCCTCGCGCCGCCACCGGCTTCGCTGTTCGCGACGTTCTTCGC
>JALTMP010000069.1 GCA_027001645.1 Candidatus Heimdallarchaeota archaeon
TCTCTTGCTCGTCTGTCGCTGATTCCTACAAATTCTGCAACTTCTTTGGCAGTTATTCCGTCTGGATTCTGTCTCAGAAGAGTTAACACCCACGTTTTTGTTCCGTGAATGCCTTTAGCTTTAGCATAGTCAATGACTTCGTCGAGTCCCAAGATATCCTCTACTGAAATTTCCTTGAGTGACTTCACCTATCAACACCTCCGTACACGGAATCCGATATGTATTAACTGATATATAAATTTTACTATCGAGTTTAAAAATATTGGGTAAGGGTATTAGATTTCATACGGGTATATTAAATTATCACTCCTACTACAGCACCTCGTTTGTAAACTTCTCCATTTCCCTCTCAAACTTTTCATCTTTTGAAACTCTTTCTTGTACAGGGGGCACAGATTCGTTAAAAACAAGAAGTTAGGGATCAGATTGTAGAGAGCGAGTGGTAACCTGTTTTATAATTTTGAACCGATAACAGTTACAAAATAACTCATGAACCAATCGTGGATATAATAGTAATAGCTAGGAAGGTATTTCTTTGCAATGGTCAGTATTAATACAAGAAATATAAAAACAAGGATCGAATAAACTGCTTTTTTAACTTTAGATGTCTTAACATCGAGAATCTTTACCAACTTTAGTAATTCGAACTCCAACTCATTGATCAAATCATCAAGTCTCATTTTTGCAAATACTTTGTCGAACTCTTCTAAACTATTAGAGACCGTAATGGGGTAGAATATACCATATACTCTACGCCTATCGGTATTTACTTTATCCACCAGATTAGTTCGGGGGAATAATGCACTAAAAATCAGGATAATGCTTAACATTAGAAGTATTATTAAAACTGCAAAAACGGGTAAGTTGTCTATGAAGTTATCTATTGCAATTTTGATAAATATACCAGAAAAAATCAATAAAATGTTCGCTTTAATATCCAGAGACCTTATGCTACTCTGAACGTCTTTAATAGCTTCATACAGAAACTTTATTTTTTCTTTTCTTAAATCTTTACGGCTTTTCATATTTTTACACTTCTATCCAGCACTTTGTGTAATAGAATTCTAAGCTTTCGGTGGAAGTTAGCTCCCAACACTCTGTGTCATCTCCAGCGCGTCTCAGTCCTTCAGGTAGTTTATCATAAACGCTATGAGTAATTCCAATATTCCCATTTGACTTATTTAAATAGTCTCCAATTTTTACGGCATCTTTTATGCACCTTCCCACCCATGTTATGTCGTTTTTCCCCTTCATACCGGTTCTGATAGCAATTATCTGTCCGTAAGCAATCCCTATTCCATAATCTAGTTCAATTTTCCATCTCTCTCTAATTTCATTCGAGAAATAATTTTTAAAGAAATATTTATATTTTAATGCACATTCAACGGCATTTTTAATTGGATTGTTTTTTGGCTCGAATAGTGCAAGCAACCCATCACCCATAAAACTAATTATGTGGCCACTGTGGAACTTTATGAATCGAGCGATAGTGTAATGGAAAGCTGAAATAATTCTTCCGACAGTATCAAATCTTCTATTTTCTAATAAATCGGAATAACCTCGGAGATCGATGTAAAAAGCTGCTGTTTCAAGTTTGGATCCGGTGTTCTGATGTAATGGCAAATCTTCCGGACTCGGTATTTTTGTAGAATCTTGTACTTCTAATCTTCCGTTTAATTTTTCTTCCATTTTTTCAATAATTTCTCCGATATTCATCCAAAACACCACCCCTCATATGTTAACTTAAAACTCAAACCTCATTCCTCCTCCAACTCCTTATCAATAAACTCCTCAACCGTGTCAGGGAAAGAGTGCTTTCTGTGGTACTCCTCAAACTCCCTCTCCATCTCTTCTATGTGCTGGACGATTTTTTTGCCGAGTGGGGTGAGTTCGTAGGCTTTTGAGCCTGTTGGGGTATCTCTGAGAAGTGTGAGGTCAATCAATCCCAATTCAATTAATTCCCGAACACCCTGACTTACATATTTCTTGTTTATTTTTCTTTCAAGATCACTCCATTTCTTTGGACTATCTTTAAGGAGAAGGAGGATTGTTAAATTTGGTATCTTTGATACTTTCTTAATTAGTAAGTCTTTTGGCGATTTCACAAACTATGTTTGCTTTTTGTTATTATTATATTGTGTGTGCAATTTTTTAACAAAACTTTGCAAAATAGTAACATTTAAATAATAGTTTGCACAAAAGTAACATAAGTAACAAATTAGTAGGAGGTGGAAGATGGGATATAGGGTGTTTTCGACAGTCCCAGATGGTTGGGAGGATTTGATTGAAGAAGCTAAGAAAATAGAAGGATGGAAAGAAGTATCGGACTACATCAGAGAACTCATCAAAAAAGACCTCGTCAGCAAGGGACTTCTCGGTGTGAGGAATAACAACGATTCTGAGGTGGAGGTGACAGCCTGATGCAGTTCGACAGAGACAAATTCCACCTGGTATATTTTGAGGCATTTTTGGAAGAGTACTACGAGGAGGTCGATTATGCGGAGTACAGCAGAGTTGAGCCCAGGTATGAGTGGAAGAAACACCTCAAAATCGAGAGCTTTGATGGAGAAAGGGAGGCTTTTGAAAGGGCTGCTGAGCTGCTCTGGTTGGTGGATTACGACCACCACATCGATTTCCTTGGCATTTTCAAGGGTGATGTGATGGTCTACAATTCCAGGGAGGTCAATAAAATTGCTGATGAGATCCATCTGCAGGAGGTGACAGCCTGATGGACAACTCCGTTCTGAAATGGCTGAGGAATCAAAACACAACGACAACAATCAGAATCACTCTGGACAGGCTGTATCTGATTGACGAGCTGATAAAGCAGGGAGAGTTCAAGAGCAGAAGCAGGGCAATAGAACAGGCGATTGATGAGCTTTTGAGGAAGTATTACCCAGAGCTTGAGAGTGCGAGGGTGGAGAGGCTTGGGGATTTTGTCAGGGCTGATGTGGTGAAGGGGGAGAGTGAAGCCTGATGCCCTTCTCCGAGCTCTGCATTGCCTGTCCGGGCAAGTACGTGCACGAATGCAGGAAGTGTGATCACGATTTTTGGAGGGATGAGATGTGACGTTCTGCTTTCAGCATGCAGATGAGTGGTGCATGGAGAACTGTCAGGGAAAGGACGTGGAGGATGAGTGCATACTCTGGAAAGAGCTGGAGAAGATGAGGGAGAAGCTGGACAGGGAGATTCAGGAGGCTTTCAAAACTGCATACGAGATGTATCTGAAGTATCAGGAGGAGTTGAGGAGAGAAGGCAGGAGTATCATCGATGCAGATGGAGATTGTGAGGTGTGGGAGTAATGAAGTGCCCAGACTGTAAACAAGAGATGATCTTCGTTGGGGTGACATACGATCTCATCTTCAAAAAAGAGCGTGCAGAGTTCTACTGCGAAAAGTGTCATACGATCTATGTCCGTCCAAAGCCGAAAAGAGAACTTATTAAGGAGGCTGATGCTTGATGATTCAATTGATTGTTAAAAAATACATCTGTGATTTCTGCGAAGGGGATTGCCGTCTTACTGTTGAATTCGTTAATCCGATAGTTTCTGAGGAAAAACTACCAGAACCAAAACTATGCCCATACGGATACAAAGAGAATCCATTTGCCCATGATAATCTTGCGAATTGGAGGGAATTAAAAGAGGAGGTCGAGGGCTGATGTGCACAATATTCTCAGACGCAGACTTTTCAGGAGTCTTGGCAAACGCTGAGATCACATTCAAGCATGGAAGACCAGTATTGTATAACTTTCTCAAAAACAGGAAGTTCAAATGCAGAATTTGTGAAAGGGAATTCACAGACTTCTTTGAGCATTTTGCAGAGCACATGAAAGAGCTCTCTATTGAAACAATTACTTTGTGGTACTATACAGTGTGCCTTGATTACATACAAGTGATCGAGGAGGTCTGAGCCATGCAACTGACTCCTGATTTCATTGCGTGGTTATCTGGTATTAATATCGGCTTCTGGCTCGGAGTCATATCAGCAATGGGACTTAACTGGCTCTGGAATTGGATGAACAAACGCAGAAGACAGGAAGACCTTGATTGGCTTTTGCAGGATCTTGAGGAGATGGGTTACACTGAGGACGAGGTAAAAGCAATTCTCAACAGAATAGAGGCGATGGGCGAGACTGAACAGGTTAAACAGCTTAAGGAGGGTTAAGCCATGCCCATCTGTCCAAAATGCCACAGGTACAAAAAGAAGTCTCTGTTCGACAGACATAAAAAAATCTGCATTCCTTCAAGAAAAGACATCGAGCACTTTTCCGATTCGACCAAAATTGGAGAAGATCTCAGAAAGGAAATGATCAAACAAGCACGAAAAAGGGAGGTCTGATCATGCTGCTTGTCTGTCCTCAATGCGGAAATTCGGGGTGCTTCGAATCTATTGACTTCATCACGGTTGCGTGCTGTGTTTGTGGTTGTGAGATGGAGGTTGGGGAATGATAGCAAGGCAGATTCCATACTGCCATGGATGTCCCTATCAGTTTGAGCATCTTGATGTCCAGATTCTCAAGGACAGCACAATAAACGGAGTCAAATGGACTATTGGGAATATTGATCTTGTGATTGAGGTTGGAAAGAGAATAAGAGCGATTGCTGAGACAAAGCTTTACAGAAACGTGGCAAGCTACAGAGAGGTTCACATGCCTCCAGAACAATATGTCCAGTACAAAAAGGTTGCAAAGTCTCTGAAATGTGATTTTTATTTCATTGTTTCAGATGGTTTTCAGTTCTACATCACCGAAGTGGACAGATTCGCAAGGAGAGATACTAAGAAGGTCTATGGTGAGAAGGTTATACCATTCTCAAGGGATGAGTTTAGGATTTTAAGCAAGGTGGAACTTGAGGAGTTCTTTATTGAGAGGTATGGGTGATGGAGATGCTGAAATGCCCTCTGTGCGATTTTCAAAGCAAGATGCTTAACTCCTTAAAAAAACACATGAGAACACAGCATTTGTGGGATGATACCTGTCCGATCTGCAACAGGCAGTTCAAGAGCCTCAATTCTCATCTCTGGAATAAGGCAAAGAGAGGATGCAGGGAACACATGGTCATCTATGCTCTTACTGCAAACGGGAGGAACAACAAGGCAAATGAGGTGAAGAAGGCAAGCAGGGATTATGCTGAGGTTGTTCTGGAGGTTGGATGATGCAGGAACTTCAGATTGACAAAAAGAAGATACTGGACTACCTTGATGAAATCTCCCTCAGAGTTCTGATGCTCAACAGGGTAATTGGGGCAGAGGACTATGTAATGGCATACAGCACAGCAAGAACATTGCAGATGAAGATGTCTGCACTGGTTGATGAGCTATCCCTTATAGTTGTCAAAGAGGCTGAGAGGAAATGATTTTAAACCTTTGTTTCCTTTGTTTCTATTGGAATTCAACAAAAGAATGTGTCACAACTAAGGATGTGTTACATAACACAGCTGTGTTATTATTAATAACACAAGAGTGTCAATCAACACAACAACAACAGGGATACTCTTGTGAGAAATTGGTTGATTCTAATTTTTGTAACACATATTCTGTGTTACATTTAACACAGGTTTTGGGTGGTGTTTATGGGGGGAGCACATTACACATTCAGGGTTTCTGATGAACTCCTGATAATGAAAATTGAAGAGTTCAAGAGAAATGGAGGTAATCTCTCAGGTTTGATTAATACTCTTCTGAGGAATTACTTCAATGGGGAGATTCAGGTTAATAAATTCAGCAAGGAACTTCTTGAAATCAAAAAACTTCAGAATGAGATACAGGAATGGCTTGAGAAAGCAAGATACTTTGAGTCAAAAATTTCTGAGTTTGAGGAACTTCTTAAAGAGAAACAGGAAAAACAACAACTTGAAGAACAACTCCCACTGATCCGAAAACTCCGAGAAGTCGTTTTTGATGACATTGATGAGCTGATTGAATCAAATGGCAGAGTGGCCAATCCTGAACATGCGATTAAGACAAGACTGTCGGTGTTTGCATCAGAGCACAACCTCTCCTATCCTGAGGCTCGTGATCTCTTCTTTAAAGCTTTCCCTGAGCTGGAAGGGCTGTTATGAAGATAAAAGAAAGACTTGCAAGATGGTTTATGGAATATGATCTCGTGAAGTATGATTACGAGCGTATCAGGAAGGCTATGTTGTTTAACAGTGTTCTTTCATTTGCTTTATATCTCCTTGCAATATTGTTCTGGTTCTCAGAAAATCTGTATTATGCAGTAGGTTCGTTAATGCTTGCAGTTCTTTTCAATAGTCAGGCACATTCATGGAGAATTGCTGAAATTAGGAAAAAACTGGAGGAAGGGTATTATGAGCTGGAGAATTGACATGTGGTCTGATACATGTAATTATGAGAAAAGGAATGGTTGTCTTATTCTTTACCAAAGACCAGCAATGACACGTTTAATCGGTGAAAACATCTGGATTTATGCGGTGAGTAGGGCCGGAAGAACAATAACAATCAGATTGACTCTTGATGAAGCAGAAAGACTGGCTAAAGAGATACTTAGACAGTTAGAGATAAGGAAAAAGATTGACGAACTCAAAGCTCTCTGGAATTTTACAGGTATGTTTGATTTTGGTGAGGTCGAGGGCTGATGCCATTTATGCTTAATTTTGCAGTATATCAATGCGAATGCGGTGAGATTTTCAAGAAAAAAGAGATGAGAGATAAACACTGCAAAAAATGGAGACACAGCCCTTTGAAGGAATACACCATTATCGCAAAGATCGCACGACCAGCAAACAGCATAGAGACTTCTCTTTTTGAGGGAAGAGCTGAAAATGGATATGTTTGAGGAGGTCTGAACCATGAACTTCTGCCCTGTTTGCGGTTCCGAGCCTGTGATTTATGTGGCTGGGAAGGGTTTGTGTTACTGCAAGTTTTGTGGGTGGAGGAGTGATGATTCACGAGGGACAGATTGCAGAAATTATGGATAAGATGCATATACTGTATGCACAGAATCCATACATGGGCAGAAAAGTGAGAACAACAATACTGATAAATGAGGAGTTGAAGAAATTGGCGGAGGAATTTGGGATAAATCTCAGTGCATTCGTTGAATTAAAGCTGTTTGAACACTTCAGAGAGCTTGTTTTGATGAAAGAACAAAATAAACTGGTGCTCCGGCCGGGATTTGAACCCGGGTCACGGGATCGAGAGTCCCGTATGATTGGCCGGGCTACACCACCGGAGCCCACTCCTGCAATCTCAATGCAGTTTATAATGTTTTTGATGATTGCGTGCGA
>JALTMP010000070.1 GCA_027001645.1 Candidatus Heimdallarchaeota archaeon
GGGATGGCTGCGGCCTAGTAATCCTCGAGCCATTCCAGACAGATATGTGGGAATGCCTAGCTTTTTGACCAAAGAAGCCAATCGTTCAGCTTTTTGTGGCTGTAGAAGAGCTTGACTACTTATCAAGAGAAGAGGCTTCTCAGAGTGTTCTATAAGCTCTCTTGTTTTGGACACGACTGAGCGCTTTGGCTTCGGGATCTTGATTTTGATAGAGGGCTCAACTAGGTCTGAAGAGTCAACTGAGAAGAGACGAGAAATGTGTCTTCGTAAGTAGAAATGGGTAATTTTAGCCATGAGAGTGGAGGAGCGGGGAGCATTTGCAAAATACCAATCAGTAACAACTTTCTTAGGATATAGAACATCAAGGGGAAATTCGAGGAATACAGGACCAGGAACGCCGGAAAGCGATACTTCGAAAGCTTTGCCAAGAGCAGGGAGGATGTCACGGACTCGAGTAACACGTTTTGCCCATTTTGTAATTGGTTTCATAAGGGAGATCTGATCAATGTCTTGAAGAGCACCTCTGCCACGTAAGATGGTTGCAGTAGCCCCGCCGAGTACAATCAGAGGTGATTCGGCGAGGGATGCGTTTTCAATTGCCGTGATCGTGTTTGTTACTCCAGGACCAGCAGTAACCGCTGCAACACCAGGGATTCCAGTGAGTCGAGCAGTTGCATCCGCGGCGAAAACTGCTGTCGCTTCATGGCGAACATCAACTACGCGAATTCCTTGCTTTTCACACCCTACGAGAATTGGAGAGATATGACCACCACAAAGAGTGTAAATGAATTTCACCCCATTGTTCTTGAGGAAACGAGCGATTAGTTCTCCACCACTCGGGGGATTTTGTTCTAAACGATCCATGTTAGCCGTTTGAGAATCATAATAAGAAAACATTTTGACAAAAAGTCATCAATTTAGATAAGTTCATCCGTAAGAAGATTGCCGAATGATAGGAAGGGCAGAGACGGCATGAGAAAAAAAGTTTCCAACCAAAGAATTCTTGTTTAAGCAACACAATATTCTATTGAAATGTTTGATTTTGAAGAAATCGAAGAAGTGTTTACAGCCCTTGCAAAAGAATTAAAGAACGCTAAGGGCAAAACGTTGGAAGAATTGCTTCGGGAAAAAAAAGAGCAAGACCGCTTAAGAATAGAGAGAGCAGAAGAACCCATTACGCCAAGTAGAATTGAAAGAACCCAAGTAGACCCATTTAGGGGATACAATCCAACAGTAATAGACTTTCTACAAAGATGCAAAACAGAAAGCGAAGGAATAGAGGTTGTAACATTTCTAGTCGGCCAAAAGGAGTTGACAGAGAAGGAAGGAGAAACAATCATCAAACAGATACGCACAAAAGGAATTCGCTCTTTTGGCGAATATCGTAGAAGTGGATACTATGACAAGCAAGCAAGGAGAAAACAATTCTCAGCCCACAAGGAAGCAATAATAGAAGATCCTGAAATGTGATCGGTGAAGGGTCAACGGATATCGAAATTCCTAATGTTCTATCGAAACATCTAAAATTATTTTGTGTAAGTTGGTGTTGTTGAAGGGCCGGTGGTCTAGTGGCTATGACGCCGCGCTTACATGTTCTACCACTGTAGAACGAGGAAACGCGGAGGTCGGTGGTTCAATTCCGCCCCGGCCCACCAGCAAATCTTGTTTTTCTAAAAGAAAATAGAGCAAGGTGATTTAATCTAATGGAATTCTGTGATAACTGTGGATCCATGATGCAACCCCGCAAGGAAAAGGGGAAAAAGGTTTGGGTCTGCCTTTCGTGTGGAGAAGTAAAATCAGCGGATAATGATTCTCAGGAAAGCTTATCATTCGCTATTGAACATTCTGACCCAGAAAAAGGAAAAATGCTTGTCGTAAAGGATGAAGAACCAATACGAATGCATCCGACGAAAGAGATGGAATGTCCGACATGTAAGAAAATAGTTCTTGTCGAATATTGGGAATTGCAAACAAGGTCAGCAGACGAATCTCCAACACGTTTCTTCAAATGTGAAAATGGGCATACTTGGAGAGAATACGACTAGAGAAAAATCTATCAAGAACGGAGAAATTGTACTAATGAAAAATCAAGGCGATCCAATGTCTACTGAAGAAACGCAAACGGAAGGCAAAAAAACAAGCAACGCTCCGTATCTTGACGCACGTATAGAGGAGATCCCTCAAGGATATAGTGGTCGATTTCGAATCATAGCAACCATTGTGGGAATAGATGGAAACATGATTCAACTAGATGATGGAACAGGGATCCTTTCTGCAAATATTGGCAGAAATATCGATGAAAACTTGTTGAAAGAAGGAGCAAGCGTAAGAGCGTTTGTTTCCTGCACAAACCTAAAGTCCAGTGACGAAGTTGTTTGGGTCGACATTTTGCAGGATTTCTCGAGCGTTGATCGAGAAAAGTACTGGCAAATCGTGAAATGGGAACGAAATCTAAAGGGATTCCCAAACGTCGAAACTTGGCAGACTGATCAATAAAGAAAACAGGAGATGGAATCTTGAGCAAACACCTTCTTCCGAACGAAATTGATGCATTAAGATGGGGCCTCTACAACTTTGACGGCATAGAGTTTGATGTTAGAATTGCAGCAGATGGAATTCCCGTAATCCATCACGATCCAACAACAGCCAGTGGAAAAATAATTGAGAAAACGCCATCTGTTCAACTAGCAAAAGAAGGAATCCCCTCACTCCATGAAATGCTTAATGATGAGTTCATTCTCAAATGTGTGAGAGGAGAGATTCCAAACAAGACCCTTTGGTTAGAAATCAAGACCCCTTGCAAGAGAGAATACAACAAACTCGCAGCAGATCCCGAAACTTTTGCAGAGATCATCATACAGCAAATATCAGCTACGAGACCGGATATTGATGTAATACGCATCATTGGTTTCAACAAATCGTACCTTCAAGCATTCAGTGCCACTCCGTTCAAAACGTATCCCATTCTACCAACAATCAATGAGTGTGTTTCAGAAAGAATGATGATCTTGAAGGCGCTACCGGGATTCTTGCACCACTCCCTCCTTTGGCACGCGAAAAAAGCAAAAGAATTAGGGTTTAATGGCTTACTATTTAGCCAACTGTACGTCAAAGGAATCTTAAGCTTACGTCATGTTAAATATAAGAATTTGATCAAACTACAATCAAAACAGTTTGAATTGGGAATAGACACCAAGACGCTACAAGACGAACAAGAATTTCGTCAGATACATAGATTCACAGATCTAACAACGCCTCACCCAAGGCACGCAGTGAACGGCGAAGGAAGAATCATTGCACATAGAGGCTCAGGCATTAAGGGGACGACACTCTCGCAGAAAGAGTGGGAAAAATTTCAGGCAAAAATAAAAGAACTAACCTAGAAACGAATAAGTGAGCTCCCCAACTTATTTTTGGCATTTGGGACACCAAAAAATGGAACGTTGCTGGAACTTATCTCTCCGAATCAAGCTTGAACAATTGGGGCAAGGTAAACCTTCTCTCCCATAAACCAAAAACCGTTCTTGCATTTGACCCTTAGAGCCATCTGCACTAGTAAAGCTCCGGATAGACGACCCCCCGCGCTCTAGGGCCTGCTTAGCAACACGTATGAGCGAATCTGCTAACTGACTGATGTCTTCATTGCTCAGGCTTGCAATTTTTCGCAAAGGATTAATTCCTGCTAAGAATAAGGCTTCATTGCGATAAATGTTTCCACATCCTGCGACAACTTTCGCATCTAATAGTTTGGTACAGATTGTGGAACGAGGATATTTTTTCAAACGTTTTCTGAATTCAGCTACATCAAGGTTTTCATCGAGAATGTCAGGGCCAAGATCTTGGATACTCGGGAGTGAAAACATGTCACTGAAACGTTGATAGATCTGAAAATATCCAAAGGTTCTGACATCTTCAAATATTGCAATGCTGTGAGACAATATAAAAATCAGTTGAACATGGGGGCTAAGAAGGTGCTCAAAGACGCGAGGAGGCAGATTCCTTCTCCCAAAGACATTATCTGAGCTCCCCTCTTCAAAATAAAAGAATTGCCTTCCTTCAACGGGAGTTCCCATTAGACTAGGAGTTTTGGAAGGAGGATTGAGAGAAATTGGGAGCGTTCCAAACAATCCAAACTTTCCAAACAGCTTTATTTTTTCAGAAGAAGGCATCGATCTAAAATCAAGCTCCAATGCTAGAGCGTTCTCAAGTTGTGGAGAAGAGGCAATTTCATATACAAACCACCGACCCGACATACCCAGATGGTTAAGTGCTCCCATAGAGTTGTTGAAGGCAAATAAAAGCCACTTACCCCGTCTCGTAATCTCTTGCAGGGAAGACCCTAGTATCTCTGTAAACAATGTTGCTTGACCAGAATACTTTCTCCGGTTGGAATATAATATCGCTTGTATCGTTTCCCCAGTGATTTTCATCAAGCCGCGCTTAACAATTTCTACTTCCGGACCTTCGGGCACAATGCTATGAACAATCTCATGTTATAGGTATCTTAGGATCATATCATTCGTAACATAAATATACCGACCAGTCGGTATGTCACTAGGAATTCTCCTATGTGCTCTGGAAGGAAACATGAAAAAACACAGCAAAAAATCTTAGACGCAGCCATCTCGCTATTTCTGCAAGGTGATTATGACAAGGTTTCCATCGAAAAGATTGCCAGAGAAGCAGGAGTTTCCAAAGGTGCGGTTTTCCATTATTATCCAACCAAAGCGGCTCTAGCGTTTGAAGCAGTCAAGCACTTGTTCGACGAGTTTGAAACAAGGCTAAACGAAGAAACAGAGAATCGTTCTTTAGATCCAAGAGAATACCTAGAGGCTTATGTCTATTCTTCTCTGAAGATGGAGATAGAAGAAAAGGGACTGACAAAGTTTCTTCTAACATTAGCAAGTCGGGCAGATTTTCCCGAATCTAAGGAACTTGTTGAAATAATGGAAATATACCTAGAAAAGATTGCTATAGGCTTTGCTGAGCTCGGTGTTGAAAAACCAGAATTGAAGGCCAGACTTCTATGGGCATTATTGGATGGGCTGGGAATTCAGTTTTTTATCGAGAATGCTAACTTGTCTGATGATGAGACAATCGCCTTAGCGAAAGAAATCGTGAACTTATTTTTGAAATAGAGGTGATATAATGAAAACTGAAAAAGAAGTACTTGTAAAGCTGGAAAACGTGACTCGCTATTTTAGGATGGGAGACCAAAAAATCCATGCCTTAAACAGAGTGAATCTGGAGATTGAAAGAGGAGAATTCATACTAGTCTTAGGTCCCTCAGGCAGCGGAAAAACGACACTCCTCAACCAAATCGGAGGAATAGATAAGCCGAATGAAGGAAAAGTAATCGTCGGAGGAAAAGACATTTCTCGCTTGTCAGATAATGAATTAACCAAATACAGAGCAAAGACGATCGGTTGGGTTTTTCAGTTCTTTAATCTAGTCCCTTCTCTCAATGCATGGGAAAATGTAGCTCTTAGTTTAGAATTATCAGGTGATACCAAAGACATGGAGAAAAGGTCAAAGGAAATCCTAGCCCGCGTGGGTTTAAAAGAGAAAGTCGATCTATTCCCACCCCAAATGAGTGGTGGTGAGCAACAAAGAGTAGCGCTGTGCAGAGCACTGATTAAGAGTCCTCTCTTGATCATTGCTGATGAACCCACGGGCAATCTGGATCATAAGACAGGATTAGAAATCGTTAATCTAATGAAAGAGCTAAACAGAGAAGAGGGAACCACTTTTGTCGTGGTTTCTCACGATGAGTCCTTGAAAGCCGTTGCAGATAGAGTGTTACATTTGGTTGACGGCCAGATTGTTGACGACCACAAACATTCACCAAAAGCTGTTGGGGTATCTTAAGAGGTGGGATGTGTGGCGTTGCTTGCTAAGAAATTAAGAAGAGAATTATGGAACATGAAAGTTCGAAGTGCCCTCATCGTTCTTTCAATAGCTCTCTCAATTGCCTTCTACGGGGGATTATTTTTAGTAAAAGACAACGTGTTGAGTTCGTTGGACAGAACGTATGAGGAATTACATTACGAAGATTTTGCCCTTCGAACTTATGCTCCAATCAACGAATCTCAACTTCAGAATATCCAAGGAGTAGTCTCAAATATTGCAGAAATCGATTATAGACTAACCCTAAAGGGTACCGTGGAATTGAGGGGAGAAGAGTTCTCTGCACGAATACATGGGATCAGCCAAATACCACTGCCAGTCATCAATCAGTTCAAGTTAGAGAAAGGAACTCTTTTAGCAGGAGATTCACCCACTGAGATCCTAGTAGAGTTAGGATTTGCCAGAGAGCAAGATTTGCAAATCGGAGACAAGATTACACTGATATATGGTGGAAACGCCAAAGAATATACGGTTAGTGGAATCGTTTTTTCACCAGAATACAAATATGGTACAAATCCAGATACAGGATTTCCTGAAATCGGAACATTGGGGGCGTTCTGGCTTCCGATTAATCAAGTGAGAGTATTCCTGGGAAACAAATCTCTTGTGAACGAGGTTTTTTTCAGAGTGGAAGATAAGACCTTGCTCAAGGAAACAGCACATGAAGTGCAATCGGCGTTTTCGGCATTAGGGATAGAGACGATTCTGACTCTAGGAGTAGAGGAACCAGACCATGAAGTCATGAGCGAAGATGTTGGCTTCTTAGACGATTATGCGTTTGCCCTGGGGGGAATAACAGCACTAATTGCGATTTTCATCATTTATGACTCCTTGTCCAAATTAGTCTTCTCACAAAAACAAATCATTGGTGTTCTACGCGCGATGGGAGGAACTAAGCGCAGAATAATCATTCATTATACGATGTATGGGTTGATACTTTCAGTGCTAGGAGCTGTTATTGGCATTCCTTTGGGTTTTCTGCTTTCCATTTTCCTGCGAAACTTTTACCTCTCAATTGTGAATCTGCCATTTGTTGCAGCAAAATTTCAACCTGGACCGTTCATAGAAGCAACTCTGCTTGCATTAGTCTTCTCGGTCGTTGGAAGTGGTTTGGCTTCGTATAAAATCGGTAGCGTTAATCCTGCTCAAGCCATGACTGGCTTCGAAAAGGGCAAACCTATGCATGTCCCTGCAAGAGTGGACAAAGCAATCGAACGACTTTCAAGAAAACATAAGATTACCAATAAGATCCCAGTAAGACAAGTAATCGGAAGAAAAAAGAGATCTTCCCTAACCATTTTCACCATAGTTTTGTCAAGCTTAATTGTAATAACTTC
>JALTMP010000071.1 GCA_027001645.1 Candidatus Heimdallarchaeota archaeon
CCCGTAGCGTGAAATCCGTTTTTCTTCAGAAACTCGGTAAGCATGATTACATACTTTCCTGTTTCAGCGTAGGCTCGCATGATCTCAGTCAATGATCTAAGGGATGGTGCAGTTTTCATTTCTTCATATCTCATGGGCACGATAATTACGACTGCACGTGTTTCAAGTGGATTGAGGGATGCATTTGCAAACATATATCTTTTTGGTACAGGTGCGACTCCCCATCTTTTAACACCCCATGCTTTCATTTTCTCGTCAATTGCATTTCTCCAATTTTCTCTGTAATCTTTCTCTTCTCTTTCGATTTTTCTGGAATTGCTACTGTTAATCTGATGTAGGAACGCTTTTTGAGATTCAATTTCCCGTCTAATATTGATCAGTTCTTCCGATTCTTTGGATCCACGAACGCGTATGTTAGCGAGCTCAATTTGTTTTGTTTCATCGAGCACATGTAATTATTTCTTAATCCGCTTTTTAAAATATGGACTGGGAAATTGTTGAAATCTTTAAGTCAAAGTGAAAAGCTCTTTATCTTCCTACCAAAAAAGGAAATTGATGACAATACCTTATGATGACTTTGCGAAACTTGAGATCAAAATTGGCAAAATTGTAGAGGCCGAAGAAATTCCAAAATCAAAAAAGTTGTTAAAACTCAAAGTGGATATTGGTGAAAGCGAACCTAGACAACTGGTTGCCGGAATAAAACAACAATACTCCCCCGCTGAATTAGTCGGTCGCTTAGTTGTTGTCTTAGCGAATCTCAAACCTGCCAAACTCATGGGTGTAGAATCCAAAGGAATGATTCTGGCTGCAGATCTCGATGGTAAGGCTATATTGCTCCAGCCAGATTCAGAAGTCCCGCCAGGAACACGCGTTCGGTGATCACGGGTCCATGAAGATTACTGCAGATTTTCATATTCATTCCCGTTATTCGTGGGATGGCCATAATACTATTGAAGAATTAGTTCAAGCTGCTCTGAGAAAAGGGCTCAATGCTATCGCGATTACTGACCACGACGACAATAGAAGTCATGCTGTTCTTAAGCGGTTACAGCCTGAGTTCCCTAATATAACCTTGATTCCCGGGATTGAATTTACTGCAAAAGAAGGTCACATACTAGGACTAGGCGAGATGGAGCCACTTTCCAAAAAAACCCCTGGAGAAGAAGTTATTGATCATATACGCGATAATAATGGCGTTGCTATTATTGCTCATCCGTTTGATCGACTCAGAAGTGGTGCTGGAAAAATTTCCCTAGAATGGAAGCCGGATGCGATAGAAGTGCTGAATGCCTCCACATTAATACCTTTATTTAATAGAAAAGCAAGGATTGTTGCCCAAAAAAAGGGAATACCCACCACTGGTTCATCAGATGCTCATCGCGTTTCCGAGGTGGGAACAGCACGTACAGGCCTTGATGTCTCGGAAAATCAATTAGAGGCTATATTCGAGGCAATAAGGAGAGGACCCCTCTTACCAGAGGGGAAAAGAATTGGAATTGTTCAGAAGACCTACCGCTTCACGTTGCGCAAACTTGGACTCCATCAGAGATAATTCTTCTTTCTCATTACTCAATTGCTTCTAATTTTTTTCAGAAGAAAGGATATTTTACTATTGGAAGGTCAAGAAGTATAGATGCGCTTTACCATCTCATCACCGAAGCAACGCGCCCTTCTTGTAATTGCGCTCATAACTCTTTCACTTG
>JALTMP010000072.1 GCA_027001645.1 Candidatus Heimdallarchaeota archaeon
AAAGGTAGGTATGAAGATGCCCTAAGATATTATCATCAAGCGTTAAAGAGCCTCAAAAGACCCGTAAATAATGAAATGGTGTCCTCTGTCTTTAACAATATAGCAATTGTATATGAGCAACAGGGTGAACTGGAAAAAGCGCTGAGATTTTATCAGAAAAGCCTAGAATTGTTAAATGAAAAAGGCTCGAAGTTTCAAGAAGGAGCAATCCTTCAGAACATGGGAAACATATATCGGTTGCAAGGAAAAACCAAGCATTCTTTACGCTATTTGGAAGATTCACTTGAGATCTTCAAGGGGTTGAAACACAACACAGCAATAGCTACAGTCTACGAAAGTCTGGGGCAATATTATAGAATGCGAGGAATGTTACAAAAGTCTCTAAGATATTTCCAGAAAAGTAAAGATCTGTTTACTGAGGAAAGAAACGAGCCACTACTCTGCCATGTTTTATTTCAGATGATTAGCATCGAAATAGAACTGGGCAACAAGGAGCACGCGATTAGATACCTCAAGCGCTTAAACTGGCTCCTAAGAAAAGCAACAAGTCCTTCTCTTCTGCTTAAGCAAAAAATCGCAGAAGTGCTATACGACCTTAGGTTCGGGAAACCCCAGCAGCAAGTAGAACACGCTCATAAATTAATCCGTCTTCTTAACGATAAGAGCATTGATGTAGAAACAAAGATATTCATTTTTGCCCAAGGAATCAATCAGCTCTTGTTGCATTGTGATAGCGAAAAGAATCCCGAGGGATTCAGGCAGATCAGCAACTTAGTGGATGACTTTCTATTATATGTTTCATCTCAAGGATTGGACTTCGCAAAACCTGTCGCGTTGTATTTCAGAGCAAAGGTATTGTCTCTCTCAAATAGCAATGAAGAAGCGATAGAATTGGTTCGCCAAAGCATTGCATTAAGTAGTAAAATGCAACAGCGCAAGAATCAAATTCTTGCGAAAAACTTGCTTCAACAGATTCTGAAGGATTACGAGGGGAAAAAGAAATTTCGACCAATTCGCGTCAGCAATACAATTCATTCCGTTCCAAGACTAAACATCTTGCTGTATTTGTATCAGTTTGAAAGAGCATCCTTTGGAGACCTTAGGCAAGCTGTGGGTCTTACAGCAGGCAATCTTTCTAGCCACTGCCAGATATTAGAAAAAGAAAACCTAATTCAGAGAACACAGGGCTTTACGTATGGGAAGCCTTCAGTAATCTTAGAAATCACGCCTTTGGGAAAAGAAAAACTAAGAGAATATGCGCAAAGCATTGAAGACTTATTGCGTAGATTACACTGACTAATTGAGCAAGTAATTCAGGTCGGAATAAGAAGGAGAGAGCAACCTCTATTTGAGAATTGCAAGATCTTCGAACTTTATCTTAAAGTGAGAGGAGTTCAAGAATGCTTCCGGATCTTCAGAGAATTTTTTCTTGCATTTTTCAGTACAGAAATAAATCAAGCGGTTTTTGAATACAGAATATATTGGGGGATCATTTTCATTCACGCACCCCGTACAACCACAAGCTGCAGTTAGTTTTTCAGCATGAGAGATCTCTGAGCTCATCATCTGAAGCGATTGCGGTCTCCTTAAAACTATTATTTTTCTCGAGAGCTAGCAAAAGAAAACTCACTTGATGAGGATTTCGTAGAAAGTTTGCGCAAAAGCAAGCACTGCAGTCGTGGTGATTGGTCTCTCAGCAAAAG
>JALTMP010000073.1 GCA_027001645.1 Candidatus Heimdallarchaeota archaeon
ATCGAGCTTTTCATAGAAACATTAAGGGGAATCATGGAGGTCATCTAGCCCAAGTACACATCATTCAGACATGATTGTTTCTTGAGAAGTAGAAAGGCAAGACACATGGAAACAGCGTAAAAAAATACATTCGAAAAGCACGTGTTATGAGCTGATCATGACTCCGTCTTTAACTTCCCTATGAATGAATATCAACTACCTAGGGGTTTAAAAGATAAAGAGAATCTAGAACGGGGTCAAATGTCATCGACACAAGCAGTGATTAATGTATCCGATGTCTTGAATAAGGCTGGTGAAAGAACAACTGTTTCCTTACGGAGCATCGTTGTAAGAGGGTTGAATTCAACCTTTGCTCAGCTTAACCCAGGAGAAAAAATCAAACAGAATCTTTCTTATGAGCATGGATTACTAAGATGGAAGAATAAAATCGTTGCTAGAAACATCGAAAATATCTATGCAATTGCAATTGGGTCCCTTGCAGAGGAAATGATGTTGGGGCTTTTAGAAGCAATCAAGGAAAGTCATCTCTTCCAGGAAGGCCTTGTGACAATCTCTTTTGCGGCTCAACAACGTTTGAAAACTCCAAAAGTACAAGTCTATCGGGCTAACCCCCAGTTCTTTGATGGAAACGCGATCAGAGTATCTAAAGCAGCGATTTCACTTCTCTCAAAAGCAAGTGGAAATGACGTTGTCTTTTTCCTCCTTAGCCCCGGTGCAAGAACAATGCTAGCAAAGCCACGAGATCCATTAACACCATCTCATTTGGAAGAAGTTAGATTCAAGCTCTCAAGAGCAGGAGCTACGCCCTTAGAAATCTCAAACGTTCTCAGTCACTTAGATGAGGTTAAAGGAGGGCAACTAGCAAAAGTTAACCCGCTCCCAATTCAGATTACACTCGCAGTGGGCGATGTTGCAGACCATGAATTGGAAGTTGTGGGAGACGGACCCACAACACCTGACCCCTCAACTTTCGAAGATGCAGTAGAAATCTTGCAATTCTACGGGGTTTGGGAAAAACTTGATCACAAGATAAAGAATCTATTAAACAGAGGAATAAAAAGAGAAATTTCGGAAACACCAAAGCCTGGAGAAAAAGGATTTGGGCGTAGTTCGTGGCATCTTCTTTCAAACACCAAGATATTCTGCGAGACCCTCAAAGAAGAATTTTTCAAGGCAGGCCGTATATCTAGCGTAATACTGACCGACAACTTTGTTTCAGATCCGTCATCAATTGGAAGACTAGCGGCGACATTTACAAGAGCCAAGGGATTAGACAGACCTTACGCACTCATCATGGCGGGAAGAATCCAATCTAGACGCGTAGTCAAAGATAGCCCTGCAACTGACGCCGCAATTGCAGCAATGCCTAGCATGACAGAAAACGGAAAAGATGTCCTTGTTTTTTTAGACACGGCTGGGAAGGATGGCCATTCTGAATATTCCGGAATTATCCTAACTCCTGAGAAGGTTCATCCTCTACTAAAAAATCAAACTCTCATGCTTAGAATAAGAGGAGGATTTGCAACACAGATTTTTCAAGAACAAGGAATGAACATTAACATAAAAGAGGGCTTGGGAGCGTATGGTCACTTAGTACTTGTTCTATCTGGAACGGGTTCTTAAGAAAATGGCGCTTAATGATTCGCACAGAACATGAAAAGTATTGTCTTAAGAATAATTAGAATGCATGGGAAATGCCCTAGGACTAAGCCTCCATCGAAACCATTAAGTAGGAACCACATACCATACCAACATGGCGATCATAATCAAAAGCGGGCGTAGCTTAGCTGGTTAGAGCAGCGGACTGTTAAGCACAGATGTGCGCATAAATCCGCAGGTCGGCGGTTCAAATCCGCTCGCCCGCGCCATTTTTCCGCACTAGATCATAGGAAAGCCAAGAATCCCCTTGTATTCTCAGACACAACCAGTATAAGATAGACATCCAGTCCGTTTTAGAAGCACAACTTTAATATCCAAAAACGAACACAGTATATCTAGAGCTGAAGGTGCGTAGAGGATTTATTGCCCTTGCGCCGAAAGGCCCCCGACCATGCATACCCCACAGACCCAGACCAGAGCGATTGCATGAGGGGTAAGGGCATGTTCCACCTTCAGCTCTTTTTTTCTCAGGACTTTTCGTGCGTAGCACTAAAATGCGTGTTTCGGAAGATCAAAGTTTAAGACACGTAGTCAAAATTGGAACGATTGGACCACCAAATTTGGAATTGAGTTAAGGCGGTCATTGAATCCTTGGTTATTAGTTCAACAGTTGATTCAAAGCTAACAACATAATCAATTCTTTTTACCGAGAGATCGAGATTTCCATCAATGGTGTCCAAGGTTAGCGAATCGTTTTCCACGCTGAGCACACGCCCATCGAAGGGAACGTCGAAATTGTCTTTCGAAAAGACAGAGCAAAAGTGCCCTCGAAGGACGCTCAAGAATTCTATTTTTTGTTCATGCTTCATGCTTCGAAGGTCAAATCCGACCGGTGAAAAGCCAATAATGAGATTATTGCACAGAACTTCAACGGTACGATTAGAATCAATCGATAACACGAATTTCCATTGCTTGATGGATCCCATTATTTCAGGTTTTTCAATAGTTTTTATGCTTGCATATGAAGGATGTCCATCGTAGAAGTATATTTTTTGTCCAACAAGCCGAGTAAGGATTGAAATGTGTTTGGGAAGATAATTGAGAATTATGTGTTTATTATCCTTCAAACGCTCAACTTCAACCCGAAGCCCTTCTGTAGGATCGACGTTTACACTCAGCAAAGTTACTAATTCGCCGTTCTTTAAGAAGTGAGTTTCATTCAACTTTGCCTCTTCAAACATCCACTCGCTAAATGAGATCGTAGTTTCTTCATCTGAAACCGTTTTGATAACGAACTTAGCGGGAGAGCAAGGATCTTTATCATCCATAAAGATTGAAACAACTTTTCCCTGGACGACCTCGGAGGAAAGGACAGATATTGCTATGATATCTTTTTCCAAATAAGAGTGCAAAAGTTCTTGCTTGGGCCAAGATTTTAAATGCTTTCTGAACTGCTCAGAAGTAAAGTCTTCTAGATATGCAGAGTTAATGATTTGCCTCACCCCCTCCGAGGCATTCTTTAGTTTCTTGACGTATTTCTTGCGGCTTCGAGGGAAAAGAAGGAAATAAGGCAACAATGCAGCACGTAAGGGAGTTATATCAGGATCGACAACTGCTGCGATTCGATATGACGTTCGTGGGTGAGAGACAAAAATATTGGAAAAAGCAGCGCCTTTCGTGGGAGATAACGTTTCTTGATAAATTCTAATTGCGGCCTCTCCGCTAAATCTAATCCGTTCTCCTTCCGAATATTCTCTATCTGTCAAAAGGTTCACAGAAATGCCAAAATCACTTGCTACCCCTTGATAAAAACCTTCAAGGCGGTAAAGCGCTTTCGAGAGAGGGATTCCTAGACCCGCTCTGCTTGTTACGTGGTCAGCATGACCTTCTAGAATTCTTACGAAAATAAGCAAGATTACGAGTAGCCCAGAATTGAAAATGTAATAGCTAACAAAGCTTATTGGGTTATCAGCGAATGTCGCATAGTCAAGTGTTGTTGCAGGTAAGTTCAATGCCTTCTTGATGCCTAATTCAACAGCAGTCAAGAGCAAAAGTAGTGGTACGTGATAATACACGCTGTGAGCCAGTTCGTGAGCAACAATGCCCCTGACATCATCATCCGTAAAGGTTTCTAAATCAGAGCTAATGAACGCAACTCGCAAATCGTAAAAGGGACCGTATGCGAAGGCATTCAGAATGGGGGCACGAACATAGCCGACTCTTACTTTCTGTTTAATTCCTAGCGTTTTAGCGGTCTCGTCTACTAAACGAAGTATTCTAGGGTCATCAATTTCTTTAACGCCAAAGAGAACAGACAACAGCCATCCCGAAATCAGATACAAGAACGTGCTTACTATGAATAAGGCCTCAAAAGTTCCAAAAGTAGCAAACATTAATCGGTCATACGGCGGAGTGACCTTGATGGTCTGAGAAATAATACCTCTTGAAACAAGTTCCGATGAAAGAGCGTAAAGATAATCAAAATTTCGCAAATTTAGCTTTAGGATCACAACATAGGTCAACCCGAATAATCCAAGATAAACCATTTGAGGAGAGCTAAACCGGCTCACGAGAATGAATTTTTTCCCGAAGAAGATGAAAGCAATAATGATAAACACGTAGAAACTCAGGTTAAATGCTAATCCGAAAATTCTCTCATCGCTTTCTGGTGCTCCTGTTTTCCAGATGTAAATAATTTGTAGTATTTTTCCTCCTAAGATAAAACCATAAGTGGCTGTGGAGGCAATCATTAGTTCCCTCCACACGGGAGTGTCTCGAAGGCTGTAAGTCTGATGAACCATAAGAACCATAATGCCAAGTAAAATCGCCAAAAGCGCGTCTTGAGAAATGACCATGGTTATTCCCGTAAGGAGAATAGCAAATGATAGTACGAGACCATCAGGGGATCCCTTATTTCTCAAGTAGCCACGGAACTCGCTCAAGAAGACATAAAGAAAAATAATTGTGATAATTATGCCAAGCCCAAGAACAAGGTTGTCTTGAAAAAAAGTGTAAATTTGTCGAATGTCTCGCCAGTCGGGAATAGCCATGTGCAGTCAATCTGCCCTTGTTTTCACCATATTTGTACCTTACTGTATGCCGACTAATTCAGAGCAAGCCTAAGAAAAAGCAAAAAGTGGGTTGAATTATGGAGAAGCAAGAGATCCAGAAATATTTGTTGTATCCGCAAGAGGGAGAAGGAAGTTGATAACCTAAAGGAAGCCTTGTCTTTTCAGCACATCCCTTCTTGTTTCCTCAATTCGTTCCAGCCATTTTCCCCCAAATTTTCGGACAAGATGATGTTTCCATGTGTAAGTCTCTTCTCTTCCCGCGTACTTCTGATAGTAGCCTTCTTGCGTAAGTTTTGCGCCCATTTCCTCGATCCAGTGATCCAATTCTTCATCGGATGGAATATCATACCGATCCATGTGATAAACAGCTTTCAATGGGATTCGAGGGCGAGTAGGAGGGCTTTCATCGGGAACACCAATGGCAAGCCCTGTTATTGGCACCACTTTTTCAGGTAACTCAAGTAGTTTTATCAGCTCTTCTGCGCGATCTGCACATGATCCGCAAAAAACGATACCATACCCTAAAGCCTCAGCTGCAAGAGCAATGTTTTGGGCAGCAAGACCAAGGTCCATCACTCCAATGACAAGAGAAGCAAGAGGCCACGATCTTGGAGTACCTCCTGCCCTTTCAACTAGTCGGTCTAATCGGTATTTATCAACACAGAGAATGAAAAATTCACTTGCTCCAGAAACAAAATCCTGTTTCCCACATGCGGCAAAAACTTGGTCTCGAAGCCTCGAAGAAATTCTGATAAAGCTATACATCTGGCCAGAACACGAAGTTGACGCTTGCTGTCCAGCCCTTAGGATTGTCTCAACGTGCGATTCAGGGATTTTCACTCCCTTTTTGAACCGACGAATAGATCTGTGAGACATGATATGCTGAATAATAGGATTATCTTCGAAAGACATGGGAGAAGTGTTTTCATTCTGATTTTTATGTCTCTCGTAATCTTGTTAGAGTTCGAAAGTAAATCCACCAAGTGGTTACTGCGAAAGAAAAGTCAAGGTTGTGAAGGATACGGAAAGAATTTGATTGTATGTGGAAAAGTATGATCTGTGGAAACTAGCAAGAGCACCATAGACAAAATCAGTGAATTAATTGCCTCAAGTAATCACGTAGTTTTCTTAACAGGAGCCGGAGTTTCAGTTCCAAGTGGGATACCGGATTTTAGATCAGAAGGTGGGCTCTGGTCGAGATACGACCCGATGGAATACGCAACATTGGAGGCCTTTATGCTTCGACCCGAAAAAGTTTGGAAAATGTTTTGGGATGCTCTCAAATTAAGAAAGAAAGCTAAACCCAATCCAGCCCATTTCGCCTTAGCAGATATCGAAAGGCAACGCAAGGAAGTAGAAAAAGAGACCATCGTGATCACCCAAAATGTTGATGGGCTACATCAGCAAGCCGGTTCGTCACATGTTCTAGAGCTCCATGGTTCTGCAACTCGAGCTAGATGTATCGGTTGTCGATCATCGTATGACATAGACTTGTTGGAAAGGCAAACGAAAAAGAAAACCGTACCAAAATGCGACTTTTGTGGCGCAGTCTTGAAACTTGACGTAATACTATTCGGAGAATCGCTAGATCACATGGTGCTTGATAGAAGTAAGAGAGAAGCCGACAATGCTGACGTGATCATTGCTGCGGGAACAAGCTTAGAGGTCTATCCAGCGGCGGATCTTTTCGAAAGCGCCAAAGGAAAAAAGATTTTTCTCAATCTGGAAACGCCGAATCGTCAAACACCCTATGACTACGTATTACTAGGCGACATCTCAAAAACGCTCCCCATAATAGCAAATAAAGTAAAGCGTATCTTTGAGGGCTAAAACCTATTCGCAGTCGTCTTATAACAAGAATCATTAGCGATTTGTAATCTGCCGGTTCTCAACTTCCTCAGAAATCTCTTCATCATGATAGACCTTAACAATCAAGATATCTCCAGGTTTTAATTTTATGTCCTCATCAGGAAAGGGGACAATCTTGCCTTTTCTTCTTAGTGCAATAACATTGAAAACTTCACCACTGATCTCAGTTTCGAGCTCTGCTTCTCGAATGGATTTGTTTACGTAAGGGGAGTTTATGGAAATAGGAATAACTTCGACTCCTTCACTCGTTTCCTCCATGATGTCTTGCAAAAGAAGCTCTCCGCTACCTTTCTTTTTGTGAGGGCCGAAAGCGAGCTGAAATGCATAATCAGCCATCATTTCTAGTTCAGTCCCTAACTTGAGCAACCCCACACTTTCTGATTCTGAAATTACTTTTTCAGCATAGGCCCCTAGCAGATCCTTATAGTATTCGCGTAATGTTCGATCGACAAGATCTTCAAAAGCAGTAATCGCACTCTTGTACTCTCTTCCCGGATCCAGATGTACTAAGAAACTAAGATCCAACATCAGCGAAGCAAAATCGATTAATCGAAGAAGCTTGGCTTCATAGGGCCGAAGATCATCTTGTGGATCTTCAATTTGAAGACTAGATAGAAGTTTCTTGGCATCATTTAAAGACGACAAGTGTCCTCTTACCAATTCTGAAAACACAATAACGTTCGGCA
>JALTMP010000074.1 GCA_027001645.1 Candidatus Heimdallarchaeota archaeon
GCGAATGAAGCCGATTGGATTGATTACATACTTTTCCCCCTGATCCTTCTTGTCGCAGCAAGTGCTACGGTTTGGGTTTACTGGCCAAAACAACCGATAAATTCTAAGTAAAGGAGGAACAAAAATGACAGATTCTAACATTATGGAAAAACTTGATGAAAAAATCAAAATTTCAGGCTTAAAGTATCCCATTCCCAAGGTTGCTAACACCTATGGCTACGCCTTAGGAGCCATTACTTTATTTGCATTCACAATAATGGGCATTACTGGAACCATTCTGGCACAATATTATAATCCTACGCCAGAAGGGGCTAATCAAAGCGTCGCTTACATCTCATCCAATTGGTTCTTGCAATACATTCGTGGTCTGCACTGGTGGACAGCATTATTCATTCCAGTTTTGCTATTGTTGCACATGCTACGAATTGTGATTACGGGATCCTACAAACAGAATAGAGAGATAACTTGGTACATTGGCCTTGCTTTATTCTTAGTCTCAATGGTGATGTTATTCACAGGAACAACTCTGAAGTATGACCAAGAAGGCTTTGAAGCCCTAGAACACTTTGACCTTACCGGAAAAATGTTCGGCCCCTTAGGAATTCCCCTTACTTCAGACCTTACGACTTCAACTTCTCTGCTTTCAAGAATGTACGCGTTGCACATTAGTACGCTCCCATTGCTTCTCTTGCTACTCATTGCTTTTCACTTGCTCTACATTAAGTTGCACGGCATTTCTTCTCTTCCAGGTGAGGAAGAGACGTGGAAGGAAGAAACGGATATTACCTTCCTCGACCATCTAAAGGTTGCCACACTTTATTCCGGCATTTTCTTCGTCATTGTTTCATTATTTGCAATAATCTTCCCCCGTGAAGCCGCCCCGGAACCAATCCTTGGTGTTGAAGTTAGTCGCCCACCATGGGCATTTCTCCCATGGTACCCCATCGAGAACTGGATCGGACTTTTAGCAATCGTGATCTTTCCGGCAATTGCAGTTATTCTCCTGGCTCTTATTCCTATCATTGACCGAGCTGAATCACGAGACCCCCGAGTAGGCTCTCGTAAAATTGCAGTAGCGATCATGATAGGTATGGTACTTTTTGTTGTCAGCTTCAGTATATGGGCCGGTCTAATCGAACCAGAATCACACTTCTAAATGATTACTTGCGTCCCCTCCTTTCTTTCATTTTTTTAAGATTAAGCCATCTAGTTTGAAAACAACGAATACACGTTAGACACATCAATAATTCTATAAGAACTAAGAATAAAGTAAACTCATGGCAAACAAAATCAGAGCCAGTCATATTCTAGTTGAAAAACACAAGCTAGCCATTGAGATCATTGATCGAATTCAAGCGGGAGAGAATTTCAAAGAGCTCGCAAAACAGTATAGCATTTGTCCATCCAAGAAGCGAGGGGGAGATCTAGGGGAATTTGGACGAGGGCAAATGGTAAAAGAATTTGAAAAAGCAGCGTTTGCACTCCAGCCGGGAGAAATGACTACAGAACCCGTCAAAACCAAGTTTGGATACCACATCATTCTAAGAACAAAGTAGGCATTCTGAACATGCTGATCTGGCGCTACGCGCCTCGTTGTGCTCTTCTTCTCTTTAGAATTTCCTCCAAACGATCACTTATGGTCTGAGACTCATCAGACTCTGAAACTACGTTTGTCGATTGGCTGGGTTGAGGCTC
>JALTMP010000075.1:0-542 GCA_027001645.1 Candidatus Heimdallarchaeota archaeon
TAGTGAGGGATGTATCCGAGCTCGTATTGTCCGGGCTCTACGAAAAAGGAGAATCTCTTATTCGTTCAGAAGAAGCAAGGGCTTATTTTCTTAGCGTTTTGAGCTTTGTCGCGCCATCTAACCCATTGGTTTCAGAGACCCTACCTTTCTATTCCTCAGAGCCTGAAAGAGAAGAATTCTTCTCAAATATTGCCGCCGTCAGCTATTATGCCGTCGGACATATTCAGAAATGGATTCCTGGACTTTATGGTCCCTTGCCAATGAAGGACCAGGATGATTATTTCTTGGTTCTATACGCTTTTACCAAAAAAACCAAAAGCCCCATGAAAGACACTCGCCTCAAGGAAGATTTGCTAATTCTTACAGTTTACGTCCGAAAGGAAATGCTTCCCTTCTGGAGTTTCAGAGAAACACTAGCGACACTTTTCGAAGATTTTTTTTCCAAAGTAAAATATTCTGAAGATATCACGCTTGACACTCTCAGAACACTTCGAAAACAAGTAAACCGCCTCATGCGGAGTGAATTGAGCGTCCTACTGAAT
>JALTMP010000075.1:552-1694 GCA_027001645.1 Candidatus Heimdallarchaeota archaeon
CCAAGTTGATTGGAGGGAATTCACCAAGTACGGACTCAGCAAGGAAGAAGCAATGCAAAGGGCTAAAGAAGCTACAAAAGGAATTGTAGACGCAATAAAACATCTTAATTCCATAGATATTGCGCTCGTTGTGATGGATAGTACAAAAGTACCATTCGATCAAGTCAATCTAACACTACTGGGAGCCCTAGAGATGCAAAAGAAACCATTCATTATTGTGGCAAATAAGATCGATCTTCCAAATTCCAGTCCCGGTTTGATACAAGAAACTTTTCCGCAACACAAAGTAGTTCCCATTTCGGCTCTGAAAGGCGAAGGCATTGACCAATTGTATCAAGCAATTGCCCAATTTGCAAGCTAAAGAGGTGAAAGAAATGGTCGTTCAAGGAGTAGATTTCATACCAGAAGCGATATTGGATAGGCTAGAAGCAGATGCAAGATTTGATCTAATCCTCAACAGTGTTTCCCAGAAAAACGTAGTCGTTATCGAAAGAGCTCTCGAGCCCCAAGAAGAACTTGACCTGATCTCGAGAACTATGCAGCGGGTCGATGCTGACAAATTCACGGGAATTAAGCTATTCTCTCTAAAATCGCGTGTCAATGGGGGAAAATCTCTGTTTGGAAGAGCCAAATCTCTTACGTTTAGCGTCATTGCACCCTCAGATTCCGTGCAAGTGAGAGATGTAGGTGGCGTTTTATCATTACGAATCCCATCCTGACAGCACATAGCGCTACCTTGGCTACTTCATTTCTCCTTACTAATTTCTAATCGGAAGCAATTTGTATCAGTAGTAAAAACACACATTGTGAGAATTGGAAGAGGAAAATTAGAAAAGAAAACCGTAGTTTTTCTGAGCAGCAAAGACAGAATTGAGGTATTTCAGGATCGCCTATTCAATTCCATTCTAGAAAACCCCCTCGAATTTCAATCCCAAGGGGAAAAAATTGAACCTGGCGAACTCTCACTAATGGCTCCTGTTGTTCCTTCCAAGATCGTATGCGTGGGACGAAATTATCAAGACCATGCAAAGGAATTAGGAAACCCCATCCCTGATGAGCCGTTATTATTTCTGAAACCTCCCTCCTCAATCATAGGTCCTAACCAACCAATCCTATATCCACCAAATACTACAAACTTACAA
>JALTMP010000076.1 GCA_027001645.1 Candidatus Heimdallarchaeota archaeon
GTAGTGGTATTGCAGAGTTTGGCTCCTTTGTACTCTATGCACAAGTGCTTCCCCTTGGAATAGTTTCAATACTTACGGTGCTTTGGAGAATCTCTCTCTTTTACACTAATCTTATCATCGGATTTATTTTCACAGTAATTTACCTGCGACGCAAAATTTGAAATTTGTACTTTTTCCCGTCGCAGATTACATACTTCTCTTTGATTGTATAATTTCTGCATTTCTTTTCTAAAAAACTTTCAAGCAGCGCTTTCTTCACCATATAATCTTCCTCACCCAGTATCTTTTCAACGTATTTTCTATCCTCTTCACTGTCCGCAAGTTCGTACAGAAAGGACATATCAATTGTCTCTCTACCCACTTCATATTTGGGAATCATCTTCCCTATGAAGACCCCGGCAACAAAGCCTCCTACGTGGGCTATATGCGCCACATTATCGTTTGTCAACATAAACACTGCCAATGTTTCTATTACTGCCATAGTAAGTATTGCATATTTTGCCTTAACTCTCCTCATAAAAATGAATCCAAGGAACATAGAGATTTCCTCATTGGGGTATCTCACAATAAAAGCGCCAAGTATTCCAAATATACAACCAGATGCCCCCAGAATTGCACCTCCTTTACTCAAGTTTGCAAAGTAATAGAAGAGGTTTCCAGCAATCCCTCCTAGAAAATAGTAAATCAACACATTTCTATTCCCATCCTTATCTTCAAGAGGAATTCCCACCAGCAGAAACACAAGAACGTTCACTATTATATGCGGGGCGTTAGCATGAACAAATAGAGAGGTAAAAAAACGTATTAAATCTGGGTCTGAGGTATCAAAAACAACTTCATATAAAGAACCCCCCATCAGAAAATATGCAATCTCAATGAAAAATATTACAAAAAGAGTTATTGAGATTGTTATCACAGCACTCTTTTTAAGAGATATCAAAAGTGAGGCTATTGCAATTGATATAACAATATATTCCAACATCAGATCTTCTTCTCTACAAGTTTTCGGGCTAACGTCAAGAAAGTATCTTCCACGCCCTCTCCTGTTTTTGCACTCGTGAACAGATATTTTATTGCACGATATTTCTCCGTTAGTTGCTTTATCTCATCTTCACCCCACTCCGCATTTTCTTTCAAATCGTATTTGTTTCCGATGAATATTATCGGTTTCTCTCCTGTTATTTTAAAAATTTCTTTAAGCCACTCATCCAGAGCATAAAGAGTGTTTTTCCTCGTTATATCGGCAACACCTATCAAACCCTCTGCTCCATAAAAATACGCATCCTTCAAAAGTTGCCGGAAACTTTCCTGTCCCATTATATCCCATATCATCATATCTACGCGAATCTCTTCTCCATTGATTTCTAGAGATACCGTTTTTTTGGATACCTTCGTTCCTATGGTACTCAGATACTTCTCATCAAAAGTATCATACACAAATCTTCGGATCAATGAGGTTTTTCCAACTGCTGGCTCGCCAAATAAACATATTTTGAACTTGAATATTCTCATAGTATACCAAAAAATCCCATGGTATAAAAACTTTAATACCCATTACGTAAATATCCCCGCTATGCAAGAAATGATCCAAGAATACAAAAAAAGAATAGAGAGTGAACTCAACAAATTTTTTGATCACAAACTCAACTATGCATCCAATTTCGGTAATGATATAAGAGAGGTCGTTGAGAAT
>JALTMP010000077.1 GCA_027001645.1 Candidatus Heimdallarchaeota archaeon
AAATAGAGAGCAAAGTCAAACGTATTGGAGATTTCAAAGTATTCCTTACCCGTGTCTGATCCTTTTGCGTCATAAACGACTTCTGTTACTAAGAGTCTCCATTCACCGTTAGTATTGACGACGTTAACTATCGCAGAATCTGAATACGTTGTTCCTTCAAAATCCCCTCTGACCTCAACCTTATGGGGACCGTTGGAAAGCTGTGTTGTATCCAAGGTAAATTCGCTTGTTCCATCTGCTATTGTTAAAGATTGCCAGTTCCCAGAATCTATTCGGTATTCCAAGGTTGTCAGCTGGTTAACTAGAATTTGGACATTTATGCTCCCACTAATGACTTGTCCATTGTCTAATGAAAGTTCGGCACCAACAGGGAGCGGCCACGGGCTACCCACTGCCCAATCCGATTCAAATACTGTGGTGAAATAAGTGGCTATTTCTTCACTGATGACCGCTATTCCCATATCCCGATTCACTTCCCCAGAAGTGTAGCTGTCTTTCTGAGGAGGAGAAGATCGCGGAGACCAATTTCCAGTGTAGACAAATGAGGTGTTGCCATCAATTATCCAATACTTAGCATGTGTAAATCTGAAATCTTTAGTAGTATTGCGGACGGGAATGAGTGCTTCTGTGAGTCTCTTGGCTGCTTCAACCGTATCTCTATCTTCTGTTGCTCCCACGCGGTCATGAGAGACTAACACTCGAATATCTAGCTTGGGATTTGCTTGTTTCAAAGCAATGAGTTCATCAACAAAGTCGAACCGAGAAAGAGTATACATTGTAACATAAATGCTCTGTTTAGCATTTCTCAAGTATCGAAAAACAATTGCATCAACGGTATCAGGGCTGATGAATGCAGTGGCATTGAATGTCCCCGTAAAGTTCTCTGCAACAAAACTCGTTGAATAATCTATCTGGGGGGAACTTGCTGGAGTGTTAACATTTTTTTGTGTCTGAGGGTTTATCCCATCGGCTTTCAAGAGTCCACCCGGCTCTCCCGGCTCATCTGGTGCTGACATTTTCCAGTCCAGTTCAAACACTGAATCGTAGTAGGCAGTTAAGCCAGAGTGCTGAATAACCATGCCCGCCTCTCGATTATTGTAAAAGGCGTTAGGGCCAAAATTAGCACTTGACAAAATTGTTACTTTGCCATCGATGGATATGAACTTGTTGTGGGTCTGAGTAATTCTTTGCTCAAAACTATTGTTTGCACCCATCCACCTGATGCTGATTCCCAAGCCTTCAAAATAAGCAGTTACATTATCACTGTCTGAATCCTCATTAACAATGACTCGCACGGTCACTCCTCGGTTCTGATGGGCCTTTACTAGTTCTCTTACCAGAGGGTTGGTATCTTGATCCCAAGGGAGTGAATCATCAAATTTCTGAATATACTGTGCTTCTACATTGATTGAGGTATTTGCTCTCGACAACCATGCAGCGTAAACCTCTAACGCGTTATCCGGGGTCAGTATTGGGGTTAATGTCATTTTATCTACTATTGAATATTCATTAAATTGGGGATTATACGTCTTCAATCCCAACTCATTTCTTGGATTGACAACTGAGTTAATTGATGAATTGTCTTCAGAGTAATACGTTATTGGTTGGTTTCCCTTAGAAATGCTAATACTAGAAAGCATGAGTAATATCAATACACTAGTGTACAGAGTGACTGCGAATCCTC
>JALTMP010000078.1 GCA_027001645.1 Candidatus Heimdallarchaeota archaeon
GGTGTTAACAAATGATTCAAAGCACGATTTAGAAGATCAAAAAATCATTGGAGATTATCCAAAGGTCTTTTTCTTGAGCGGGCTTTCTGATGAAGAAGTCTACGCATTTCTTCAAGGAGCGATTCTTTATTCCTTGCCTTCAAGATGGGAGAGTTTCTCTATTTCCACTCTTGAAGCGATGGCTGCGGGTGCACCAGTGGTCTGCACGAAGGTTGGGGGATTAGCCTATTGGGTAGGTGGGGCCGCGTACATGGTTCCAAAAGATGATGTCTTTGCCCTCCAGAAAGCCATTGAAACACTGCTAGAAGATGATAGCCTTAGAGAGGAGCTAAGAAGGAAGGGGAAGAAGAAAGCAAAAACATACGATTGGAGAGAGTTAGCAAGAAAGACCATTCAAGCCATTGAGGAAGGAACTAAACTAATAACAACGCACTTCGAGAATCCATGTGTCAATAACTTGTCTTTCGACCCTAACACGGGGATTATTCGTCTCACAAGAAAGATGGATGAGTGTGAAACAATTCCCAACCAGATGAAAATCTCGCAAGAAGCCCTGTTCTTTCCATCAGAAACCTTGGAGAAAGGAACTTATTACGAGATCATCCAAGAATAGATAACTCATGAAACAAATATGCGTGCCATCGGTTTCTTCTCTCAAGTGAGAAGTTTTTTCAAGAAACCCCAACGTTTGATATCCAATATATCTATTCATAGCTCAAGTCTTAACATGAATATTCGTTTGGCTAGTCTCCTGCTTGATTCAGATTTGGAACAGTGGAAATTATTCTACGACTATTACGTAGAGAAGACTAAGGAAGCCTTTCCAGATGACGACCTTCTTCCTTTTGAAATCGTTAAACAAAGCTATTCGTCCCAACTCCGTGATCCAGAAAAAATTACCGAAATATGGCTGGTCATTGATAGCTCACAAGAAATTGAAAGGTGTGTGGGTTGTGCGACGCTTTCAACCTTCCGCAAGGAGAGCCCGAGCTACAAGGGCAACGAAAAGCTAGTAATTGGAACTATTGACCTACTCTCCAATCACTTCAAAACACCATCTGAAAATGCTTTGGTCAAGAAAACGATTGAATTCATGGAAACACTCGGTAAAGAAATCCTTGTTTTGATTGGTGGATCAACTCGAGATTCAAAAGACTTCTTCAGACGTCTTGGTGCAAAAATTGCTCTTTCCGGCGCAGAAAACAGGCTCTACTTAGACAACGTGGATTGGAAGCTAGTTGAGGAATGGATACAAAACGGTGAGCAAGCCGCAATACAATATGGTTCTGTTCTCAAGGTTTTCACCAGAGTTCCGGATGAGGTCATAGAAACCTTCGCGGAGACGTACACAGAGACTTACAATGAGCAACCAATGGGAGAGTTAGATGTTAGCACATTCAAATTTGGGCCTGAACAGATCAGAAGAAATGAAGAAGAAATTTCACAACTTGGCGGAATAAAATATACTGCGATCATTTTGGAAAAAGATGGAATGGTTTCTGGCCTAACGGAACTCATAGTTCATCCAGATATCCCCTTCAAAGCATATCAAGGACTAACAGGAGTCAGAAAACAATTCAGAGGAAGAGGATATGGAAAATGGCTGAAAGCATTTCTTCTCAGAAAGACTAAACAGAGCCATCCTAAGCTGAAATACATAACTACAGGAAATGCTTCTACAAATGCTCCCATGATGTCGATTAACCAAAGATTAGGATTCAAAAGATATAGGGAAAGCCACGAGGCCCAAATAACGTTGCAAAGTCTTAGGGACTTCGCCAAATTGTCCAATATGGAGTTTCAGTAACGTGTTTGTCGCAAGTTCATGGAGAAGAAAAACATTATTTTCCATTCTACATATCATGCATAATGTTTAGAGAATGCTTGAGAAACCTTCTTGGTTACAAAGTGATGGTTATAGTGTTCCCGGGGATCAAGCCAAGAAGCGCAATTATTAGCGCAATCATTGCAACATATTTCAGTTTTTGATCAGAGTTTTCTCTAAATGCAATATTCGAAAGTACAATCCCTGCAATGGCAGCAGCGAGAAAAGCAATTGTGTTTGCAGCGAAGCTCAGCCAGTAAGCCCATACTTGTTTTGACGTAAGACCAGGAGTTGAGAGATTTAGAAGTAATTTAGAAACTTCGTTAACAAGTAATGCAAGAGCAATGAAAACAAATGCAAAGATAGAAGCGAGAGCTAGCTGCCTATTAGAAAGAGAGATCATTCGATTTACCCCACGATTCTCTCTTCGGATCACAAATTGCTTTCTTGGTTTTGAAGATGGACTCCCTTGATTTTCCTGACTCACATTCAAATCAATGGAAAAGGGGCTATAAGAATTTTCTAGCTTAAGTCTTTCCAAACGTTTCAATTTAAGGGGGTATAGTAAGGGCTTGCTTGAAAGATTCACACTATACCCTGCAAGAACTGGAGAATTGCATCGGCATATTCTCGGGGTCGCGTAAGGTATGGGAAATGTCCTCCCGAGGAGAATTCATGTATGCGAGCATTCTTGTAATAACTTTTGAGGTGATTTCTTGTCTTTAGAGGAATGACAGGATCATCCTTACTCAACAAGAGAAGCACGGGGATCGAAGCCTCAATAACTGGTAAGGGGAGATCTTCAAAATTCCACTCAGCGCGAACGATAAGATCATGTTTTGAGATTTCATTTAGGTGTTTCTGGAAATACGAGACAAAAACGTTGTAATCAGAGTGTTCTTGAAATGATTTTCTGATGTTCCTAAGAATTAGTCGCCTTGTGATAGTATAAGGAAGAATTTTTCCAGTCATTAGCACAATCCGATTTCTGCGTTTTAGTTCTGAGATATCAGCATAGGAATTCCCAATAATAAGCGACTTCACATCTTCGGGATACTCTTGTGCATAATATTGAATGAGTCTCCCCCCTACTGACGTTCCCAACAAATGAAATGGTTTACCGACTAATTCATCGAGAACAGAATGCCACGCGGAAATTACGTTCTTCAGACCCTTCATGTGAATATGGGAGAACGAATAAACGGTGAATTGTTCTTTTAGAAGTGGGGCAATCCTGCAGAAGATACGCTCGTTTCCCGCCGTTCCAGGGATCAACACCAGCGGTTCGCCAGATCCAATGGTCAAGTATTTGAACACATGATCCTTAGATTTGCCAAATTGCTTTGTTTCCTTCAATAAGCAGTCGCTACTTGCGGGTTCCATAGTTATCCTATTGAGATTACCCCTGAATAATTAATTTTCTCAAAAAAAGGAAACCGTAGAGTCATAGGAAAATTTTCCCCACGTAATCGAAGGAAAGAGGTTCCTTCTTCACCCTCCACTAGGATTTAAGGATATAACACCTTACCTCTTAAGAGCAATTTGAGAAAGCCATGCACTTCTCAATACCTAAAGAATTGTTTTTTTCAGTATGGCTATGATTTTTTCAAATTCTTGCAACCCTTTATCTGTTATGTAAAAAATTGTGCGTGGTTGCGTGTTAATGAATTCTGTTCTCATTTCGATTAACTCTTCTTTAGCCAGCACTGTGTAATGAGTGGCAAAATTCCCCCATGGAATACCAAGCAAGGCACGTAGTTCTGATGCATTAAGCTTGAAATTTTTGTAAAGAAACCTTAAAATTGTAAGTCTAACAGGATGTAGAAGCTTCCTTTTCCCAATAAAATCTTTTAGCTCAAAGCCAGAATAATCGGAATTCTCGAGCATTTCTCCTGAGCTCTTGTTTTTTCTTCGACGACGATTTCTTGCATCAATCGCTGAATCGAAAAAAAGTTTGATGTCTAATTCGGGCCTTTGCTCGTCTTCGTTGTTTTCTTGATAAATAGATAAGAAATGCTCGAACATCTCCTCTATTTTTATCCTTAACAGAGAAATATTTTGCCGTCCGTAAACCACATCTAACAATAAGGAATGGTTTTCTGTGTGGAACAGCTGAGTTAGGAAGTCTAGCTTCTGACTAGCAAGATATGAGTTTCCTGCATACATATATGTGTAATAAACCCCGTCTTTATGATCAATTAAAACCATTGAGTCATCAATGGCTTCAAGATGAAATCCTAGGAAATTATCAAGCGTAGGCTTCTTGTCAAAGATTTGTAACACTTTCGCGACTGTTGCATTATTTATTTTCCGTGCCTTCGTTGAGATTGTGATAATTGCGGTTTTTTCTTCAAAAGGAATAATGACTAGAAAATAGCGCGGTTTTTCAGAGGTGAGATACTGCCGAGGAGGCGTAGTCGTGGTAAGTACACTTTCTATGGCCGATAATTTTTCCCATTCTTGGACTGCTCCAGCATTCTTGCGATCGATCTCGGTATTCAATTTAGGATGACTAAGAAGCACGGCGTCAAGATCACCAGAAATCAGAGCCGCCCAGTGAAACATCTCCCTAGTGTCAGCATAACTAATCGCGTACCTTAGTTTTTCAATACTCTTCGAGAACTCACCATAAAAGGCATTTAGCTTTGCCTCAAATCTTAAAGCCGCCAAGAGAGACCATGCGTTTTTTTTCTGCTCTCCAAGTGCTCTCAATTTTTTTGCCCAATATTTCAGCTTTTCTAACGACTTAGTATTATGAAGGGATCTTGCTTCAAAAAGGAGTAATTCACATAATTGAACGATCGCTACTTGTTGTGTTGTATAGTCTGCACGAGGAGACGCAGTAATTCTTTCAAGAATTTCGTATGCCTTTGCTTTGTCTTTCAAATCCTTTGAATACTTTAGTAAAACTGCTTGGATCAACTGACTTCGCATCAAAACAATCGGTTCTTTCACCTTATCTGAAAGCACGAGTAGCTTTTGGAGCTCATTACTAGCCTTTTCGTGTTCTCCTCTCTCAATAAATAAAAATGCCAGACTATATCGGATTAGAGAAATTGTTTGATAATCGTGTGGTTCGGGGTTTTTCTTGACTACTCTTAGAGCTTGGTGATACCATGCCAAGGCTTCATCAAAGGCGTTCTTTTCATTGTAAACTAATGCAATGTTATAGTAAAAATGATAACGAAGGAACTTCTGATCTGTTCGCTCGATCTCCTGCGTTGCCCGATAGTACTTATCAAGTGCATCATCTAAACGTCCTTGAATGAGGTCAATGGAGCCCAAGCTATTGATTAGGAAAGCAACATTACTATGATTTTTCATTAGCTGGCTTATTTCCAAGCCCTCTTGGAATAAGATCGCTGCTTGAGAATATAGTCCTACACGATTTTTCACAATTCCCAAGTTATATGCTATCGCTGGTAAATCAACTTTCTTTCCTGTCTGTTTATAGAGCTTGTAAGCTATTTCTAGCTTTTTCTCGGCTCCAATTAGATTACTTCGACGGAGCTCTAAAACCCCCATAAAATAAAGGATGATTCCCTCTAATGACTGGTCCGGTATGCTTCGGGCTCGCTCTATCCCTTTCTCGAACAAATTCTCAGCCTTGGTTAGCTCCCCCCTTTTTAGTGAAATATGACCCAATCTCGAAAAACAAGTTGCGAGTAGAGCCTGTCTTTGGCTTTCTGAAAGATTGCTCGTGTTCATTGTTTTTTCAAGAATACTAACCAAAAGATGATTTGCATCATCCAGAAAGTGAAGATTCAACAATGAACGAGCAATTTGGAGCTCAACTCGAATTTGGAATTCCGTGTCTGTTGTAGAATATGTGTCTTGCCTTTTTAGTTCTCTAAGTTTTTCCAATGCCAAGTTGAATTGGTTTCTAAGCAGGAAAATTCTCGCTTGGTAATAAAGGACTTGGTGCTTGTGCGAGCCTTTACAGTTTGAAGGTATTCTTTTTAGAATGCTCAATGCACATTCTAGTCTTGCTACCTCAATCAAATGACGGATCTTGTTGATCTTGCAATGGTGAGAAGAATCTTTCGACAATGACTTAATTCCTCCATATTTCATGCTGATACATCATATATGTTTTCATCTAGTCAAATGACTGAAGAGCAAAATGACCAACGATTGTTCCCTTTATAGGAAAGGCTCCAATCTCAATAAATCGTCTCAAAACAAATTTCTATGGAGATATATCAATTGGAGTAGGATTCGGAGGGGGAGTTACACTAGTGTAAGGGGGATCATTGGGTACAGGGGGTGTATTTGGTTTTCTTTCCGCGTCTGGTTCTGATCTTCTTCTCTTGACGACAGTCTTCAAAAGGAGGGCTAAACCAAATAGCAGAAGCAACACTCCTGGACGAATATCTGCTAATAACGCAGTACTTAATAGCTCTATATTAATCATGGATGGTCCTCACAAAAGTTATTCATGTTAAACGTCTTAAACAATTATTTAAAGCATTCCTAAAACAAGACCTTAAAATTAGAAGAGGACTTAAATATTCGCTCTTAGATTAGTCAATGCATCGAAAAGACGAGAGGGAAGCTTTGCATTGCCAAGTAGATAAACTTCCAAACAGTTTCTCAGTATTAATCTAGTAGCCCTAGTCATTGCATTGTAGATAGACTAAAGAACCTCGCCCTAGTTGTTCCTTGATCTGGGGTACTACTTAGAGTTATGATTTTCTGATCGCAAATGTTTTCCCATTGCTACAAACCTAATTGATCATTGCTTGTTGTCTGATCGTGAAAATGGATGTTATCTTCAAGAATGAGAGAACCGACCCATTTTCACAAGTATGAACATCTACAGTGTTTGGGGCGAATTATCTAGCTATTCTCTTTGAGAATTGGCTTACAATGTTAGTCGATATAATGTCCTAAAATTTCGGAAGATATGTAAATAAAGGTAAAAGGACAAGTCTCACATAATGTATCCTGGTTTTCGTGATCCCGTTCCTGCTGACAAAATGATGACTCTACTTATTGTACAAGCAATCACCTCCTTTTACATGGGAGACTATGAATCTGGCGTTCATTATATTCACGAGATAAAAACCGAATACGCGGCGGGGATGTCAAAGCTTTCTCCAACTATGAAACGAATTGCAAAAGACATAATCAGTGCTCTCGACTTGATTCGTCCTTCCGATCAGGAAACATTTCCACAGGAGCCTCAACCCAGCCAATCGACAAACGTAGTTTCAGAGTCTGATGAGTCTCAGACCATAAGTGATCGTTTGGAGGAAATTCTAAAGAGAAGAAGAGCACAACGAGGCGCGTAGCGCCAGATCAGCA
>JALTMP010000079.1 GCA_027001645.1 Candidatus Heimdallarchaeota archaeon
TTCGCCGTAGAAGACGCTGTACTGGATTCGTTCCATTCCGGCGTTCTTGAGAAGGTCTGCGGTTAGGTTTCGCAGGTCGTTGTCCGTAACGTCGTATGCTGCGAGGTATTGTGTTTTTGCCATCTTGCGTCCTCCTTCAGAATTGGTGCGTGTTAATAAGAGGAGGAGTGGTGGAAAGCGGTTCGGAAGCTATGGTGAGGAGCATGAGTTCACCCGGACATAATGAATGGTTTGTATTTTGGAGTGATTCTTCGGAAGAATTTGCCAGCGTTTCGGGCTTGGTAGATAAGAATATCGGCCATGCTGAGTTTTCCGTGTGGTGTTGGGATTTTCCGGTCTAGTTCGTCGTATAGTTCCTCTACGAGTATTTTCTTGGCTTTCTCCATTATCATGCATCCTTTTTGGGTGGTTTCGAAGTCTTCGGGGGAAACCATGTTTCGCCCAGTTATCCTTAGGATCGTTTTGTCCACAACGGGTTGTCGAAATTCTTCTATGAGATCTAGGACTAGGCTTGGTTTTCCTGAGCGGTCGGTGTGTAGGAATCCGGCAAAGCATTCGAGCCCGGCAATAACGACGGCACTGAAGAGTTTGGAGTAGAGAATGGCGTATCCGTAGCTGAGCATGGAGTTGATGGGGTCTTGAGGTGGTCTTCGGTTTCTTTTTTCAAAGCCCCATTTTTCTCCGATTACTGCTCTTAGGCCGCGGAAATAGTGTTTTGCGGCTTCTCCTTCGAGTCCGAAGAGTTTTTCTCTGACCATGGGGAGCTTAGTACCTTTGACGGGGAGTTGGTGAATCTGTGTTTCAATGTGCTCAATTGCATCTTGTATTTCCCCATAGGTTTTGGGGTCGAGGTTTCTTCGGTTGCATAGTGTTTGGAGCAATTGCTGCTTGTTAAGCATTCCAGCTTTCACGACTTGATTTGCGAATTGAACTCCTCTTTCGTCATAGTAGGCCATCATTTGCTGTCTCCGTACCTCCACACTTCCGTGAGCAACTTCGGGGTGGAGTATGGCGAGCGGGATATTTCCAGCCATGAAAAGGATAGGGATTCCTTGCTGTGCTGCTAGTTTTATGGCTTGCGTTGAGATGGAAGCGTTTGCTTCTATGATTATTTCTTCCAGGCTTTTCACGGAAATTTCTTGGTCTGGGGTCTCGGGGTCGGGGATGTAGAGGGTTATCCTTTCTTGGTGCTTGCCGATTTTTGTTCCGTGTTTTGTTACGAAGACAACTACCATTTTTTCACCTTTTAATCAGATTCTTGTAAAATGATGGGGTATCCTTGGAGTTTTGAGGAGTCGAGCATGACCAGTGATTCTTCGTTTTCTGAGTGATAAGGGGTGGGATCCAGGGTTATGAAAATGAATTTCCCCAAGGAGTAGAGAATCTCTCCTTCGATGACGGTAGGAGGGAGAGTTTGAACTGTGATTTCCGCGTTTTTGATGAAGTCGGGGGTTTCGAAGAGTTTGAGACCAATTAGTGATTTGTCGGGAAATATTTTTCGTAGTTTTTCATGAATCCAGTGATTTTCCCTATCGATGGGCTCGTCTGGTTGTTGGATTCCTTGGGCTTTTTCTGTTGTAGTTATTCTGACGGGAAGGCCGAGGGCACCTGCGACGAGGGTTTCAGCGTTTATCGCGTCGTGCAAGGATGAAAAGGAGCGTACTACGAGTGCTCTCCTAATGCCTTGTTCCATGAGACGCGCGTATCTTCCCGATACTCTTCTCTCGGAGCTTATTCCGACTTTGATGAAAGAGCCAATGGATGCGATGTAAAGATAGTGTGGCTTGAAACACCCTGTGGGGCCGTTTAGAACAGAACACGGAGGGGTTGCTTTGGTACAAAGTGTGTCGAAGGGTTTTCCAGGGCCTTCAAATCGGCACATTTGTCCGTAGAAGTTGGTCATATTGTAGCACTCGGTGCAATAGGGGAAATAGCTGGTTGAAGGGATAGGGGTTGTGCAGAGCAGGCACTGCCTGTCTCCCAATGTTAGTGAGAGGAGACCAAAGAGAGGGATCGCGAAGTATTGACCTTCAGCGTTGTTGAGGAGGAGGTGGGGAATGGGATAGCCGGAGATGTGTTTTAGAAATACCTTTTGAATAACGAGGTCATGGTCGTATATTTCGAATGGATCACGAAGCTGTTGGATGGGTTGCTCAATTAGTATCTTGTTAAATTGAGTCTTATGGTTTTCATCGACGTCTTGAAGATGATGAGGGTATTGAACGGGAAGATACTGTTCGTTCTTCTTCAAGTGATTCCCTTCCATGCTTTTTGGATCAGAGTTATGATTGCTCACTGTTGTGGGAGGTTATTTTTCGGGGCAGTGGGAATATGTTTGCGGCCACTTGTTCGAGGTAATGGTCGAATTGAATGGTGTGAACGACGAATCCTCTTCTGCCGTAGGCTTCGCTGGAGATTACTGCGGTTCCTAGGCCTCCTTCCGCCAAGTATTCCTCGTAGAGATTCAAATCTTTGATTGCTGCTCCTGCGAGCACGTTTTCTCGGTCTCGTTGTTGCGGGATGGGGAAGATGGTCGAGAAGCCAGACAGTTGCGAGAGAAGGAGAGGTTTGATGCCAAGGGTCGATTGGAACACGAAAATGTTGCCGATCAGGAGTTTGCTAGCACTAGTGACGCTTTCAATCCACATGTGGTAATCCACGTTTTCTGAGGAGAGCTCGGAAGTGGCTTCTTCATCTATAACGTAGAAGATGGGAGCTTGCCGCCGGAATTCTTTTTCTCCAAGCTGAGAGAAGAGGCGTTTTCTTTCTCTGCGCAGAACGTTTAGACAGTAGCGTACGATGAAGCGGGATTCCCGGCTCTGCACGCCTACGGGATCAAGGGATGCTAGGTTGAGAATGATGATTACGCCCTTTCTTTGTGCGTTTATGATGAATTCTTCAAGGCTCTCACGGGTTTCTATTGATTTGTATTCTCCCTTGTTGTATTCCATTTGAAAGAGTTTAGCGAATTTTTCATCTGAGAGGTGTTGGATTCTTCTGAGTGCGGCTTGTATTTGGTTGATCGCGAATGTATTGTTGTCCCATTCCCGGAACTCCCTTAGAGCATTTGGATCGATTGTGAGGAGAAATGTGAGAATCGATGGTGTGAGGTATTGATACCTTATGCGTGGGTTTCTTGCTTTACCGTTTTTTTCAGTGGCGGGAGGAAGTCCTTTTTCTTTGCAAGCCCACTTTATCATTCGATAAATGATCTGTCCGTATTTGTCATAGTCTTGATCGTCTAGAAGTTGGGGCAGTGGGATGTCTTCTATTCTTATTCGGGCATAATATCCGTCCATAGGGTCTAGGAGGACGAATTGCCCTCCAAGGCTTGTAGAAATACCATGCAGGTCTTTTATTTTGGTCGCGAATTCTCCCTGTTTATCGATGAATATTGCCCCGAATCGGTTTGTGTTTAGGCCTTGCTGTTCTACTTGGAGGTTGTGTCTCGCTAATTGAACGATAAACGTCTTGATAAAATTGGTTTTCCCACTTCTTGTTGGACCAATGATAGCGGCGTTGAGGCTTGTTACTCCAGGTTCGACAACGATTTCGAAGTAGTGTTCGCCTTCCTTGGGGTCTAGGCCCTTAACAGGAGCCACAGGTATGCCAATTGCGTTCTCAGAAACTTCAGGCACAATGGCTTCTTGCATGTCTTTTGCTGTTGGAACTCTAACGGGAGAGCCAACTCTTAGGCCGGAACTAGTAGTTGTTTTCTTGCCGTCAAATGTTGTTGCTGCTAGTTTATGGCCTTCTGTAGTTAGCGATTTTCCGCGACTAGCTTGAAGCAAAACCTTTCGGTGGGAATCATGATCCTCTGCGAGAAGAAGCGGATGTTTTTCTAAGTCCACGGTTTTGGATGATAAGACCTCGACTTTTCGCCCGTCGGTGTCTATGACGTGTCCATTGGGTGGATCTCGGGAGGCAGATTGATAAACTTCGTCGAGAATGTTTGCAAAGTGTCCTTCTCCTAATCGCAAAAGAAGAAGGCCGTCAATGAGGACGGTAATAAACGCCCCAAAGTTGAATGATTCAAACAGTGATAGGTACCGGGCTAAAGAACGAGCAACTTTGTATAGAAGGGTTTCGTCGTGCTCATTTAAGCGATATAACCAAGTGTATGTTGGATAAGTAGTTAAGAATTCTTCAACGATATAGGGGTCTGCCTCTTCGAGCGAATAGTTTATTCGGTGGCGACGTTTAGGGGGGCTGATGCTAAGACCATAGCCGGCATTTTTCTGAATTGTTGCAACCCTAATCCCGATGAAGAAGGATTCCGATGTCATTGCTTCAATATCTTCATTTGGCCATTCTTCGGGAGACCAATATGGTTCGAGGGTAGCGTGTTGAACACTAAACAGACACAGATACAAATCTGCAGAGCCATCCTGGAGAGTGGGTCCTACAGCGAATGCGGGGAGTTCTTGTAGAAGAAGCTCTGTTTCCTCATCATGAATGCTTCCCAAAGTTCCCCGGACAAAGGAGTCATCAAGAGCTTTCCGAATTTCACCCAGGTATCTGCTTGTGCTAAAAGGATTCGAGTACTGCTCCACTTTGAGTTCCTCCGATTTTGCTCAATAATTTTGGCCCGGGTACCCCTAGGTTGTGAGTCAAGAGTAATGAAAGAAAACCGCGTTTGACACGCCCCTTCATGACCGCGTGTTCATGGGCCAATTCTAAGTGAAAGGGGTAGTATCTTTTTGTTCGAGAAGTCATTAGCAAGTAATGGTGATACACAGATGTTGGGTTATTACCGGTGAATTCAACTCGAGAATACATCTTGCCATAACTCACGTAGAAAAATGACAAGTCAAGAGCGCCAGCCATCCTAGCGACATAAGCTTCAGGGCTACCTTTTATTGTATAAGGAGCGTTTAACGTCCAAGTTGTACTTCGATCTTCGAATTTGAATTTGGTAGTGTTGAAGACATCATAGTCTTTCAGATAGGGAGATCCATCATCGAGTTTTTCTGCAAGCATGCCAAAGAACAAGCGAGCAATGGATTCATCTCCGATAGTCTTCATCCATTCAGCAAGATTGCTAGAACTAAGACCAATCAATCGTTCCAGCATTTCGAGGGCTAGTTGCTCGTTTTCATTGATCCAGTGTTCGAGAAAGGAAAGTAAGGGTCGAGCATTCTTAATGCTTCCCTCGCCATTGATCGCTTCAGCAATGACCTCAATGATGCTTTTTTGCATCGATGAAGAAATCACAGAATAGGCGAGCGCACCTGTTCGTTGCACGACCTTATAAAACCGTTCATAGGCTTCAACTAGTGGAAGTTTGCTTTTTCCTTTCCCGCCCCATAAATGATAAGGAAACAAAGGGCGATCAAGGCTTACTATCACCTCCCCCTGTCCCTTTAGACTTGGAAATGTTTGATGCATGCATAGTTCCTCGTTAAGCCCGTGTGTCTCTAATTCGAAATCTGAGCAAATGGCTTCTCCCCGGGTTCCCCACGAGGCAAGGCAAGCAGCCGCATTTACTTCCGTCGCACCCATGAGAAGAAGATGTCTAGAACGAAAATCAGGAGGGAAAAGAATCGTTCGGCGAGAAGGCGTGATTTTTTCGGCTTCTTGTATGTGGATAGCGGCTAGAGAAACAATGCCGTCTCTTTCAGTGAACCCCTCTGTTCCCAAATAGCCCGCATCAATAGCAATTGTGTTCTTAATTGTTTTTGTTGATAGTTTTCGTTGCGTTCTTCGACGAGGGACTACATTTTCTTCAAACTCTCGCAGAGGGTGGGATACAAACTCTTCAGGCCCCTGTGGGCTAAAAGAGTATTGGGGATCTTCCCATGCGCTTTGTAGCACGGATTCATATAATTTTTGCAAGAATTGCCTTAAGATCCTTGAATGGACACCCTCACGCAACTGTAATTGTTGAATAAATTTTGTTAAATCATTAGAGGTAAGACCCATCATTTATTTTCACACTACTATTCGAAAGTACCGCTTTTAAATGCGCCCCAAGTCCTTGGTCTTGACTTAAAAGGCGTCATTACCCAAAGATAGTGACGAAGAAATGGTCAATAATTTCGCGAATAACATTAGAAGTCGATTCATGGGAACACAAGATCAACCAATGATTCATGTTTTTTCAATAGCGACGAACGATAAGGTATCGAGAATGCAGTTAATGCCATTACCGAGGAACATGGATAAAGTAGTGGTATTCGCAGAAAACCAAGCGGTTCTTCAAGAATTCTTGGATTTATATGGTGCATTTAATATCATGCAAGCGTTTGTTTCTCGTCCGACAATTCTTGAATCGGTGATTCAGATCCTTATGGTTTTGCAAAAGAATGACGAAGAGAAGAGGGCAGAGGATATTGTATTGCATTGTCGAATGTTTTCAAAGAGCTCCCTTGCAGCAATTATTGCATTAGAGGGGATAGCGTCTACATGGTATGTTGCATTTGGCGACATTACGAATCCTTTATTTGCCAAAGGGCCAACAAGAAAGTTCACAAAAGAAGAGTATGCAGTTCTAAGGGCTGTGGGCCATGAACTCAAAGAGAAAAACAATCCATCGATTACAGTTCTCGTCGATAGAATGAAGGGAGAGATCGAAGGCTTTTCTTCAAAGCGAAAAGAGACACAGTATAGATGGGTAGCAAAGCAGTTGAAAAAGCTCGAGCAACGAGGCTTGATCGAACTTGCGCCCGGTTCCAAAGATGGCCGAACACGCATTATTATTCCCGTTTGAAAAAGATGGCACAAAAGCATTTGGAAAAACCACCCTATTTTCAAGAAGCCAAGACAAAGTCTAATTTTCATTCAATAGGCAGCAAAGCAAATGGTCCAGACAAGGAATGTTTTAGAGCAAATCCTAAGATTTGGCCCAATGGCAAAAGAATGGAGTGAAGAGAGTTGCAGAGCATGGCTATCTTAACAGCCCATATTTTTCGTCATATTGGCGATAGGCGTTTCTTAACAGAATGGGGAATGGGAGATATCCTCTTCCCCCGGGTGAACGAACATACTCGATGCTCCCCCTTGTTTTTTTGGAGCTACGTATCGGAATAGTTAGGTTAAGCAGTCCGACACGGTTCCTTTTCTTCGTAAGTTTGCTTGCTTTATCGAGATCTTCTTCGAGAATTACTTCTAT
>JALTMP010000080.1 GCA_027001645.1 Candidatus Heimdallarchaeota archaeon
TTGTTTCGTAAGACAAGTTTCTAACTTTGATAAGAGAGGGGTACAAGGAAGCAAAATCCATAACATGGACATTCCACCAAATCCCTGCTTTAGGTGTGATGACAATGGCTCCTTGATACTTTTTCCCTTTAATTATTGCAGTCGTTGAGGTTGAGCCTTTAAGTGATAGAATATCACTCCTGTTTGGAATCAATAACTTCTTTTTCCGATGTTCAAAAATAAACCAGTTTCGTATCCACGTGCTAACGGTATTACGAATGAAGTCATGCATTGGCATTTTCGTTATTCTCATTAGAGTCCAAATCAAGTCCATTACAAGGTTGTTACTGAATCTTGTGAGTTCCAAAGTGAGCTCAGCATCTCTAAGATTGTATTTCAGTAATTTGTCCAGAGTAAGCCCCTCAATTGCCCCTTCAAATTCAATTTTCTGTTTCCCAAGCAACACGCTAGATAGTTCATCTAAGCTTGCACTATCATATGCATTCCCAAAAGCATAGACCTTGATTGCTGCCTGCTTAAAAAATTGATAAAGATCTAGGTGTACGGCCCCGCTTTTGCAATATCCCTCTTTGTTTTTCATTTCAAATGGGATTTCATTCTCATCTATTCCTAATCTTAGGGCTCTTCGCATTAGGTAAGGGATGTCAAAATTATCTCCATTAAATGTAACAATAATGGGGTATCGAGAGATATTTGAAAAGAAATCTTGAATTAACTCTTTTTCACTGTGGAATGCTCGTATCACAACATGATTCAATGATACATCATTTTCTTTTTCTCTTAAGAGAACCCAAACAATTTTGTTTTCTTGGGTATCTGTCAGTGCAATACTAATTACTTCTTGCTCTGCCTCAACCACATTCGGCATTCTCCCTTCGTCCGAGGCGACCTCGATATCGAACGCAGCTCGTAATATGTCTGGCATCGGTGAAAACAAAAGCGGCATATACTCTTGAAGCAAGTCTTTTTCCTCTTCAGTTTCTTTTTCGAACGCCCTTTCCAAAGCAATTTGAATCTTTTCGTCGATTTGCATTCTTCGTTCATGCGGCATGTTGTTCTTGAATTCAAAGAAACTTGCTGGAGTTATACCTCTATCACAAATATAATTCAAATGGTAACGGATGTCCGCCTCGTAGGCCGGATCAATAAATTGTCTGAACGAATCCTGTCTTCCTCCAATTGCCAATGGATTAGAGCCAATTAGTCGGGCGTATTTCAACTCTTTGAATAATAACAGATTGGTTCTAGTGACTTCTTCTATTCCCACAAAATTGTTGGAACTTGCAATCTGATTGATTCTCATAATATCCTTTGGTTTGCGATTAGTTAGAAGGTACGGTCTGTGTCCCGTCTTGTCCACCCATTGGAAAAGCTGACCCGAAACCGGATCAACAAAAGTTAATACTGCTTTATTTTTCTTTCCAGAATACTGAACATCTAATAGATAAACTTCTTTTCCCTCTGGAGGTGGTAAAATTTTGCTGTTCGGTAGTTGGTGCAAGATGGTTTGCTGGCTGACCTCTTCTTTTTCTCTGTTTTCTTTATCCAATTCCTCCTCTTTTGAGTTCTGGACACTTTTTACGCTGATTTCCTTAGATTTTCTAATCATATCTCTTTGTTTTTTCTGCTCCGAATCGACTTTCTCACCAAAGAACTGATCGATTC
>JALTMP010000081.1:0-14718 GCA_027001645.1 Candidatus Heimdallarchaeota archaeon
GATCAGTAAAAAAAACTTGCTCTCTAAAATCCAGCAAGTTCAAAGGACACGCTAGAACACAAGAACCGCAAATACTGCAGCGGTCCTTTTTAATAACTTCCTCGTAGAGAGGTAAAAAACTACGTTTTTTCATCACTAACACCAGCCTTCAAATGACGGGAACAGGAAACAAGGGAGTTCGTATTCATAGGAGCCATCTCAACAACAGGGTAACATATAGGTAATGACTTTGGGCCTATTTCTAAATTCCTATGTAATAATGTACTCATTATGTATAAGAACCATAGCTAATATGCACTTTAGTCCACAATATTAAAAAAATTCTTGAACAAAAAGAACCACTTAGTTGCAAGTAAATAATTGCTTGGAAATTTAACAACAAATGACAAAAGGATTCAAATATACTCCTTGTTGTCCTTTTACCTTGTTAGTTAAGAAAAGAAAATGAAGTCACCGAAGGAGAGAAGAGAACAGGAAAACACAAGAGCTATGAAAAATATAACTTTTTGGCGCCAAACAAACAAGGCCCGTATCACCCATTCGAAAGGATCGAGAAAATGAAACCACCCCGTTAACCATAAAAATACCACCCAACGATCATTTTTGCGTTTAGTATGGATAACGCGCAAAAAAACAAGGCAAAAAGGGACAAAACCATCGAATTTTTTGCGCATAAAAACGACTATTGCGCAATCAAAAGTTTTCTGTGTTTTTCCCCATCATCTTCTTCGCAAAATGAAATCCAATAAGATGAGGAGAATCGGAGAAAAAGTATTAGGAAATCTCTTGAAAAAGTAGGATTTCAACGATGGACTTTATGGAGTGAGAGAATTTATCATTCTTCCGACGTGTTGCTAGTTCAATAATCCACGGGATTGTTTCTAGAACGTCCTTCATGATGCGTAAATTGATTCTGACTTGGAAAGGGCTTCTTTCGGATATGACGTAAAGATGTCGCTCTAGGACACGTAACCGGGCAAGAGTAAAATTCTTCCGCGGGATTTCAGTTATGGGTTCACTAGAATCGCGGATTTTTTTGAGCTCCCCGATTGCTTCCGGGATGAGATTACGAAAATCCTGAGTCAGATCACCAGTTTTGCTTATGGCTTCGAATAGTAGTTTGTTCTTGTATTCAAAGGCTACGTACTCTTTCATGGCTGGTCCGAGCTGGACACTTCCTGTTCCTCTCGCTTTGGACCAGAATAGGGATTGTATGAGAAGGCGAGCTCTTCCAATTTTCAAAAGATGGACTAGCTCATTATTTAGTCGCTTATTCTTGAGAACATTTAGTTGGCTTATTTCTTTGAGAATCTTTCTTTCCAGATGCACTCCTTTTCTTGCAATTTCTACCGATAAGGTTTGTTCAAGTATTTTTAAGTCTGCTATTATCTTTTCGATGATCTTTGGATCATCACTTAGAGATTGCAGTCGGACTTCCAGGGCTTTGGCTTGCCACCTGAATCTTTCTTGCTTTGTTTTTCTTAGATGCATAGCAAATTGTTCAACAATTGATAAGGCGTCCTTAATTGCGTCGAAATTCCTAAGCTGCTTGAATTCTTCCACATGGAGGTCAATTAGAAGAAGAAGCGCTTGTTCGTAAATTGTCGTATCTACGGTATTTGCTCCAATCAGGTCTTGAAGCAAGTGTTTTCTTTGGGCATAGTTCTCGAAACGTTTCTCCCTTTCGAGTAGAAGACTCAATATTAGCACGTATGCATTATGTATCCACCTAATGTTGTCACTTTGAAGCCAGAGCATGTAGAGTTGGTCGTTTCTACTCCTCGCATCTTCAAGCCTATTCGTCTCTAGATCCATCAGGGTTAGTTTGAATAAACTGTGAGCGATTTCCAATTGGTTCCCAATATCACCTCGAATTTTTAGGCTGTAAGAGAAAGAGCGGTAGGCTTTGTCGTATTGGGAAAGGGCATAATAGGTTTCACCTAAGCAGTAAAGGGAAAAAGCAATTTCTTGTTTCAATCCGAGAGATTGATTAATTTTCATGGCCTTTTCATGGAGCTCCAGAGCCTTTTCTGGATCCCCCATTCTCCGGTATGTTAATCCCAAGTCGTTTAGAGAGATTGCTAGGTTTACAAGAGAATTCCTCTCTTCTGCTTGTTCAATTGCGCGCTGAAAATACACTTCTGCTTGTTGGTACTCCCCTTTTGTGAGATATATAATTCCAATGAGGATAAGCACCTTTTCTTTCGTGCTCTTTTTCTCACTTAACCCAACTACTCTTAGCGATTTGAAAGCATAGTCAAGTGCTTCGTCAAGCTTTCCGAGATCCCAATGGATAATACCTTTAATCCGTAGCAATTCAGCCTCTAACCATCCGATCTTCTTAATTGAAAAAGGGGGCTTTGGACCATTCTTGAAACCGTCCAATAGTTCTTCTGCAATTATTATTTCATTAAGAGCATCCTTGAGATCTCCTGCCCTCCAACAAATGGAGCCCAAAGAAAGATGGGAGAGAAGAGCAACAAAAGGGTGTTCTTCTGGTGAGATAGTGTAAATTATCTGCTTCATCGAGGCCTTGCTTGTCTCAAGATTCCCCCTCAAGGCTTCAATTCTCAAACTAATGATTTGAGCGTGAAAACGGTCTTCGTCAGAGAGGGCTTCTTCTCGCAATAATTCCTTGATTTGCTGGTTTGCCTCATCTAGGTGCCCTTTTTCAAAAAGCTCTTGAATGTGCTCAATCAACGTAACCATATTGTTTCTCAATGTTTGAAAATGTTGTTGCAAAAGGTTAGCATTCTGGATAGAAGGGACCTATGTTTTTCTCAGAATAAGAGTTAATACGTCTTCATCTTGGAGAACATGATCAAGGTGAACAACCTGGCCCGGGTGTTTAGCAGATTTCCCCCAAACTCGCGCAAACCGGAATCTTGATTTGAAAGATTTGTGTATTTTATTGCAAACATCACCTACAGTGCTGTTCTTTAATACTATGAGGGGTTCCTCGTAGTCTGGTTCTCCCCCTTGGGGTTTGAGGTAAATTCTAATTAGCTCTAGCTTGTCGGTGATCTTGTCTCGGAGCAGATCAATGTTTTTTCCGGTTTCAGCACTTATTAGTAATGCATCTTTCGGAATTCCTTTAGTTAGCTCTGTTAGGACGTCCGGAGGCACTAGATCCATTTTGTTTACAACGATTAGAGCTTTAATATAAACCCGATTTCCTTCGAGAACGTCAATTACTTCTTCAATGGAGGGGTCTCCCCTAATCGTAACATCTGCATTAATGATTTTGTATTCTCGCATGACTTCTTGGATTGTTTTTTCCGTTGTTTTTGTGAGGGGCTTAAGTGTCGAAATAGCGATTCCACCCCTTTCTGTTTTCTTGATGACAATGTCAGGGGGTGAACTATTAAGGCGAATGCCCACATGGAATAATTCTTGCATGATGAGTTCAAGATGAGACTTCCATTCGAAGATGTCTAGAACTATGAGAATCAAGTCTGAGGATCTTGCCACAGACAATACTTCTCTACCACGACCTTTTCCTTTCGAAGCACCACTAATAATACCTGGTAGATCGATTATTTGTATTCTTGCTCCCTTATGTTCCATGATGCCGGGTATTGCATCCAGTGTGGTGAACGCATATTGGGCTGTTTTTGTCTTGCGGTTGGTCAATTGGTTCAACAAAGTGGATTTTCCAACGGAGGGAAGGCCAATTAGAGCCACACTAGCATCTCCACTTTTCTTAACATCAAAACCGGTTCCGCCGCCGGAGCGACTCATTGTTCGCTCCAACTGATCGCGCTTCAACCTTGCAAGCTTTGCTTTTAGACGGCCAACGTGGTGCTCAGTTGCTTTGTTATATTTTGTCCTTCTGAGTTCCTCCTCAATCTCTCGAATCTGATCTTCGATCGTAGACACTTGCACCACGCCCTTTGTTGTTGTTTTTCTAGAAACCGGATAAAAGAAGATCGATTAGGAATAACTCTAGAACGAAGTTCGCGATGTTAAACGGAAAAGTCATTCCTGAAAGAGAAGACCAAGAAGCCTTTAGTTGAGAGTTTAAATAATTCTGGAAGTACTTGGAAGATATGAGATTCCCTTATGACATTGGGAGACGAATACTTCCCCATCAACTCATAACGAAGATACTCGCCAAAAGGCTTCATAAACAAATATCTAATGGCGACATCGATGGAGCGGGAAAAACCCTGAAACGATTATTAAGCGTATTAAAAGACCAATCTAACCAACAAATAGACCCTTCAAAGATTAAAGGGTATTCGGAGGCAAAGATGTATGTCCTAAGGGCAAAAGAAATGGCGAAAAGACTTCCGGGAGCCCAAGAAGCAAAAACATCCATAGAAAAACTCTTGGATACCCTAGAATTTGCTTCGGATCAAATCGAGAAACTCGTTGAACGAATCCCATTGTAGATCCCCATTAAAGCTTAGAAATCGTGAAAGACGAAGAAACGAGCGAAAAAATAGAAAAACAGGCGATACTTTTTCCTTAATCCTTCTGATCTAGAAAAGAAGTGTTTCCCCCAAGATTTCACAAGAACAAGTCACATGCTCACTCATTGCTTCCATATATCTAGTATTGGTTAGGGCATCAGAGAAAACCTTGAACCAAAGATTGTACTTCGGGGTCAGAATCGTTTGAGAAAACATTCAACGCTATTCTTGCTTTAGCTTTGATATCTTTTGTAGATCCTTTAGTAGCAAGATGGATGAGTAGCCTAACCGTTTTCTCCCGTACTGATGGAAAGGGATAGGAAGCCACCGTTTGAAGGGTCATAATTGTTTCTGGAAGTTTCTCCTCGCTATCGACGCCCAATTCTTGTAGAACTACTAGCGGGTCTTTTCCTTCTAATGTTTTTCTTAAGAAAAGCTGGAACCAGTTTTCATCCATGTCTAAAGAGCTTGATTGAGCCGAAGTAGAAATTGTGGAATCTGCAGGAGCCTCTATTGAGACTTCTTTGGACGGGGGTGATTCCATTGAATAATTTTCATCAACTGATCGAATACCAATTGTCTCGTCTCCTGAGACATCGTATTCAGATTCAACATCTGGAACCTTGGATGACTCGTATTCTGAAAGACAGATAGGGCAGAGGAACAAGATGTACGTTTCATTTGAAGAATGGCGGATGACGGCGTACTTGGGTATTCCTTGCCCACAACTATCACATCTAGAGAGTTCTAAGGTGACTTCTTCGTTGGAAATTACAAGTGGCCTGAATCTAGGGGAAGACATTGCAAGTAATTTCTAGGACGTGATACTTAATATTTTTATTCGAAGAAAGAACCCGCTTTAGTGATCTTAGCAAACTTCGAGCCTCAGAAATCAAAGAAACCGGTGTCTGGTTGTTCTTCCGGCCTTCCATGTATCCGTGCGCCAATTCTACGTACTAGAGTTTGATCACGAGGATCGAGAGAGGTAACGGGGGAATATTCAGACAAAGACCATTCTCTCGCGTGTTTTTGTAAAAGAATCTTGTATTCGTCCATAGACCTCAAAAGTTTACTAGTAAGTTCTTCACAGAGATCCGTGGTTTTTACTCCCTCTCCATCCAAGGTTTTTTCATCAAGATCGACAATAATGCTGTCAAGGCCTAATTGTTTACGAACTTCCTTTTCTGAGGGGCGCTTGGAGACACCAACTATATTCAAATTATTTTTCAGCTCGTTAGCAAGCAGTGTGAATGAGTTATATCGAAGGAAGACGATTGGAAGGATGTGTGAAATTACGTCAAAGAAATCTTGCAAAAGGTTTTGGTTATGACTGACAATGACAATGTTATCTCCAGCAAGTAACGAGAAAATCAAGGAGGGCCAAAACTCTCTGCCGAGATAAGCTGTTGGAGAGAAAGTATTCTCAGTATGTGGCCATTTTTGAATAACATCTTGATAAGCATACTCTCTCCTTGCTAACCTTATGGCTAAATCATGAGTATGAGAATCGAAAATCTTGTCTTGAAGAAAGGAAAACTCGTCGGGCTCAGATATTTGAAATAATATGAGGAAAAAGTCTTTGTCGTTTATCATTGAAAAGTAACTTGCAAATAGGTTGGACTTATGGCTTTTTAATATCTCAGAATATTCAGGACTCTTTCCTTGAGGAATGAATGAAACAAGAAGAGGAATGAGTTCCTTCTCGTTAATTCCCAAGTTATTAGAAATGATTTCAAAACCACCTTTGCGTGTAAAGAAGGCAGAAACATAACCTCGGATCATCGTTATCACAAGTTCAAGGGATGGGAGATATTACACCCATAAATTCATTGCCGAATTTCGTTTTATGTTTTTTACCCTCTGAATTTAAAAAATTCAATCTTTTCTTCACCCTATAAAAGGTGAATAAGAAATCACAAGGCAAACATCAATAGAGTTAAATTACTCTATCAAAAGCTTCCAATGTAAAAAGCAACTAGGGTTATTGCCATGAGTCGAAGAGGACGTGGACGAAGAGGATCGTCTGGTGTGACAGATAAGTGGAAACTTAAACAATGGTTTACAATTGTCTCGCCCCCCTATTTAGAAGAAAAACAAGTTGGAACAACTCCAGCTATAGAACCAGAGCACGTTATCGGACGAACTGTTCGAATAGGGTTAATGGATCTTACAGGGAACATCCAAGACATGAATGCCATCATAAAGCTACGAATTGTTAGAATAGATGGAAATATCGCGCGTACAGAGTTTTATGGTTACGAATTAAGCCGTGATTTTGTTCGAGCCCAAGTAAGAAATCATCGGTCAAGGGTAGACACGATCCAAGACCTAAAATTCTCGGATGGTGCAGTAGTTCGCCTTAGAATCTTTTGTGTTACTCCTACAAGAGCAAATACATCACAAGAAGACGCAATTAGAAAACTGATGGCTGCCAAGATACAAGAAATGGCCAAAGAATGGACATTTGAATCCTTTGTTCTAGCAGTTATTAATGGGGAAATAAGAAAGGAACTTCGATCAGAAATCAAAAAGATTTATCCAGTAAAGATCCTCGATGTGGAAAAGGTAAAGGTACTCAAGTTGCCAGAAAAGGTTGTTGAAACAATTTCAATCGAGGAGTAAGGAAACGCTCTCTATTTTTTCGTCTCACTTTTCTCCTCATGCATTCCTTTCTTGTATTTGGAATCCTAGAAATAGTCAAGGATTTGAGTAATTTCAGAAGAATGGATCACAATAATTGGAAGCTTTCTCCGAGATAACATTTCAGTAGCGTGTCCGCTCAATGAATCAGAAATCAGCAGGATGACAGAATAGGTATCGCCAAGCTTATCGAAGATGTTAAACAAAGTTCTACTATCAATGGGGCGGCTCCACTCACTAATCACGATCACTTTGTCTTTTGTGTGTATGAAACATAACTTTCCATGAGTCTCAACAGAAAATGCTATCTTCTGAATGGCCAACATCGCTTTAACAAGTTCAGGAATAGAAAAATGAGCAGAGATAGGCGGCTGGGACGTTGATTCAGCTAACATGACGATATGTAGTTCATGCGTTGATTATTAGGGTTTGATGTTATCTGGGAAATAGGAAGGTCCCTTGTGTTCTAAAACTTTGGTTTCCAAAGAGAGTTTACTCATTAAATCACGCTCAATTGTAATTAGAATAGAGATGATTAAGAGAAGTCACCATTCAAAAACGGCTCAATCCAAAACGGCAATCAGGAGGAAGAGGTCAAGAAGAAGATTGCCTTGGGTTATTCCTATACTGAAGAGACCTAACTTTAGGTTTTATCGTATAACAATGACGATTCCTAAGTCATCCACTAAGAATCTAGTTAAAGCACTAATATTCGGTCTAATATATTTCCAGTTCACAGGAGGGTTCTACAATGTTTTAGAGAAACCTCGTTCGTATGGATTAAATGAAAATAACGATGTGATTCTCATCTATCCCCGTTATATCGAGCACCAGTTTTTATTAGAAGGAATAATAGCAGGGACATTGATATATATCGGATTCGTGGGTTTACTCCTCTTGGAAAAAGCATCACAAGATCCACATGATCCCTCTAAAGCACAACAATACCTAGTGATCTCGATTTTCATCCTTTACTTTGTTGTGATTGTATTAAATAACTGGTTGAGCATAAAAAAACCACTCCAACCAGGAGAATAGCAAGCTTAAGAGCGAAAGAAGTGATAAGAAGCATTATTATCAGATCGAGTTAAACAAGTACCAGGAAGCGTGATATGAATGCTAAGCAAAAGATTCAAATTGAAACTTGCCTCCCTAGCCATTCTGCTTCTTCTGTCAATCCAAGTTTCTCAACAATCCCGAGTTCTTGATTCTTCCATCCAGAAAAATCACCATATATCTGTTGATGAGGTACATTCTATTCCTTCAATCATTACAATTTCATCAGAAATATTTGTCTGGAGCTCTGTTCAATTGCAAACAAGCAACATCAAGACGATTGATATTCATACGGGAAAGACGGAACTGGGATTAAGTACTGACAAGGAGCCTCAACACCCCAAGGAAAAAGAAAAATCTCCGATTCTCTTATTGGAGTTTCATTCAATGACACATGATTTGAAGCAGTATTATCTCGATATTGAAAGATGTAAGAGGTACACCACAGAACTCGAGAATCTAACTTCTAACGTTCAACTGCTAGCTTCTCTTGCTATTAATACTCAAGCAATAGAATTGGTTGTCATAACGCACAATTTAGTCTTGAAACTAGAGCCCAGTGAAGACCATTCAAAGTTCATTATCTCTTGCATGGAGAAAGGTAACACCGTAAAACAATCACCTGAATCATTTACACCACATTTGCGAGATAAGAATGAATTTTCCCCATCTCAGAGAGCAGAGGATATTACTCCAATGAAGCTACGCCATCTTCTAGAATTTGGTAATATGCTTCATCCGGTTAAGATTCTCATCCTAAGTGTCCTAGCTCAGAACCACAAAATCCAGCTTTCAATGCTAAGAGAGCAACTTCAGATTAGTTGGGGAAAATTAAAACATCATGTAGCGTATCTAGAGAAAAGTGGCTATATTAGCAGTGGTTTAGAATTTGTGGATGGATCTCCTCGCGTTTTTCTTTCTGTGAAAGAGAAAGGGTACCAAACATTCTCGCATCTTAGCAGGGTATTGAAAGACATCCTTGCTTAGAAGTTTTCATCGATGGCAAACCACAGATCACTTATTGTCTAAGCGTGTCTCTTATGATTTTTGAAATGTCCCCATTAGAATTGCTTCTTCTAAAATGTGTCCCCTCATTGCTTGAATCAACTCTTCTTTCCCAGATTTATCTGGTAATTCCAGCATGGTGTCTAACGCATAGAGTTTGAAATAGTACCGATGGGTTCCCGAGGGGGGACACGGTCCGCCATATTCATTTTTTCTCCAGCTATTAAGACCAACCATGCATCCAGCAGCATTCCAGTCTTCAGGGATTGTGGATACATCGGGTGGAATGTTCCAGACAACCCAGTGTACCCATGTTCCCATGGGGGCGTCAGGGTCATCCATGATTAGAGCTAGGGACTTAGTACCTTCAGGAATGTCTTCAATTACCAATTCGGGATTCACGTCCATGCCTTGACATGTAAACTTCTTTGGAATTGGCTGTTCATGATCAAAAGCGGGGCTAGAAAGCTTCACTCCTAATTCACCAATTCCTAGAATAGTGATACTGAGTCTTTAAACTTTTTCGAGAAAAAGACTCAATAAGCAAGAAATTTGAAGGAATAAGGATCTGAAGGAACGTTGAGGAGAATACGACTTGACATGTGAGAAAACATGGCAACAGTGATAGGGACACCACCAATCTCAAACAAGCAATTGGCTACCAACAACACCAATCGTCAATGGGACAGTTAATTGATCCCAATACCATTGTCCGGGAATCCCTTCGGCAAGGGCACCAGCGATTGATAGTAATATGGCAAACACAAGAAGCTCTTCGATAGAAATAATTGATGTATGGTGTTGGAACACGAGTAAGAACAGAAAGGAATAGAGGAAACCAAAAACAATGAAGGCTAAACTCCCCTCGATTGTTTTTCTTTGATTGAATGGATGAGAAATACGCCCCCACAATTTCCCGATAATGGAAGCAGCTCCATCCCCTATTGCACTCAAGCCAAACGCAAAAACAGCTACAACGGGGTCAAGAAAAATGAAGAGGACCAGGACGGTCCCAAAATACAGATAGGACCCAACGAAAGTCTTGTTTTCCACTTCTTCCTTGCGCTGCATTGCTGAGAAAACCTGATGGGCAATAATCACACGGTGGGAAAAACCCTTTTTTAGGCCAATTTCGTGGAGAAGAAAGAGAAAAACAAAAAAGCCAAGGATTGAAACAGCCACGATTCTTGCTGTGTAGATGGAAAAAAAGAGAAGCCAACCATAAACAATTGCTGGCGCAAGAAGCGCTGGAAGTAAGTGGAAACTTTTCCTTCGTATCTCGCGACTAATGGAATCATGAGGGAAAAAAGGGGTACCACCCTTTGAAGTAACATAATCGGCCATTATTGTACGAATTCTTGAGGCCATATTTAATGCTACTTGTGTCTTGAGAGGATTCAAAACAAGGAAGAGAGGCAAAGCGAGAATAAAAAATCGTAAACTTCCCTTTCCACCCAATAATTGATGAAAAAATTGATTCATGTGGTGGCTGCGCGGAGAAGAGAAAAGATCGATAATAGTGCTCTTTCTGTGTCAGACATATCCAAGAATTGAAATTTTTGATTAAAAGAGGAAATTTCTTTTAGAATTCTTTTTCCTTTTTCTTGCTGTATTATCTTTTCCTCGAAAAGAATGGCATAGTGTGTGAAGACATTCTTACTAAGAGCTTTAGAAATCACTTGCGTTATGTTCTGAACCGTGTTTTCTGAAAATTCAAAGATTATTAAGGAATTATTGCCACCAAATGAGACAACGCGCTCATCCCATCTGCCAACATAGACGTTTAGCGAGCCATAATCAAGAATTGCTTTTTCTCCTGATACTTCCAATAGAGAATTGATATTATCAGGAAGATTCAGAATCAATTGCTGAAAGATACCAAGCAAAAGCTGAAAGAAGGCCTTGTTCTGAACGATGATGATTACGTTCAACTCTTCTTCCTTTTTTTTGACCCATTGCAAAAGTTGTTGTGTAATCATGGCAATAATTTCTTCTTTCTCTTGGCCAAGCCTATTGATTACTTCCTGCCGCCGTACATTTCCGTTATGATCTACATCAATGATCAAAGTGTGATCATAGTGAACAATACTGTAGGTGTCCAATCCATTTGTCGTTGGTATAGGAATCGAAAATTTGGAACGATTGGAATGTTTTCTTGGGAGAGAATTTTGAAACCCAAGCGCTTGTCTCATAATGAATTCCGTTTTCTTGCACTTGTCGCAATAAATTTGTATTTTCATATTGTCCACCACACATTCTTTGATTGTAGTACTTGGAGGGAAGGATGAAAGATCAGTGCTTTGCAATGATTTTTTGAATGTATTTGAACCTCGTTGCAGTTAGATTGAATCGCATTCGTATTCGATTGGGAATATAGATAACCCAGCGGAAGATCAGTCCTGAAACGCAGAGAACAATAGTAACAGATCCAAAAATGAAGGTTTCAGCAATAGCATCACTAACTTTGAAAATGATCTCGGCAGAAACTCCAAGAATAATTGCTAAGAGCAATAGCAATTGAATCTGAATTGCGTATCGGATGAGCTGAAGCCTCGCCTTGATAAGTTTGGATGCATTCTTGTCAATTTCCGTACCAAGCACTCTGTAGTAAAATAGAAAGCCGAAGCCAGCAAAGGATGCGATGGTGATAAAGCCTAAACTGACCAGTCGAATAGAATTGAATCGAGTAAATGGAAATGCCAGGGCAATGTAAATGCCAACAATTGAAAGCATGACAAGGAAGGAAAGAACCTTGTTGAAATTTTGAAATTGAACCTTTCTACTCTCTGGGAGCCGAATTATTTCATTTGTAAACTTCGATAAGCCCAACAGCCAACCCCCAAAATACATCGTGAAACCAGCCATGAAGAATAAGTCTTGCTTGCCAACAGGGATCGGTCCTAGCCAATATAGCTCTCCAATTGCACTCAGAGTTAACGCAATTATCATGCCAGTTACAATTATTCCCATGCTTAAAACAAGGGATTTAGTTGCCCGATGTTGCCTCAAGATTATGAGAAATTGGATTAGAATCACAGATAGGAATACAACACCCAAAGAAAGCTCGGCGATGGTAATACGCGCAAAAGTTTGTTCAAACGTCATCATTTACTCCTCCGTTGAATTAAACCCTTAGACATTGCAACTAGTAAATCTGCCAAGTCATAGTCCACACCAAGTTTATTGCCAACTACAGTTGTATCATCTTTCGGAGACAACTCAGAGGCGAGGAGTGCTAATTCTTCAAATTGCTTTCGAATAGCAACAACTGCTTCATAGGGATGGTTTGATTTTATGGAAGAAGTCATTTCGGTCAAGTATTTGACCTCATAATTGGTATAGCACTTTCCCTCCATCAAATTAACAATATCAAGTGCATCATTACTGGAAGTTAGGTCTTCAATTTCTGATTGAAATGTCTCCATTAATTCTGGAACTACTCCATAAAGCACAATTGAATCATCAATTAGGGGAGGAAGATTAAGAGTAAATCCATACAGGTTCCGATATGGTTCAGGAATGAGGGAGATAATTGCTTTGAAAAAACCCAAAAGTTGAGAGGATTCGCCAATGACAAGGATTTTCTGTCTGCTTAGGATGCTGTATAGAACTGAAGAAAAGCCCTGAAGTTCAAAGAGATCGTATGAGGGGTCTCTTTCCTTCTTTGGGATGACTAGCTTTCCTTTGCTTTTCTTTGAGAAGGCATCCAGTAAGTCACTCATTCCAGATCTCAGTTCTCCTAAATATAATAGGGGATGCTCAAATGCGGTGGACATATTCGTAGTCATTGTTAGATTACACGCAATGTTTTCTGCGACAAATACTGAAACGTATGCGAAATCGTCATCATATCCCATGCCGGCAAAGAAGCTAGGTGGGTTGCCCATGGGCTCAAAGCTACTGAAACGCAGAGGGAATGTAATCTTCCCCTCGTTGGCATAGAATTTGAAAGAATCAATCTTGTCTCGAAGGATTACAAACAAGTTTATCTTGTTAAATCCTTTTTCTGAAAAGAAATCAATGTCTAATGATAAATTATTATCTTGCGTAATTTTTGCCAAATAGAATCCTCCTTATCACTGTTCCATTTTTTCTATTAGCCAAGCCAGAGCGTCTTTTACTCCATCACCGTATTTTGCAGAGCAGGGGAGATAGGCCACGGTTCGATTCTGAAACAAGGCTTGATTGAAAATGGTGAATGCCTCTTGAGGGGACATGGGATTCATTTCTTTCAAATCTTGCTTATTCAAGAGAATGAGAAGAGGAACGGTCTCTGGGACAATGTCCAATGCATAACTGAATTGTTCTTGGGTAAGTTGATAGAGTTCTTCGTTGGTCTCTTTTCTAACTGTTGAATCTAGAACAAAGATTACTGCATCTGCTTGCTGAACTGCTAATTCCCAGAATGCTTGTTGGTAGAGCTGCTGCCCTCCAGTATCAATCGCCCTAAGCTTCCAGCCGTCGATTTCAACAGCATCATGCCTGATCTCAATACCAAGGGTGGTATGCAAATCTTCACTAACAACTTCACCAGTTTCGATATATCTTACAAAAGTGGTCTTACCGGCCTTTGGGGGGCCAATTAAAGTAATTGAAGCCTGCTTGACTTTCCTTCTTCTAAATAGTCTTGCGATTAAACTCATCTTAATCCCGTTCGAATGTCACCCATTTCAAAAATGAAATGAATTTTGTTTCTAAACTGCAATCAAGATTCCAGCATTTAAGATTTCCCATAGATTGGTCCAGCAAGTTTAGAAAGAGGATTCAGTGACAAGACAAAACAACCCCCATTCCATATCTGAAATAGCAACATCAAGACAACAAGTAACGATGGGAGAAACAAATACTAGAAATTATTGAAAATGTTATTTAGTTTCGGTTTTGAAATAAATTTAGACGGAATAGCGATCTTCATGACAATAACAAAGAAAGAAATAGAAACGCAAGATTCGGATTTATTGTCAAACTTGCTTGAAATGTCAGTAATGGATATTTTAACGTTGATAAAACTCATTTCTTTCCCAAAACAGAGAATCTTGAGATACGCATTATATAAAGAAATTAATAAACTCATTCAACCAGGTAAACGGCTCTCAACTTCGAGCTTCTACAATAGTTTACAAAAACTAAAGGAGATGGGATATATAAAATTTCACAGTAAGGATCAGGAAGCAAGAACAATAGAGGTTTCTCCAACTTCAGTAGCAGAACAATTGATCAGCTTTCTTTTCATTTACTTAATACAGTTCCAAGCAACGACCACCGATAGTCATTCCAAAATAACACCAGAGATAATATTTTCACTCACCGAGAAGAAACGTTTTTCTGCAATTTTAATAATAGATCCTGCCTCTAATTCCAGTTACGGCCTCGTAGGATCTGTCATTCCCTCAGCCGCAGAGACAATCAAAAGTCTAGCGTTATCAAGCGAAAAAACGTTTCTGGTTTCAACAGCAGAATTCTTTGACAAATATGTGGAAATGGGTCTCAAAAACATTAGTCAGTCATCAGTCATGACTGATGGAACGATCAGAGAACCAAATGATTACTTTGATCTAATCATTTTCCCACTTTATGGAAAGAACACGGATTACTTCGGGAA
>JALTMP010000081.1:14728-24317 GCA_027001645.1 Candidatus Heimdallarchaeota archaeon
CTATTAAGAAGAGATGGTCGCCTCTTAATAATTCATTTAGAGCCAATAAAATCAACCGATCATTATTTCATTCAATTATTCGTTGAAGCGGTGAGGAAGAGCGGAGGTTACTTTTCCTTTACATCCGAAGAGATAATTTCAGAGCTTGGTAAAATAGGTTTTTCCGATTTTAGCATTCGCTCAGAAAATGGTGTCAACTTTATCGTTTGCAGTGCTTCAAAGGAGAGAGTTTGATTACTCTGCCTTGCTTATTGTAATTTCTCAACTAACCACCGTAGAGCATCTTCAACACCATCACCATACTTAGCCGAACAAGGAATATAAGCTAAGGTTCGATTGTGAAGGGGAAGGTTTCGGAAAATCTGAAATGCTTCTTGGGGAGACATAGGATTCATTTCTTTCAAATCTTGCTTATTCAACAGTATAAGTAGCGGAATGCTTTCAGGGATGATGTCTAACGCATAACTAAATTGCTCTCTTGTAAGAGAATATAGTTCGGGATTGGTCTCTTCTCTGACAGTTGAATCAATAACAAAAATAACGGCGTTGGCTTGTTGAACGGCCAGTTCCCAAAATGTCTGTTGGTAAAGTTGTTGTCCCCCAGTATCAATTGCAGATAACCTCCACCCATCAATTTCAACCTTATCTCTTCGAATTTCAATTCCTAAAGTCGTGTTCATATCTTCTAATACTGGCTTGCCCGTCTCTATATAGCGGACAAACGTGGTTTTTCCTGCCTTAGGTGGCCCAATTAGAGTAATAGTTGCCGATCGAATCTTCTGCCGTTCAAATAACTTCCTTAGAAGAGACATGGTTATCTGCCTACTAAGATTATTTAGCGCAGAATCTGTTTTTAAACCATATGGGATATGCCTCCGATCTGGCAAAACTCGTGTGTCAAAAACGGGGAATACAAAAACAAATGAAAAACAATTTCTCAGAAGAGAACGAAGAAGGGAGGAGAAAAATGCGTAGCAAAAGAATGGAGAGATACTACGATTCAGAAGTACAATGGAGAAATGTGCTACAGGAGGCTTGATTGTGATCTGCCAAGAAATTAGACAAAATGCTTAAAAGCAATATGAGAGGAATAAGCACGGTGAACAAACTGAGGGATCGCCAAATGGTACTCAAAACATAGGTTCTTTTTCATAAGCCCTCAGTTTAACCTAAAATTATCATTTTCTACGATAATCCACCACCAGGATTTACAATGGTCTTATGCAAAGGGCAGTGAGACCAATGACCAGATCCTCTTGTCTTTTCAGAACAACAGAGGAAACGAAACATTTGATTTTAACAGAATTCTTGAAAAAAACACAAAGGTGAGATGATCAGATGAACAAAGATCAATTAAATGAAAGTAAGACAACAAAAGATGAACCCGAGCGATACGTCGTTACGTCGGCTTTGCCTTACGTTAATGGAATCAAGCACTTGGGGAATCTAATTGGTTCACTTCTTCCAGCGGATGTATACACAAGATATTTGAGGCGTAGAGGAAAAGACGCGATTTATATTTGCGGGACGGATGAGCATGGAACACCGGCAGAGATATCCGCACTCGAAGAAGGTCTTCCGGTCGAGGAGTACTGTAAGAAATACTATGAGATTCAAAAGAGGATATACGAAGAATTTCACTTGGATTTCACGTATTTTGGTAGAACAAGCGCACCTGAAAACCATGAAATTACCCAAGATCTTTTCCTAAAGCAGTTGGAAAACGGATATATCTTTGAAAAGAAGGACAAGCAACTGTTTTGCCTCGTCGATGAACGATATCTGCCGGACAGATATGTTACGGGAACATGTCCTCACTGCGGATATGAGAAAGCGAGGGGAGATCAGTGTGAACATTGTTCAACACTCCTTGACCCAACTGATCTGATAAACCCGCGATGCGCAATCTGCAAGCAAGAAAAGATAGAGATCAGGGATACTTACCATTTCTATTTAGACCTACCAAAACTTGAACCCGAGGTAAGAGCTTGGGTTCAGCAACAAACCCAATGGCCAGTCGTAAGCAGAAGCATTGCTCTAAAATGGTTGAATGAGGGACTAAAACCGCGCGCGATTACCAGAAACTTGAAATGGGGGATCAAGGTCCCACTGGAAGGCTATGATGATGTGCGATTTTATGTTTGGTATGATGCACCTAACGGTTACATCAGCATTACTAAGCAGTGGGCTAACGAAATAGGACAACCTGACCTTTGGTTAAAATATTGGAAAGACCCATCAACCAGACTTATTCAATTTCTTGGATCTGATAATGTTCCCTTTCACACAGTTATGTGGCCAGCTTCATTAATTGCTGCAAGAGATAATTACATCCTTGCGTACATGGTGAAAGGATTCAATTGGCTAACTTATGAGGGCGGAAAATTTAGTACATCAGAAAACAGAGGAATCTTTACGGACCAAGCACTAGAGCTATTTCCTGCAGATTATTGGAGATATTACCTCCTACTTATTGCTCCAGAGCGACAAAACACTGATTTTAGATGGGAAGGGTTCGCAGAGGCTGTAAACAAGGATCTCCTTGGTTCCTTAGGAAATCTCGTAAATAGAGTGGTTACATTCCTCAATAGAGAATTTGAAGGCAAGATTGGCAAAGTCAACTTGAAAGACCCTGAAATAAAAGAATTAGCAGATTTTCTCGCCGAGAAAATCAAAGCGTATATTGAAGTAATGGACAGCTACGAATTCCAAAAGACGGTTGTTATCCTCAAAGCCTTATGGCATGAAGGGAACAAGTTCTTCCAAGCAAGAGCCCCTTGGAAAGCAGTGAAAGACGATCGTGAACACGCTTGGCAAACACTATCTGCTGCCGCTCATTATCTGCGATCAGTGGCAATTCTGAGTGAGCCGTTCATCCCCCAAACAGCTGAAAAAATATTTCACAACCTAGGTTTAAACGCGGAAGATGTTCATAAGAGCTTAATCGACAATGCTTATGATTTTGAAGTCCTAGTGGGAACGACTGTTGCTAAGAATCCGGAGGTATTGTTTCAAAAAATTGAGAAAAAGCAAATCAAAGAGCTCATCAAACGTTTCGGTGGTTCGGAAAAAAAGGACGACAAAGACTCAAAAAAACAAAAAAAGACAAAGAACAAAGACTCAAAGCCAGAAACAACAATTACTTACGAGCAGTTTAGCAGATTAGATATCAGAGTAGGAAAGATTGTTGACGCTGAAAGAGTAGAAGGATCAGATAAGCTCTTGAAGCTTAAAATAACGCTTGGAACAGAAACAAGAACCATCGTTTCAGGCATTGGAGATCAATATGAGCCAGAGAAGCTTATTGGAAAACAAGTGCCAGTGCTGACTAACTTGAAACCAAGAAAGTTCAAAGGAATTCTCTCAGAGGGGATGATCTTAATGACGGGAAGTGATAAGCTTGGTTGGTATTTCCTAATCCCAGAACAGCAAGTCCCTGAAGGATCAAGAGTTCTTTGAAAAGAGTACGAAAACGATTGAACAGAATGAATCTAAACCCCCTAGAATTATTCACACTGTAGACACGTTGATGAGCGACGCCGCCACTTAATCACATTTTGCCCGTTTTGGAAAAATATACAAACATAAACATGATGCATCAAATTGAATTCTGTTAATCCAATGAGTTTGGAGAAACAAGAGAATAATGGTACCAGTTTCGCAAAGCAGTGCAAGGTGATGAAAGTGGTAGAAGTCAAGATACGAAAGATAACTCCAGAAGAGCTTGAGAAAATAGGAATTGAAAAATGGGCAAGGTGGGAAAAGGAACCTAGCAAATTTGAATGGTATTACGACTCAACAGAAACATTTTATGTATTCGAAGGAGAGGTGGAGGTTACCCTCGAAAATGGAGAAAAGGTGAGTTTTGGCGAAGGTGATCTTGTGACCTTTCCAAAAGGCACGAAATGCACGTGGAACGTCAAGAAAACGATAAAGAAAGCGTATACTTTTGACTGACGCGAAGATTGGAGAGAGAATCCGAAGCTCTAAGAATTAGCAAAGTGAGAGTAATTGCCAAACAAAAAGCAAGATACAAATTACCTCGAAGAAACAACCTTTATTCTTGCAGAGTTGGGAATTCCCTATTCCGTAAAGAGAAGCAAGAGGAGAAAGAGAACGCTTTCCATTAAAATAGATGAAAATGAGAACGTAATAATTCTATGCCCTTGGAGGACTTCAAAAAATGAGATTGAACAATTGCTCCGAGAAAAAAAGAACTGGATAACCAGAACTCTAATCATGCGTCAGAAAGCGAAACAACGCCAGTCATCGATCGAAACCGGAAAAATCATGTTTCTTGGAGAGCAATATGTTTTAAAAACCCCAGAAGCAGGAAGACGACAAAGCAATGTTAGAATAGATGGAACAACTATTATTGTTGAAATTAAGGAAACCTTTGGTCCAGAAGAGCGGAGTGAAAAAATCAGGAAAACACTAGTTAAATGGTTAAGAAAAAGAGCCAAGGAAATAATCGGTGAACGAGTTCGAAAGTTCCAAGAAATAATGAATGTTCAACCGAAGGAAATCAAGATACGGAATTATAAAGCAAGGTGGGGTAGCCATAACGGAAAGGGAGTAATTACATTTAATTTATTCTTAGTGATGGCCCCTCTTGAAATCGTGGATTATGTTGTTGTTCACGAATTGGCTCATCTCATAGAGAACAATCACTCCAAAAAGTTTTGGTGCCAAGTAGAAAAAATTCTACCAGACTACCGACAAAGGAGAATATGGCTAAGAGAAAACGGCATTATCTTACGAATCTGATTGTTGCAATTGACGGATTTTTAATCTCATCCACAGAAGATAGGAAATGAACACAATGACTTGGGCTCAGAATCCATTATTGAAGGGGCTAGATGCGTTTCAAAGAGTTCGATGGATTAAGCAACTAGCAAACAAGAAAGAATTAGACCATATCGAAATTGACGCATTGCAGGAGATTCTGTCTCGGGATCCGTATCCAGAAGCTCGGGCAATAAGTGGTGAAATCCTCAAATTGCATCAATTGGAAATTGCTAGAGAAACCCTTGAAAATGCGCTGTTAGAGGATGATTTCTTTGAAGTACGCCTAATAGCTGCAGAAGCTCTTGGTCAGTTTTTGAAAGAGGATTCCATCACCGTACTCAAAGAGGCATTATTAGAAGAAGATCACGTTCTTGTTAGAAAAGCGATAATTCAAGCCCTTCAGGGATTTGGAGAATTTGAACGAGATGTAGCATTTTTCGAAAAGGCCTTAGAAAAAGAAGATGATCCCTTAATAGGAGAAATATATGCGGACATCTTGGAAACATTATTGCCTCATAGAAAAGTCCCTTCTTTCAAAGCAATCCGCAGAATTGGTTACCGACTAGGATACTTGGAAGAAACGCCAAAAGAATTAGTAAACAGATTCATGGACATTGCTAGCGTTATTGAAGCAGATGGTAAAAATGGAATTGGTGAGAAGAAAAGCATAGATTAGAAGAACTAGCTTAGTGGAAAGATAGCAGACAATAAAAGGCCCAAGAAGAAGAAAGTGCCTGCTTGCTTGATATAATAGAACGCAAAGGAGACGTACCATAAAGGCCAAACAGGATAATCTTCTGGGGGTACCTCTGGCTTTGGCTTATTGTAGATTTGAAGAACAAGCCATAATCTTCTCACAGAAAATAGGACCAGCAACATCCAGTAGTCTAATTCTGGTAAGAAAGCAAGACCAGCAGTCCAAACCACAAATAGAAGAAGCAAGAATTGCACAAGCCGTCTGGAGGCCTTTTCCCCTAGAATTACGGGGAGTGTGTAAATCCGTTTTTCTTTATCGAACTCAAGCTTGTCAATGTGTTTTCCAAGTAACATTGCTCCTGCCAAAAGCCCATAGGGAATAGAAGCGAGCCAGATAACAGGGCTTATTTCACCAACAGCAACGTAGTATACGCCCCCAATCATAAGAGGACCCCAGACAAGAGTAACGCCTATTTCGCCCAGACCTTTATGTTTGAGTTTTAGAGGAGGTGCAACATAGAATAGGCTAATAAAGAAACCAATTCCTGCAAAGATCAATACAAGCAGACCATGTTTTAAGTAAAGAAACACCCCTATTGCAAGATCCACTAGATTTATCAGAATAATGAGCACCTCAAATTTTCGTTTGCTTATTATGCCGGATAAAATGGGATGGGGCGCGTATAGAGCACGGACATATTCAGGGATATCTACTCCTTGCGCTGTGTCAAAGTAATCATTGATCATGTTATTGGCGGCATGTGCGAGGACGATTCCAAGTAGAGCGAGAGAATATGAAACCCAGTCAATGTTCGTATAACCGTGGGTAACCAATGCAAGAAAACCGCCAATCAACCCCGCATTGATGGTTAGTGGAAAAACACAAGCCCTCACAATAATCAGAAACTTTCCAAAAGGATCAAGTCTCTCCAAATTCGATGAGTTGCATGTCTGAGTAATTTCGCGCCATTGAGAAATCTTTGATCTAGAATGCTTCTGTGTGGTCTCACTTGCAGTCATAATATCAAGTGATCGGTAAATGGAGTGTTAAAAAAGATGATTACCCTACCATGGACAGAAATAATTTGCTAGAATAACTAATCCTTACGTGTTCCACTATTTTACAAACACAAACACCAAAAGTGAACGAAAGACAACAGATACAGAATGAATTCTTCGTACGTATTCGAAATAGATGTGAGAAATCCCGCTCGCAGAATAGTACAAGTTAAATTACAACGCGCAATCGAATCAGGAACCCATTACATCTCAATGCCGGTATGGACCCCCGGATCATACTTAGTTAGAGACTTTCCAAAGCATGTGTTTAACTTGAAAGCCAAAGTAAACGGGGAGAGAATAGAAGCAAGAAAGGTGAAAAAACACACGTGGCTTGTCAAGGCAGAAAATCCAGGAGATCTGGTAATTGAATATTCAGTCTATGCTCATGATTTGTCAGTTAGAACCAGTTATCTCTCGCATGATTTCGCACTTCTCAATTTGACTTCAATTCTCATGTTCCACAACAACAACCTGAGAGACAAGGTTAGAATTTCACTCCTGAAGCCAGACAATTGGAAAGTGAGCACTGGAATGAAACGCCAAGGTAATGAGTTAATTGCCTCTGATTTGGAAGAAGCATTTGACTCCCCAATCCTTGCAGGAGAACTAATTCGATCAAAATTTGAAGTTGATGGAAAGCCCCATAATATTTCAATTGCAGGTGGAAGGGGTAATTTTGACTTGGAAAAGATGGTAAACGGAATAAAAGCAATAGTAAGTGAAAACCAAGATCTTTATGGAGAGTTGCCATATGAAAGGTACGAATTTCTCATAATACTATCAGAGAAAAGTGGAGGGGGGTTGGAACACCGAAACAGCAATGTATCGATGTATCCTAGATTGAAGTTTCTTCCAGAAAAAGATGGGCACAGGTTCTTTAGCTTAGAAGCACATGAGCATTTTCATACATGGCTAGTAAAGAGGATAAAGCCTAAAGCGTTCATGCCGTACAACTATTTGGAGGAAACGTATACTCACTTATTATGGGTGATGGAAGGAGTAACCTCATACTATGATAACTTAATTCCAGTCAGAGCAGGGATTTCCCCCGTTTCATTTTATCTAAAAACAATTACCGAAGAGATTAATCAATATGAGCAGATTCCAGGAAAAACGTTATGCTCGTTGGAAGAAGCATCATTCAATGCGTGGATTGGGCTTTACAAACCAGATGAAAATACTCCAAATATTTACATGAGTTATTATCTGAAAGGAGGAGTTGTCACCTTACTGCTTGACATGTATCTCAGAAGTCATGAAACATCAATGGATCGGGTAATGAGGTTCCTCTGGGAAAACTATGGTAAGCAAGGGAGAGGGATCGAAGAAGACGAAATGCAAGATATAGTCTACCAAGCAACAGGGGTGGATGTGAATGATTTCTTTAAGAAATATGTAAAGGGAACAGATGGGCTTCCTTATGAATTACTCAATACGGTTGGGTTAACACTTGAAAACAAAAAAGGTAAGGTTCCCCGACTTGGAGTTAAAGCTGAAGGCAACAAAATACGGACCGTATTCTTCAATTCTCCCGCTCAGATGGCAGGGCTAGCACCCGGGGACGTAGTCCTTGCGTTTAATAATATAGGACTCGAGAACAATAACATACAAGACACTCTCAAAAGATACCGAGCGGGAGAAGAAATAGAAATCACGCTTCTTCGGGAAGGAGTCCTACATAAAGTCGAAGCCAAACTAGGAGAGCCCCTTCCGAACATAGAAGTAAAACAAATCAAAGAAGCAACAGAAGCGCAAAAGAATGCGTGGAAAACATGGATCAAGCGTCCATGGAAGCAAGATAAAACAAAGAATTAACGAAAATGCTCATCTAAGATCCGTAATGCTGACACCCATGCCTAAGGACTTTGCCCAAGCAAGAATACGGTCAATTGCAGATTCAACGCCATCGGCCTTCGCACCAGCTGCAGTCATGTGACCACCTCCGTTCAAAGAGGAGGCGAGCAAATCAACTCGATATTTTTCCCATGATTTGTCATGCTTTTGAAAGGCCTTGCGAATTCTAAAAGATAACCGACACTGGCCGGATTGCTCCTCAATTATGGAAACGCCTCCAATTTTTGCTTTTTGAAGAGCTGACAACAGCAGAGACCTGGAGTCAAATTGGAGATCCTTAGCAACAATTATGATGAAGTCCGCGGGTTCTGCGATCTGGCCAGCTTCCCATGCAATTTTTCTGTTTTTTCTTAAGCTTATGATTCTCGATCGGATTTTTGGAGAATCCAAGTAATAAATGCCCTTCTTTCTAAATCCCTCTACTAAGTCCAATATTTCAAATGCTGTATGGCATGATGAGTTAGCGTCTTCGAACAGCCATACTAGCTCGTCATCATTACATGCTTCTACATTGCAGGGAGAGCTAAGGGGTGGTAAGGTAGGATGATTTCCGGTATCAGTAATCCGGGTAAGATCAACTAGTTTTTCTAAATCTGGAGGATATCGGAATCTAGCTCTAGTTGCATCAAAAAGCACACTCGCAGCACTGGCCCCACTGCTATTGAAATAGACTTCGCGAGCATTAAAAACTTGAGAAATAGAGGACTGGTGATGATCGACATAAAGTTGTTTTATGTGTGACGGGGTCAATGGTTTTAGATCTCCAATGGCGAGCCATTGGATCGAGTTAGCGAGTGGTCCCAAAAGAGAGTGATTGATAAACCAGTAGTCGAGAGGAATAACTGTCGCCTCTTGGAAAATCTCTTGCAGAAGAGAGCCAGTGACCGTACCATCGGGACATGGGCCGTGAATTGCAATAAGAGGCCCAGATACTTTCCGTAGGAGATCTTGAAGAGAAATCAGAAAGTCGACTTTTGATTCAGGAATAGTTTGCTCCTTTAGAGCTTTATCAATTACGTGCAGTGGTTCCTTTTCCAACATCAATAGCACCGGTGAAGGGGGGGATTATATTTTCAGATACTTTGCTTGAGCTGGGCGAAGACCTTCGATTTTGAATGTCCATTTTTTGCTTCCATAAGCAATAATTAAATCAAAAGCCTTTCCATTCTGTTTGTAGCTGACAGCTCTT
>JALTMP010000082.1 GCA_027001645.1 Candidatus Heimdallarchaeota archaeon
GTTTTATCCCCTAACCGGACTGTTTTGAGCCTAGAAGAACCGTGTTCTAATTCTTCCCCAACACTTGACAAAGCAGTGAAAAAGCCCGATATCAGCACTTCGTCGGTCTGGAAAAGTTCAATATGGCTAGCAATAGGCTGCCCCGCCTCTTTGGAAATTAAGAGCACATCATAAACTTCGTTAGGATCATAAGTTAATACGATAATCGCTAAGAACAAGAGCAATATCAATTCGAGACCAAAAATAACAGGAATTACCCAATCACCGCCCCATCTCTCAGGGGAGATTAAGACTTCGGCGAGAAAGCTTGGTAAGACAAATGACAAGAGAACAAAAAGAACAAGATATCCCAGACTTCGAAAAGAAATCTCAGACCAGGTTTGCTTCAAATGCCTAAGACTGATACTTAGGGTGAAAAACGAATCGCGATCAATGAAAAACCAGACTCCTAGTAGGAAGACAACGACAACTGAAGGCAGGAGCACAACCCAATACGAAAAACCAGAACCCCTCTCTGAACCAAGAAGAATCGAGTTCCAGGAACGAATAACTGTCAATCCAGCATTAAAAACAAGATTTGCAGTAAAAGGGAGAACTAATGACCGGGTCTCTGCAAAGGCACTGAAAAAAGTATAGACAACTAACAATAAGGCAAAAGCCATGGACCAGAACATCAAATTCTCACGCGCAAAGGGATCAACAAGCCTCGACAAAAATTGAGTCAATTTGTCTGAGGAGGAGATTAGAAAGAAAAACGACAAGTAAAATACGTAAAAGAGTGACGAAAGCAGATTTGCAATACTCTCTTCGAAACGAGCCCTAAGCGAATTATATGCATATGCAAAAAAGAAAAAACCGGCAGAAACAGGCCAAATCAGACTCATTTCAAAAAAACCAAAATAATACTCTGCAAGCAAGGCCTTTTGATCAAAAAAGATCACTTCCCCGTTCTCCTCATAGGTATAAGCATTGAATAACAGCCCCCGGTCGAGACCATTTATGGCAATTGAAGCCACGGTCATGAATCCCAGAAATACAACAATCCCAAGCAACCCAAGAACAATGGATTTTCGAACAAGATTCCAAAACCCGTACCCCTTCGTAGAAAAAGTATAGCCTAACTGAGCAAGGGTCCAACCATCTCTTGTTCGACGAATCCAAATGCCAAAAACTAAGCTAAAAACAAAAAGAAGCAGATTAAAAATCAAAGTAACCCGAATGATCGCCTCTAAATTCCCACCGTCGAGACTGCTCCCGATAGAAGGTCGACCCAAATATACTGAGGAGAGAGGCGAGTACAAACCAAAGCGATCAAAGACCGCGTCTACGAGAAGGATCAGAGAATAAACAAGCAGAAAAATAAAAGAGATCTCAATCACTTGAATAAGGCGTTCAAGAGGTGTTGAAAAGCGCTCTCCAAATTCGAGTGGAGGAAGCATGTCTTGCGAAGGTGACTTGGTTGAAATATTAGACATTGTAGCAGAATAACCCTCAGACATTTAAATATGATTCGAACAAGAGACCAGCCACAGCAAAGGTTGAAGAACTAATCTAATCATGTAATAAGTGAGAACCCATGGAAAAACAATGCAGAAAAGAAATCCAAGAACTCCACCTCTTCTTTCAAGAATGGTTTAACGGCACATGCACAAAGAACGAAGAAACATTCGCACGAATCGAAAAAGTGCTCAGCCCTGACTTTCACCTCATAACACCCAATGGAGAAACCATCACAAAACCCACACTCATAGATTTTTTGTGGCAAAATTATGACACAAGAGAAACAGAGCCTCTAACAATCAAAGTTGAAAAAATCAAGAGCATAAGAAAAACAAAAGATCTATGCATAATGACTTATCATGAGATACAAGCCAGTCAAACGGCTAAGACAAGAAGACAAAGCGTTGCGGTATTTGAAACAAGCGAAGGAACGCCTAATGGAATCCAGTGGGTATACGTTCAAGAAACATGGATAGAAAAGAATGGCTAGTGGAATGATACAGAATCTAATTCTCTTGGGTAGATTGTGTTAAAATGTGTTTTATACCATATCACATAGTTTAGAACGTGCAAACAATCCACACACTAGTTCAGGCAGATTCCAGAAACTTAGACATGCTTGAAACAGAAAGCGTAGACTTGGTTGTCACCTCCCCACCGTACCCCATGATCCAAATGTGGGATGATCTCTTTTCAAATCTAAATCCAAAAATCAAGAAATACTTACAGAAGGAAAATGGTTATCAAGCCTTTGAATTGATGCATAAAGAACTAGAAAAAGTGTGGAAAGAGATCTACCGCATATTAAGAATGGGTGGAATAGCTTGCATCAACATTGGAGACGCGACGCGAACAATAGGAAAACACTTTCAACTATTTCCAAATCATGCGAAGACCTTAGAACAAGCAAGCAGAATAGGGTTTCAAGTGCTTCCCGGGATAATATGGAGAAAACCATCCAATGCACCCACCAAATTCATGGGTTCTGGAATGTTACCACCGGGAGCATATGTCACACACGAACACGAGTTTATCCTAATATTGAGAAAGAATGGAAAAAGAGAATTTAGAAACTTGAATGAAAGAGAAAAAAGAAAACAAAGCGCATATTTTTGGGAAGAAAGAAACCAATGGTTCTCAGATATCTGGATAGACCTTCCAGGCACAGGCCAAACCCTCGGAGGAAATAACTCACGCATGAGAAGTGCAGCGTTTCCTTTCCAACTCGCATATCGACTGGTAAACATGTTTTCAACATATCAAGATACAATCTTAGACCCGTTTTTGGGAACAGGAACAACAAGCTTAGCATCCTTAATTGCAGGTAGGAATAGTATAGGAGTAGAGTTAGACGAGAACCTTCTCCAAGAAGCAAGACAAAGGTTGCATGAGGCGGTAGGCTTAGGGAAAAAAATAGTCACTCAAAGGATCAAAAGTCACGAGGAGTTCGTAAAGAATCGCTCTAAAAAAGGACTTGAATTCAAATATACAAATCCCTACTTGAAAATGCCAGTTATGACCTCCCAAGAACAAACATTAAGATTCTATTATCCGATAAAGATCCAAAACAAAGAGAAGACAACAATTATTGCAGAGTACGCAGAAGCCAAGCCTTTGTGAGAAAAAATTCACTCGTAAAAAAAGAGAAATGATTATCTTATATATGCTTGAGATTTCTTACCTATTAACAAAAGAAAAGAAGGTGAAAGCATGATAAGCATCAAATATTCTCTAATTTTGAATCTACTTAATCCAACCTTTGCTCTTATCACAGTAGGTTCAATTCTATTATTCGTAGCAAGTAGAATAATTGTTGAATCTGATGAAAACATAGATGAAAACAAACCACCTATAGGAGGTCCTGGAGAGCCAGGCAATGGCAATGGCTGGAACTAAAAAAGGGAATTCATAGAGATTACCCGTTAAAGAATCCCCCTAATTCGTCTATTAAGGTTTATGAGGGTTCCTATACATCTTTAGTACGTGAACCTTTCACTAGTTCGCGCTAAAATTAGACAGGGAAAACTTGTCGAAGCCAAGAATCTCCTAAAGGATTTTGTCAGAGAGGGGAATAAGAAAAAAAACCACGATGAAATCAAGATTCTAAGAATTCAAGTTGAGTTTATAATGGAAGAGTTTGATGCAATCATAAAGCAAGCAACCGAGCTAAGGAGAATGATAACAAAGACAAAAGATGTGGAGAACTCCTTCCTCGCAGCTTGGTTCCTAATGGCTAGCCTAATTAGACAAAACCAGTTAAGAACTGCTGAACAAATCTATAACCAATTCTCAAAGCGGGCCAAAAAGGAAATGAAGCAAGAAAAACTACTTCCTCCAAAAAATATCCTTCTCAAAGCACACCAAAATTTCTTGAATGGAGTTTTAGAAATCGGAAAAAGCAATTTCTCTGAAGCGATCTCTTTCTTGAAGGAAAGTTCAAAACAATATTTAACAATCGAGCACCATGAGGGAATAGCTCGAGCATGTGAGATGTTGGCTACCGCTTATTGGAAAAAAGGAAATCTAACTGATGCGACAAGTTACTTTCAGCAAGCACACCAGGAATGGGAAACTCTCCAGTTTATGCCTGGAATCGTTAGAACCCTTCAAAGCATAGGAGCGGTTCTAACATCAAAAGGTGATTATTCAAAGGCAATCACTTACCTTAACCAAAATGTCAAGAACCTTGAAACGATGCAACACAGCATCGCATATGCATACACGCTAAATAGTTTAGGAACACTTTATTATTACAGAGGAGAACTAGAAAGCGCACTTGAAGCCTTTTCTTCCTCACTTAAACAGAACACAGCGGCCAACAGATTAAGGATATGGACATTAAACAATGTTGGGTTGATATACCACGCTCAAAATAACTACCAAGACGCAAAGGCATTCTTTCAAAAGGCATTAGGTTTAGCAAAAAAAATCAAGGATATCATTTCAACCTCACTTGTTCTTCACAACCTCGTTGTCCTCGAGATCGATTTTGGAAGAGAGACAGAAACGGTTGAACTAATCGAACAACTAAGCCAGATCACCAAGGAATCCTCTGACCCCATCGTTTCACAGAGATTCTTTCTTGCTAAAGCACTATTTCTCAAAGCAAGCACAAGAATGGTTAATCAAGCAGAAGCATTCAAGATACTGCAAACCATTGCATCACAAGAGGTAAGTGAAATAGGGCTACACCTGCTTGCGATATTCAACCTTTGTGAAATGCTTTTTCAAGAATATATTAATTACAACAACGAAGAAGTCCTCGAAGAAATCGAAAGATGGACCACAAAGCTTCAAGAATTTGCAATAGCCCAAGGATCCGCGTTCTACCTCATACAAGCATATCTCATACAAGCACAACTACACATCGTAAATCTGGAACTAGATCAGGCAAAAAACATTCTTTCACTCGCACAACAAATGGCTGAAGAAAAAGGATTACGGAATCTCTCTATAAAAGTTTCGCAAGAACTCGACGAATTGCTTAACGCACAAGCCAGAGTTGCAGAAACAGCAACCCCGCTTCCAATCGCAGAGCGAATAAAACTAGCAAGAATTGACAAACTATCCGAAACTGCAAATATTAGAAACCCAATACTTGCCCAAGAGATTCCAGAAGAGAAACCAATCGCATTTATCATTGCGGAGGACACAGGTGAGGTCATACTCCAAAGGAAATTTTCAACGGACCCACCAATTGAAAGCGATCTCTTAGGAGGATTTCTTAATATTCTAGATAAATTTGCAAAATATGTTTTCAAAAAAGAGGAAATCGTAGAAAGACTTAGAATCGGAGAATACACTCTATTAATGAGGCACATTCAAAACATCTATTTTTGCTACGTTATCAAAGGAGCGTCATACACAGCTGTGCAAAAACTAGAACTTCTCATTGAAGCGTTACAAACAAAAATTAACCTTTGGAGAAACATACTGAATGATAGGCGGAAACTGTCCGACAAACACAAGGAAGCCCTCTACAAGCTACTAGATGAGCTCTTCCTTCAGCATACTGAAGCACTTACCGAAGCAAAGACAGATACGGGAAGGGACTCGGAGGTAGAATCAATAGATGAAGGAGAGATTATCCCACCAGAGCTAATCTCTTACAAAAAGACATTTCATCCTGTCAAGTTAGGAATACTCAAAATCCTCACTCACCATGCCCGACTTCCTGCATCAGACGTAAGGCAAATCCTAGGGGTTCCTTGGGGTAATTTTGACACACATCTCTCCGCACTAATACGCATGGGGTTCATTGAACAGAAAACTGAGTTCTTTAAAGGATCCCCTAGAAAAGTGGTGTATCTAACACCACAAGGAGAAAGTCAGTACAGAGGAATCAAAAACACACTCAAAAAACTCCTCGCAGACATGTACTAAGAACCCATAAGAACGACCAACAATGCCAGAACGAGGTGCTTGGGCCAGACAAGCAAGAAATAGATAAATGATATTAGTGTCCGAACATGCATGATATTGTGTCAATAGTGAAGCAAATATCCGGCATGCTTTTGCTTCTCTTCATTATAGACGGCTTAAGGAACCTTTCTGAAAGTATCAAAATAAAGATTGGACTCACCATAGCATACTTGACAAGCGTGGCGATTCTTGCTTTTCTCATTAAACTCGTAAACCCAATATCAGATAGCACGATAAGAAGAGCTCTCATGAAAAAACTCCAAACACAATCACAACCAGCCCAGATCCAGCAAGCCAAGCGAGCCAAACAGGCAACACCACGCATGGAAGTAAATATCTGGGTACCATCACGAAGAGAGATCATCACTTACTTACTAACGCCCGATTCCAGAGAAATCGCTCTGTTCGTGATGGGTTTCATCATTGTAGTGGCCGCATTCAAAGCGTACACACTTGAAGTTCTTTTCTCAGGGTACTTTTTGTTTTACTGGGGATTCACCGAAGTTTTCATTTTTTATTATCGATGGGGATACGCGGGAATAAACCACTTCTTCGGCGAATTCCAGAAGACATCCAAGAAAATGCTGGAAAAAGAAATCAAGAAAGAACCAACCTATGACATAAACTTGAAAATTCCTGGGCTAATCATCAGTACACTCATTTTTGCATACGGATTCGCAATAACATAGACAAGAATCTAGAAAAAGCAGTATCCTTCTAACCTGATAGCACAACACACACATAAGCACCGCAACTAGACTCGACTTATGAGTCAAATGCAACCCCGCAATTGCTTTTATTGCCTCAAATACAATGAAACTCGGTCTAGTTACCCCATTAACCAAGCAACGATTTTTCTTGACAGCATAACTCCCCGCTGTCTTTTCCATGGCCAATACCTTTGCGATGTGTGCAAAACAGGAAGGCATTTCAATGGAATAACGTGGTGCCATAACTGTAAGAAATTCACGTGCGTCAGATGTTCAGACCAAAGAATCAGCGCAACCAGATTCTTCACATACACCTATTACTACGAGATCAAATGTGCCTACTGTAATGTGTTATTGCCTTCACTCGAATATGCAGAATATATTGGTCAGCACCCCTTCCAAATCGGCGACATCCACCCCCCTTTTTCAATCAATGTTTGGTTTCCC
>JALTMP010000083.1:0-4815 GCA_027001645.1 Candidatus Heimdallarchaeota archaeon
ATACAAGCCGAGATCACACTGGTCACCAGTTTTAACGTACATATTTCCAATTCGGGGAATTGCATTAGGTAGGTGTCCTCTGAAGAACTCATATTCATTGTAGCAACAATCGACAATTACGACGTTCTCAGAAGGCATAATCTTGAGAATCGCTGATAGGTCTTCAGGATAAATGATTGAGGGTTGTGTTTTCTCAAGCATTATTTCACGCTCTGTCTTTTTGGCAAGACTGACTTGAAGCAAACAGTATGGAAATCTTTTGCTTCAAGATAAGGCAATATCAGAACGATAGTTATTTCCTAGAAGAAGAAAACATAAGGCTTTGAAGAAGATAACCTAAGAATTGGAGAATCTTGAGGGTTCTTCAAAATTGAGGAACATTGAACTAGTTTCAAGACAACAAACCCAAGAAGTATTTTACTAGTAAGTAGCGAATATTAGGCAAGGATTTGTCTTGCAACGTTAAGCACAATCTCTTCCAACACTTTGATTTGCTTAGGATCATTCCTGTGAATCAATATTTCTTGAGCATGACTGACAATATATTTGCGTGCAATGTCTAGGTCGTGTAGTACTAATGTGAAGTTTCGAGGAATAATGAGTGAAAAGAACACCGGTGTATTTTTTTTCAGCCTTTCGTCCTCGGCTGATGGATTTGGGGAGCTGAACATTATGGCAATTGTTTCATAACCCTTGGCCAAAGGGAACGGGATAAGATAAGAGCCCTCCCAGTCCTGATTGTTTCCTCCAAGAATGGACATTGACATGATCACGAATGCCTCGATTTGGCTCTCATCTGCAGAAACGTTTTGAGAGAAGGGCTTGGCAAAAGCAAGCATCTTAGGACCTTCTTCAGTCATAAAACCAATGATGTATCCAAGGTATCCTTTTTCGAGCATTTTCTTCGGCCTTATTCCTCCAAATATGTTTAGAGTAGGCATCTCGAATGAAAACAGCGTGAATAATAAAATGACAAACGAAATGACCCCAAGAATCCATGTCATTTTCGCAAGTTCGATTGAAGGTGTAGAATCTGCCAGTGCAAAAAGCATTATGATGCTGGGGGTCGCGAAGCCTATGATGCCCACAACCCAGGAAAGCCGTATCTTATTAACAGAATAGCTTAATTCCTCTGATCTAATGTGAGCCCCTATTGCAACAGCGAATCCTAGGGCAAGAAAACCACTTGCTGCGAATGTCAGTATAGAATATAACGTGTTGAATTGGGCAACGTATTTATCTCCTTCCTTTTGAATAGTAAAAAAGTCCGGAACCTCAGCAAAGAAGTCAGCTAGCAGTAAAGTGATCGCTCCTGAAAAGCTCCCAATACTTATCTTCGAAAAAACGCGCGCATAGCGATTGTAAAACGGTTGATCGATCATGAGAGCAGCACCCATTCCTCCCAACATGCCAAGGATCTGTAGTTTTACGGTAATGTCAATAATTCTTGCGGCGTCTTGAGGATACCATTCGAGAAGAAAGGGGGACAAGGTAAATTCGCTCAACCATATGAAAAGCAGAAAGACAGTAAATAAGTAGTGTAGAGCAGAAAAATCTCGTTCTACAAGAAACAGATTAAGTGAGAGAAGAAAACTAATGCCGAGAAAAACGAGCGTCAAAATTGGAATGACGAGTAGCAATGTTGGCATGATACTTCGGAAAAACGACTTTCTCCGATCAATAAAAGCTTTCTGAGCAAAGGATTCGGCAAATTATCCGATAATTTCTAGAAAAAAGATTATTGTCAATGAATGAAGATCAAAAGCCACTTTTTTCGGTCAAAAAAGATCTCGCGCAAAAAGGCAGTCAAACTACTTCCGCATTTCAAAAACTATTCCTTTGGAGCTCCTTTCCATATAGAAAGGAAAATAATATCCCAATTTAAATAATCGGCGTGCAAAATAATAAGGTGGTGCTCCTCTACTTCGAAATTGGCTTTCTTGCCGTCTACATACAAAACAAGATGACGTTTCGGGAAGTTGGTTTCAAAACTTCAATGGATTGGCCCGTAATCCTACTATTTGCCGATACTTACATGGACTATCATAGCCATATGTCATCAGAGCAACTTCATGCAATCAAACAAGCCAAGAAAGAAGCAGAAAAAATAGAATACATAAGGAAATTAAGAATACAACCAAATCGCTACATGAACTTATTCGGCACATGGGGCCCCCCAGCATTTGATTTTTTCGCTGGAATGAGCGCAACCTATTGGAGAAAAAACAATCGAAGTGGTCTTAAGGATATTTTCTTTGGTGAAAAGAAAACAGATGTAGTTTTAGACTTGTCGATCAATGAAATGTACTATTTTATGTCAAACTGGTTGTTTAGTCATGTTGGAGGAATGCTTCATTCCGACACTCTAAAAATCATTAATATGAACGAAATTGAAAGAAAAACATATCTTCACCAAATCAAGGACGTTCGAGGAAAAGAGCCAGAGGGATTATATAGGCATGTATTAAGATACGCTGTTTTGTATTTGCTTGATGTCCATGACAAGATTTTGAGTGGCAAATTATCGCTAGCTTCTGTTTTATCTCTCAACGGTGTGCATCTGATAGGCGCATTATTGGTTTCTAACCCGATAAGAAATCGATTTACTGAATTCTTCAGACAATTACTTGAGAACAAGGAAACCCTCTCACGAGAATGGCAAGCAATTGTTGCTCTTATCTTAGACAACGTTGTAGATCCTATTTCACAGGTGGTAAGATACGACCTCTTGAGAGAAGACCTTGGAGTAACTTCATTGGATTCATTCGAAAGATGGATCACTTCTCTTGAAACTGATGAATTCGGCATTTTCGAAGAGTACGACCACTTTGCAGCATCTCTCAAGTTGTCCTAGCATGTCGTCTGAGATTCTGCAGTAGCAAAGTCTTTACTGATCAAAGAAAATGGAGCAAAATCCGACCCCAAAGCTATTCCTGAGGATTGCCTACTAACTTGGAAGCTTCACTTAAGAGACTTGAGAGAATAGATGACATGACGCATTAATAGCAACAACGGGGTTTCTGATTTGTCTCCTTCAATCAACATAATATTGCTAGGAATCTACTTCGAAAAGTGGCTTTAAATATTCGGATCGCCGAACATTTCACGTGATTCCACTAAAACTTAATGATCCTTTGAAGAATGACAAGATCTGGAAAAAGAAACATGGCGTAACCATCTATGAATCAGCCAGAGCTAGGTTTATACAGCTACTGCAAAACTCGGGCGGAAAAAAGATTAGGATCACTTTGGAACCCACAGGATGTGCCGGGGTGAGCTATCAGCTCGATTTTGATGATGAAAAAGAAAAAGATATCAAAATAGATTTTGGAGACGGAATCGAAATTGTTGTAAGCCAAGAGCCGAGGTTTCCCAGTAACTCTGATCCTAACAAATTTTACTCCGATTGGGATTTCTTACATGGAATCCATATTCAGTTCCAGGAATCTCTCATGAATTCAAAGTTTATCATGGACAATCCAAATGCTCAGAGAGGGTGTAGCTGTGGGATCTCATTCAAGCCAGAAGATTATGGCGGAAAACCCGTAAAATGTCACTAAGCTTTGATTCAGTTTTCAGAAATGCTTTTTTGTGGGTAAGAATAGGGTTATAACTCAAGAGCTTAAAGTAAGGTTGAAACCCCGTGGTGGGAGGCCCGTAAGAATAGAATGGGGTGAAATGCTCTCTTCTTTTTATCGCCAATCCACCAATAGTAGAAGATGGTCTTCAACGACGAAGTGCTATCCTAGCGTGTTTAGGCAAGGAAGGACAGAGCAAGATAATGGAGGCTTTTTCGAAAATTGATCCTTGGGTGAAAGCACCCCAGTGTCAAGTGGGGAAAACATCCGAGGAGGATGACAACATTAGAACAACCACAGAAAAAATACAAGTAAAAGAGAAATTTCCAAAGAGTTTTGCTGATCTAAACCTTGATCAAGCACTATTAAAATCAGTTGCAAGTGAGGGATACAAAGAGCCAACTCAAATACAGCAACTCGCCATTCCAGAAGTACTTAAAAGAAATGATCTCATTGCCACTGCCCAGACGGGTTCTGGGAAAACCGCAGCCTTTGCTCTCCCCATAATTCAGTTATTGGGTGTTAGGGGAGTAAACGCCAAGAAAAAACCTCGAGCTCTTGTTTTGACTCCAACAAGGGAATTGGCTTCTCAAGTTGGTGAAAGCTTTGCGACATACGGAAAGCACACATCCATGAGAAGAATAGTGATTTATGGAGGCGTTCGTCAGCACTCTCAAGTAAAGCAGTTACTGAGAGGAGGCGATGTTTTAGTAGCAACCCCGGGGAGGCTACTTGATCTTATCAACCAAGGATTTGTCAAATTGGACCAGCTAGAATTCTTCGTGCTGGATGAGGCAGATAGGATGCTAGACATGGGCTTCATCGGAGATATTGAAAAAATCATCTCCTACATGCCTAACTCTGTGCAAGCACTCTTATTCTCTGCCACCATGCCGCGAGAAATCGAAAAGCTTGCTGATAAATTAATGAAGAATCCTGTGAAGATTGGGCTCAACAACAAGTCGTCTCCAGTTGATACTGTGACGTCTTCTGTTTACTTTGTTGAAAAATCCTACAAACTCGCTCTTTTGAAGGAGCTTCTTTCTAGTCCAGAAATGCAGAAAGTTCTGGTCTTTTCAAGAACAAAGCGTGGGGCCGATAGGTTAGCTCAGAGGCTTCAGCAAGCAAGATTTAGAGTTGATGCAATACATGGAAATAAGTCTCAAGCCTTTCGAGAAAAAGCTCTTGCGAAGTTTAAATCAGGACGCGTAAATATTTTGGTCGCTACTGATATTGC
>JALTMP010000083.1:4825-7079 GCA_027001645.1 Candidatus Heimdallarchaeota archaeon
TGCAGCCCGGGGAATTGACGTGGATGACATTTCACACGTCATTAACTTTGATCTTCCAGACGAAGCCGAGACGTACATTCATCGCATAGGCAGAACTGCAAGAGCCGGCAAGGCCGGCATTTCACTTTCTTTTTGCGAAGTAAAAGAGAGATACATGCTTCAAAGAATCGAGAAACTTATTGGCTCTAAGATTCCCCGCGTGACTGGTCATCGATTTGAGTCTAACATTCCTCTCACAGTTATGCATTCAGAGAATAAGCGAAGGGGATCTCGGAGACGACGATACCGAAACTAGTGACAAAAGCTTAATCTGATTCTTTCTTTTCTTCTCTTCCCTTTTCATTCCCCAGCATACTTTTCTCATGTATCTTCCTTCTTCACCAACAGCATTTATGTTATTCGGCAAGCCGGGTAAGCAGAGTTATTCCTTTACTTAAAGTAGTGAAGCAAAGTTCCGATCAAAGCTAGAATTGACATTGAGGACATTGGATATCTTCATTCATTGGAGGCTTGCATGTCTCAAATTGGAATTTTATTTTGACATAACGAGAAGAAGCAGTCTCAATCAATGTTCTGACAATTCTGGTAGGGAGAGACATTTTCTTAATCCAAAGTATTTCAAATTAGTTTTGACTTAGCTTCACTGATTTGAGCTGGATTCCCCACATTCAGATCAACAGAGTTCCCATTTTGAGATGAACTACAAGAGTATGTTAAATTGATTGACGTTACTCTATGGTTGCATAATGATCCAGTGTTGAGTTCCTCTTATTCCCCGACGATCTTGATTTTCCCATCGTTTTCCAAAAGTTGCCATTAGAAAGAATAATTGGCAATTGGAATCTGATAGAAAGCTTAAGAAGGAAAGATGCTAGAAACTAAATTAGTGTTAAGGTAGACTCCTTTTGCTCAATGCGAAGGAAGGCATCCTTGCATTCTGAGGTGGTAACTCTCGTGAGAGATGAGGACTTTGATGTCGAATCGTTCATCGATAGCGTGATAGATGAAGAAAGAACCAAAACCGAGCTCAAAACACTATCCAGGAAAATTAGCGAACTTGGAGCAAGAGTAGTTCAGATTAGTGAAAGAATTGAGAAAACTCTCAACCAGCTAAACGAAAGAGTAACATCTCTAGAAACAGATTTCGAAGAAATCATTGAAGCCCTTACTCAATTTCAAGCAGCGGCTCTCCAAGCACCTAAAGGTCCTTCAATGCCTGCGGCGAGCCCAACGCCGACTTCTGGTCCCAAACCACCTGCTATTTCTGCTCCTCCTAGTGCGGGTACGCCATCTGTTCCAGCACCAGCTGTCGCTGCACCCGGCCCAAGTGCTCCAAGCATTGGGCAACCCGGAACAGTTGCTCCGCCCAACCTAACCGCACCACCAGCATCTACGCCGCCGCCTAATCTTTCAGCACCGGCAGGCGCAGGATCTGGCCCGTCTAGTGGTCCTGGTGGAGGAGGACCCGGTCCTAGCGGACCTCCGATGGGTGCGGGTCCTGGGGGGATTAGTCAATCTGCAATTGCAGAAGCTCTTGGTTCCTTGAAAAAAGCTCCACCTCCTGATGAAAAGCCAAAACCAAAGGCACCCGTTAGCGGGCCCAACGCAGTTCTTTCTGAGCTCTCTCAAGTCCTTCAAAGAAGAAGAAAGAGATCTCAAGAGGGTGGGGAAGAAAGTGGTGGCGGTCTAAAACCGGTTAAGCCTAAAGTCATGAGAGATGAAGGTGAAGAAGAAGAGGAAGAAGATGTTGTGAAACCAAAACCAGCGGTTCAAAGAGACAATGGAGAAGCGCCAGTAGCAAAAAAGAAAATCACAAGTGCTGCAGAAATGAAATCGCTTCTCGAAAAACGACTGAAATCTGCTCTCTCTCAAGATTCCGAGGAAGAAGAATAAGAGCTGCTCCTCTCAATAAGACTCTTGTCTGACGCTCAAGTTCTAAAAGAACCAAAAAGGTCTCGAAACGAAGCGGAGAAATATGCCATTGGATTCTGACTTTTTAGAGACGTTTTCTTCATTTCCTTTTTTATCTCTCAAGGAATCAAAAGTACTTGCCAATCACCTCAAGAAACACGAGCTCACCGTAATGGATGTTGGCTGTGGCACAAATGACACCGTCCCACTATTTTATGAAGAGCTAAGCCATGAAGAACTAATCAGTAACGCACACATTTACCTAGTTGACCAGAATTCTTTATGGTTGTCAATTCTTTATGAAAAACTCAAAGATTTGCTCGCACAAAAGGAAGCGAGAGGA
>JALTMP010000084.1 GCA_027001645.1 Candidatus Heimdallarchaeota archaeon
AGGACTGCAAGGGGATCCATCAGTTTTTCAATAATTGTTCGATCTACTCCTATGCTAGTTCCACGAGTAAATACTTGGATCTTCTTATTCTGCTTTTGAGCAAGTTCGTAGGCAAGTCGGGGAAGTTTCGATAGAATCAAGTCCGCAGGGAGCTTTCTTACCTCAAAGATCAAGTCTTGAATCTCCAAAATGTTCTTGCTGTAGTTTGCAAGAACATCGATTTCATCGCTTGTTAGTGTCGAGTAGTCAATCTTGGAGAAAATGTTCTCCGTTAGAATAAGTTCTTCTAACAGAGAGATTATTTGGTCAAGTTTGGTCAATGAAACTTCGATTTTGTCTTTTGCAAAAGGAACAATCTGTTCTTTTGCTTGCTTGTCGGGATCAACTTCTAATGCTTTTGCGAGAATCGCGAAAGTTTCGAGTTCGGGAATTTTAGATAGAACAGATGCAAGTTTTTCTCTATCCTCGAGTGTTCGAATTACACAGTAAAGCTCGTCGAATTCATTTTCACCAAGTAATTCCTCCTTCGATGGTATTGTTTGCTCCACTGATGATAAACGCTGAAGCTGATTCAAAACTGTAAGTAGCCGCGAGTTTTTCATGTTTGATGATTGGGTTATCTTGACACGAACCTCGAATACTTGGTCAAGTTTGACTCTGATGCCTAAGGATTCCTTTACTTCTTGAAATAAGTCGTCATAGCTTATTTCAAGCATGTTGTTTTCCTTCACTCTTTTCGCAACATGAGACAAATTGTCAGAAAAGGAAAGGATGATTGGAGTTATTTCCTCTTTATTCTTTTTCTCTTCAACAAGATCTTCGAGTTTATGTGATAATACTCTTAACTCTTCATAGTGCTCCCCGATTATCCCGAACACGCCCTTAACAGCATGGAGAATTCGCTTAATCTCTGTGATGGATTCGTTCGTGTTGTCACTACCTATATTCAATGCTAGTTTTTCTAACGCTTCCGAATATTCTGTTAGTTCCTTGTTAAGTACTGATACAAACTCATCTTCATTTCCTGACATCTTCGCTATTCTCCTGCTTATTATGGCATCTAGATTACAGAGTTAATTCCTCTCATGAGCTCTTCGCTAGTAAATGGTTTTGTAACAAAACCCATTGCTCCCATTGCTAGCGCACGTTTAATCAGTGGTTCATGAGCCAGTGCTGTTACGATTAGCACCCTAGCATTGCTATCAATCTGAAGGATTTCCATTAGGGCTTGTAGCCCATTCATTTTAGGCATAATCACATCCATTGTGATTAGATCTGGCTGTAGCTGGGTAAAAAGCTGAATTGCTTCTTCCCCATTGCTAGCTTCTCCTACAACCTCATGTCCCATGTGGCTGACCACTTCTCTAATTGTTAACCTCAGATACTCTGAGTCGTCACATATCACTACTCTTGCCATTTTTAGCCTCCTCATTTTTTGGTTGTCTATTTGATGAGCGAGAGAGGATCTCACTCATTTTGAACACGACTATGATCTTTCCTTCTAACCCAATTGAGAAGGAAAACTTCTGTGAAGGCAGAATAACTCCTTCAATAATTCGCTGGTTCTTTTCAAGCCATTCTTTGTTTCTGGCAATAATTGCTAGATTAGAAGAGCCGGTGAGTTTCTTATCACTAATCTTACCCATTATGCTCTTTACGGCTTTCAGATCTTTTTTGTTGAACGTTTCTATCCCTAGCAACTTGGGTAGCCCGATTATTCTTTCTTTCTTGCCTTCTGTGATTAAGACGTAGTCCTTATCTTTTGGACTGACCTCTACTTCAGTCATAGTTGCAAACGGCTCAAACAAGTTTTCTAGTATCTTTTCCTTACCAGGAGATTCAGTGATCGTCCCAAATCTTTTCTCTGTCCCCACGTACTCTGTAATATGGGAGGCTTCTAACGCACCAATGACGTCGTCTCCTAACTCGAATAGAAGCATGTGTTGCATTTCAACTTCTGTTTCGAACAACCAAGAGAAGTAATAGTTATTTACGGGATCCAAGGATCTGAATTTCTTTAAGACTGTTTCTTGATCCGCCGTTTTGAAATCTTTTCCGATTTTTCTTAGAACTTCCTTCCTTAACCAATTCTCATTTATTATTCCAACGAAATGATTTGATTCTGCTGTCATTGTTTCACAATGCCTAATTCCAACGACAGAAAACGTTTCAAATAAGTCGGGCACAAATGTTGAGACTGCCGAATCCATGAGAGGGGAAATCGGGGGAGGTCCTCCAATGGAAATTTCTTCATTGATCAATATTCCAAAGTATTGTACCACATTGGATTGTACTTCAGGATCATTATTTTCGAAAATTATAACCGATCTTGCTCCAATATCCCGGGATTCTTCCTCTCCTAGTGGGAAGATGTCTTCAAGTCTGAAAATCGGTGTTATCTTTCCATTGAATACTAGCGCTGGATTCGTTTTGGCTTCTGATATACTACCCGCAATGGGGGGGCTATGCCAAAAATAAACAATGTTCTTAATTGGGATACCAAATTCATGTCTTTCCCGCTTAAACCACGCAAAGAGTTCTGTTTCGGGTTCTGGAAGGAAAATTCCGTCATCTTTTCGTGAAACAATTTCTTTTTCTACGCGATTCGAATCATCAATGGCAAATGGAGTGTCGAGGGGGAAGCTCCAAACTGGAAGTTTTCTCCCCGCTATCTGTTTACTCAGCATGTCAAAATTGAGAATATAGATAGGCTCCTTTTTTTCCCAGTAGACGCCTGAAATATAGCTCTCACTTGTCTTGGAAGCAAAAGGAAATACCTCCTGCTGTTTTGCTCTCGGTTCCAAATGACCTATCTTTAGAACTTCATCTACAATTACGCCTAAATGGCTTTCATCAGAATTATTAGTGAGAACTATAATTTGTCCGATAATCTCAACTGATTTTTCAAAGTCTTGTTCTTTCTGGACTGACTTGGGTGATATGAGAATTTCCGAATCAATTACGAATATGTTTGAATTGTTAGTAAACACGATTCCCCTAATGAAGGGATGATTTAGTGCGATATTCCTTTGGAGCCTCCCTCTTTTTATTAATGAAATTACATTCTCTAATTTTATCGCAAATTTAAAATTTTGAATTCTGAAAAAGATAAATAAGTTCTGATCTTGATGCAGTACATCTTTTCTTGTTGGAGATTTTCTGAATTCTGCTTGTGTGAAAAATCGCTCGATACTTTCTTTGTCAGGGTCTTCCAATTTTATACTTCCAATCGATTGTTTCTTGATTGGTGAAGATATCCTGATTTTCGCTGTACTGTCCTCAATAATCTCGTTTCTAATCATTTCATTAATCTGAGATGAGTTGAAGCTTAATGCAATTAGATTCTCCCGGTTTTCCCAGCTTGAGATAACGAATAATTGACTGAAGAGCCCCTCTCTTTGGAACATCAATTTGTCTTCTCGAATCATTACTGCGGAGCTGTCAATTATCCCCATTATTTCTAATCCCGTCAATAGATACGGGGTGTCTTCAAACTCTACCAACACATACTTGTATTCTCGAACCGTCTTTTTTCCACCAGCGTCTAAGGCATTCCTTCTCTTCTCTTCCGTTTCGTCTATTCTCCTATTGTCTTCTTGTTGGAATAATTCTGTGTAGTACTCTGATTTTCTAAGAGGCTCCTTCTCCTCAAGCCAGACAAAAAATTTCTTAATATCGATCACAGGAATCGATCGAATACCTACGTGAGCGAGTCCTAAGAAATAATCAACTGCTGAAGGTAGTTTATGGAAAACAGCATTCTTTTTCAAAGTGATTACTTGTTTCAGATCAAAGGCTAGAAATATTTGCATTCCTTCGATTTTGGCTAAGAGGAGATTTTCTTCTCCTGATTGTATCGGAATCCCACTTCTCTGCGATTTGTCATTTAGTGAATGCTTAATGGCTTGGCTTCGAAACATGCAATCACGTTTTAGTTCGTTTTTAGTCGCTATCTGGAAGTGTAAATTGATCTAAATCGAAATCATCACTTGAAAAATCGTATTCCTGTGGAGTGGTTGCTACTCTTCTTTTTTCCTTCGCGATTTTTGTTTTGCTACTTGGGCCCGACTTTCTTTTTGCTCCGCCTTTTTCTTGTGGTTTGGTCTCATTTAGGTTTTCTAGCAACTTCTTTAAGTCAAGAAACCAGATCTGCTGGTTTTCCTCGTCTTTTTTATCATCTGTTGGTTCTGTTGTTTTTTGCTTTGTTGTCGCAGATGTCCGTTTAGGTTTTTCTAAGGAAAAAATTCCTTGAATTGGGGCTTCAAATGTGTATTCTGTTTTTTCGTTGAGTTTGAAAGGATGCTCTTTCTCTTCTCCCAGTTGTTGAATGAAGCCGGTTTCGTAATTGTGAACCTCGTATACAACGAATCCAATTTTTGCTGATTCATATTCTGTTATGATTAGGGGGATCTTAGCCTGGTGTGTGTTCTTGGCTTCTAAGTCTAAGTGAGGGTTAGGAATTCCTGTGATGAGCTGTGTCAAGTCAATGACGGGTATCGTTTCATTTCTGATGAGAGTAATTCCAACAAGGGGAGGTAGTGATCTTGGAATAGGGAATACCTCTGAAAGAGAGATACGGTGGAGCTCCTCAATCATATCCGCTTTGACTGCGAGCAAAGGTTTGGTTTTACTGATGTTGAAGCAAAGTGAGTATATGCCTTCTTCGTTGATCTCCCTTGATTGGATAGCCATGAACACACACCACAGTTCTTGCTCAGATTCTGGCGTTTTCTAACGCTAGCCGGATTTTTTCTTCGGTCACTGGTTTCATTACGATCTCTAGAACACCATTTAGTTGAGCCCTTTCCTGATCTGTGAGCTGTCTTTCCGTGATTACTAGGATATTCAGGGCTGCATTCGAAGAAAGAAGTTGTTGTGTTGCGTCGATGCCATTCATTTTCGGCATGTTCAAGTCCATTGTTATCAGATCGGGAGATAATTCCCGACATTTTGCTACTGCTTCTTCTCCATTCTCAACGATGGAGACCACGTTGTATTCCAGATTTTCCAGGGCTCTTTTAATTGCTAATGCTGCAATTTTTGAGTCCTCAACAATTACTGCTGTTTTTGCCATTTGTTTTCACCACTTTTCTAGTTTTTCCCTTCCCCGTTTCCAATGGAAAACTTGTTCGCTTCTTGCTTCAAGTCTCGTGTCATGTTGTTAAGGCTTCGAATTAGGATCGTCATTTCCTTAAGAATTCCTATCTGTTCCGTAATCCCTGCAACTGATTCTTCGCTGATTGCCGCAATTTCTTCTGCAGAAGCGCTCAGTGATTCAGTATTAATAATGACCTGATCGACAGAGTTCTTGACGGTATCTTGGATGACCGAGATTTTCTGGTCGATTTCTTTTAGCCTTTCTTTTCCTTTGGTTGCCAAGTCTCGAATACTTGAGGCTACCACCATGAATCCTCTCCCCACTGCACCCGCTCTTGCCGCTTCGATTTGAGCGTTCAATGCGATGAAGGTTGTTTCTTCAATGGTATCTCTCAACACTTCGAGAGTATTTTGGATTTCAAACATCATCTGATCGACAACCTCGTTGTGCTGGGTAATTAGTGCCAGAACTTGGTTGTTTAATTCTGCTTGATCTCCTACACTTCGAGCGATTTCTTGGAAAGTGGTACCCAACTCAGAGTTTTGCTTCAAGACTTCTGACGAAGCTAGAAAGAGTTGTTCCATGTACCCACTAACTTGCTCCGTTGTTGAAATGGTAGGTCGAAGTAGGCTTATGATGGAGGTTCTAGTCTGGTCGAACAGACGAGCTATCTCTCCAAGTTCGTCTTTTCTTTCAAGAAGTCTTTCATCCATTGGGGCGGTCAAATTTCCTTGAACGATTTCACTGGTTGTATCCTTTAGCTTGCTGAGTGTTCTTGTGAGTGTAAGCGAGTACCCTCGCCCAAACAACAAACCTGCAAGAACTGTCAACGCGATTACAATGCTAAGTGTTAGTATTGTTGGGTTATAATTCGGTGCGAGTGCTGATGTCGGGACTTCTAATCCAATATATATTTCACGCTGAATTGGCAAGTCTTCGAGGAATGAATTTCTCACATAGAAGAAAGTTGTCTTTTTTCCTGCAATGGTTATCTCACTTCGACCCTGCTCTTCTAAAGATGCTTTCCCTAGGACGACCCCTGATTCTTCTTCATTAAATTCTAAGGTCCTATATCTGGGACTCTGAATAATGACTGGACCGAGCCTTTTTCCCTCTGCGTTTTCATAATTTGCATCAATTATGAGTGGGGAAAACTCCTCCCCTTGAGCTGCTTGAATCCCCGTCCCTAACAGCGTTTTCGATAATCCTTTTAGGTTATAGTTTATGATGGCAAATCCAAGTCTTTTTGAATCAACATCAATTGGATGCATTACTCTTAATGCCCCTGATTGAGTGAAACGCGCGATGTTAATTGCTGAGAAATAAGTCTCGTTAGGTTTAACTAATGTTATGTCGCTCATTCTCTTATGCCAAATCTTATCTCCTCGGTAATCGCTTAGAATTTCACTGCCATTATTAGATCCAACAACCATATTCCCATCAGGGGCAAAAATTCTGATTAGGTCAATTTCATCATTTTCTCTGCTCATTACGGAAAATACATCCAGGACCGAATCATAGGTTTCTTGCAATTCTGGATTATCCCTAAAGAAGTTAACATACAACGAACCATTTGTCAAATCCTCTGTGGGCCACTGATTCTTATATTGGGTAAAATTGTCCTCTTGGAGGGCCAGCATTAATCTTACAGATTCCTCGAGGGTTGCTGCAAGGAGCACATGGCTCTTATAACTCTCTAGGACTGCCGTAAATTCTTGATTGATATATTCACTCAAAGCTAGCGCGTCGTTTTCGATTTCTTCCTGCCTTTGATTAATCTGTATTCCTGAAATGACCCCGCTGGACGCAACCGTTGGTATGAGGGAAAACAGAATGATGAAAAGAGTGATCTTCCACCCAAGGGAATTCGTGATTCTAGAATACGTCTTTTTGACAATGTTCTTCGAGTTATTTTCCTGATTTGCCGCCACATAGTCCACCTAGTTAATAGCTGACTAATATTTCCAC
>JALTMP010000085.1 GCA_027001645.1 Candidatus Heimdallarchaeota archaeon
TAATATTACCAACGAATGATTCTCGAAAAAATAGAGGCAAGAAGAAACCATGCTAGTGTTCCGACAAAATTTTATTGAGTGAAAGAATCGTGTTGTGAATACTATTAGGCTTAAAAAACAATTTGGACATTTCTTTAGGTGTTCTAGATTGATACTCTTGCAATGCTTCAAGCATCCCCTTCACATCAGAAACAACTCTGACAACCCCTGAATCAATCAAGTCAGAGAGATATTCAATTCCTGGAGCTTTATAGAGAACAGTGAATAGGTCGAATCCAAGTCCTTCAAACAATCCCGTTGAATAGACCCCAACCTGAATCTTGGCAACAGAAAACAAGTCATACAGACTTACTGTTAAATCGTCAATCACGCGAATTCCAGAAGAGACAAGCCAAGGATAATCATTTTTCCATGTCCCGATTTCACCAGGATGTAGCTTATACACAATTTTGTACCCAAGACCCTTAACTTGCGACAATTCAGCAGCAAATTTTGAAAGTAAGTGTCCGATTGTTCCTTGAGAAATAAACACAATCAGATCTTGCTTTTCCACACCCTGATATTTCTCTAAATTCTTTTCAAAAAAAGGATAGCCAACACTGATTACATGAGCAGACGGGATCGGATAATGAGCAACCTTCCTCCAATAATCACCAAATACGAGTAAATAATCAGGGAATGTTGAATGAACTCTTCTGGGAGGAGGAAAGTTATATCCCAAATGATATTTCGTGATAACACCGTGCTGCAGTTCTACAACAGGAATTTCCAAATGTCTGGCTGCCTCGATAAAAGTTGTTCTCGAGCTGGAATCCAAGAGCAGAATAAGCTTCGGCCGTGTCCGCTTCAAGAGTCTAGAAATAAGCGGAAGAGACGCCTTTCTCTGTTCAAGAACCTTCTTGAAATATTCTCGCAGAGTCAATCTAAGCCCAAAAACGCGCTCAATGTGACTTTCGATCTCTTTGATTATTGCCTCTTCTTGGGGAGAAAAACTAACCTTCGATAGTCCAAGGGCAATTTTTAGGTTTCGCAAGACAACCAAGAAATCCATATAGCGAACATGTTTTGATTTGGTCGGCACAAAGTGTTTAAAATCGAAGGGATCTTCAAGAACAACGTGCGAAACGCTCCATTCTTCAAACAACGGGTCAAAGAAAATATTCCACCACTTACCATCCTCTAATTTGTTCCGTCTCGCCCCACCATAACAAAGAACCGTGGTTCTCCCGATCAAAAAAGGGTTCTTCCAAAACATCAAAAATGATTTTGCTACAAAAAAGAAGGCCGTGAGAAAAGAAAGCCTGCGTTGTTTATGCCAGGTTCTAATTAGCCCCAATTCTTGAATGATAAGATCAAAAACGACTTGCCGAACCTTTTCCCAGATTCGTACACCTTGGAGTTCAAGGCTAAAAAGACCTAACTCTTCTTCCATAGCCAAAAAAGCGCGGAAAGCAGAATCAAAAGTGAAAACCCCAGAATTCAAAGATGCTACATCGTCATCCTGCTCTACGTCCACACAACCATTGAAAAACAAATAATACTTAACCATACCGTGCAAAACACATAATGAACATTATGGGAGTCAAACTAGCACTAGCAAGCGGAGCGCTAAAAAACGCAGGGGACTTTCTAATAACCCACAAGTGCGA
>JALTMP010000086.1 GCA_027001645.1 Candidatus Heimdallarchaeota archaeon
TGAAGGCCCCATTATGCCGAGAAACTCTCCACTCTTAATACCAAGACTAACTCCTCTTAACGCGTGCACGATACCAGAGTATAAGCGATAAGTCTTGAATAAGCCTAGCCCATAGAGAAGGTATTCTTCTATCGCACCAGATTTTTCAATTTCCTCATAGATGTTTCCAGACATCGTTGTCATGAAGGCAATATCGGAGAATTGTTCGACCCAGATTCTCAGCGATTCTATTGCTGGAAGATACTGTGCAATGGCTTGAGCTAGGGAGTATAGGTGTTCAGAGGTTCCTTTTGCGACTACTTGGTCGTGGCGTATTTGAGAAATTTCAACATATTTTTGGCGGAGATTCTCAGAATGGGATTCTAACTCGTCGATGGTTTCCAACAACGATTCTAGTCGCTCACGGGGAACGATTATGGAGGATAGAGGGTTGTCAGTGCTATCTAGGCCGAGAATTTTGAGTTCTGTTTTTATCTCTTCCTCAATCTGCATAAGCCTTCGAATTTGTCTCTTCGCTTGAAGAATATACTCAGAGGTGCTAGAAAGCTTACCAAACAGTGATCGAAGAAGCGTTAGTACTTCTTTTTCTTGCCCGGGAGGAATAAGGAGAAAGAGATCGTTTGGTGTTTGCTCATCTAGAATTCTCAGTGGATCAATGAGTTCAGAGACTAGCTCCTCGATTGAAGCGATATAGTAATTTGAAAAGAGCGCGAGGATTAATTCGTCAATGATGATCGAAAGATCTTCGTGTTGATCAGAAACAAGTGAGGTTCGTTCAATTACAATGTTACTAAGGACTATTCGATCCTGTTTTGTTCCAGAAAAGTCCCAGAGGGAAAGCCAGACGCTTTTGATGAGTGTTTCCATCATGGCGACTGTGTGCTTTAGTGATGCTTCGAGATCGTGTTTTGTTTGTTTGATCAGATTGCTTCTTTTTTCTGGATCCAGACTTGAAAGGCTTGATTGCAAGATAGCATAGAACTCTTTTAATTCGGGCGAATGAAGAGCCTTGCGGCGAATGTACTCGATTTCTCTCTTAGCGTATTCGAAGTGGAGATCTAACATTTTACGCTCAATTTTTGTTCTCTTTCTCTTGGAATCAACTTTTGCTTCTGGAAGCATGACGTGAGCAACCATAAACGTATTCATCTCTGTAACTGTAAGAAGAGAGGTGTTGTTGTTCTTTCGCAATAGTCTTTGAACTAAACGAATAGGAGCTTGAAACTTGTATGATAAACCAAGTCTCTTTTTTAGGGCCTTTTCTATTTTCTTCTCATGACGTTTTAGCTCAAATTCACGAAGTAGGTTAACGTATGAGCTAAAATAATAGTGAACTTTGGATGTCTGTGTCATTATGCCGTCTCCTCCTTTGTAACTTTGACTTGCTCTTCTTTGATGATTTTTCCGTCCTCTATGTGTACAATTCGATCGCATTGTTCTGCGATCATTCTTGAATGAGTTACGATGAGTAGGGTTTGGTTGTTTTGCCTGTTGATACGTCTAAAAAGAGACATAATATCAAGGCTGGTAGTTGTGTCCAGATCGCCAGTAGGTTCGTCTCCAAGAATTATCGCAGGACGTGTCATTAGTGCGCGGGCGACAGCAACTCGTTGGGCTTGACCCCCAGAAAGCTGATTTGGGTAATGAT
>JALTMP010000087.1 GCA_027001645.1 Candidatus Heimdallarchaeota archaeon
TCAACAGGATTGGGCGGTGGGATTTTGAGCTGTAACTCAGTTACAAGTAAACGATACGATCGACCAAGTTCTTTTCGCGAAACACGGGAGTTATTAGCAATCTCGTCGATTGTTCGAGGGACACGTCTTAGCCGAGCTGCAGCATACACTGCTGCTGCAATCATGGCTTCGATGCTTCTCCCTTTGATTAATTGCCGCTCAATAGCTGAACGATAGATTAGTGCTGCTGTCTCCTTTACGTTTCGCGATAAGCCGAGCTGTGAGGACAGGCGATCGAGCTCGCTCATTGCCAAGACAAGATTTCTGTCCATTGAAGAGGAAACGCGAGAACGGGTGTGCCAGCGTTTCAAGCGATACATTGTAGCTTTTTGCTGTGGCGATAATCGCTTGCCATAAACATCCCTATCTTCCCATCCGATTTCAGTGCTAAGTCCTTTATCATGAAGACTGAGGGTACTTGGCGACCCTACTCTGGCTCTTCTGCCTTTTTCTTCGTTAGTGAAAGCTCTCCACTCAGGCCCATCATCGATCATGTGCTCCTCAATCACTGCACCACAATTCATGCAAATGATCTCCCCGCGAGATGGGTCAGTAACGAATTGATTTCCCCCACAATCAGGGCAGCGTGGTAGCTCCTCTAATTTGGGCTTCTTTTGATTGCTCATTTTAATCCTCCAGAGATTTGGCATTTGGTCTAAGAGGTTGCAATTGACCCCATTGAAGACTAGACCCGCCAATCATAAGTTACCGAAATGCTTATTTAAGTTATTTGGTTCAATATAAGAATTTTTTGCCGAGAGGAGTTTCACCGGGATTCCCTAAAGCACTAAAAAAGTGATATTCAAAGACCAGAAAGATTCATAGGTTCCCAGCTTACATCATTTAACGGAAAAGAATTTAAAACCAATTCTGCATGATAAAAGACTTTCAAAAACCTACAAAACTGCATATTCTTGCTTCTTTAGCAGAAGCAAGTTGTTAAGCCTTATGGAAAAGAAAGAGCCTTAGTATATGGCTTGGTTTCAAAATGCGCCACATTAGTTTTGCATAGTTTTTGGAAGAGGTTTAGACACCAAGCGCATCATAAAAGATCCGATATACGTGATATTGCAGAAATCAGGGTTCCTTGGGAAATTTTGCCCCTAACTTCTTGGCTTCATCTTGACGCTCTCTGATCTCGCGATCAAGAGTCTCGAGATCTTGTACTTTTATTCCAATTGCTCCAAAGATGTGTTTGTGCTCAAGTAGAATACATTCAATCTTGTTTATGCAATCGTCTGGACTAAGTTTTTCCGCCCAGCTGCAATATAATCTTTCAATATGATGGCAGGGAGGATGTTCTAGGGGAAGTTGGGCATTAAACCATAGTTTTTGCTTTCCAATTCCAAAATGAATTTCTTGATACCAAGCTGTTGGGTCCAATATTAATCTCTCCGCTTCTTTTTTTTCATTTTTACTTTGCCACATTCTGGGCATTTGAATTTGTCTTGTTTGTGAAAGCCACCTTTGCGCTTAATCTCTTTCATCTTGATTGGTGGATCATGATGACGACAATACACTAAGCCCAATTCTTTGATTGAGAAATAAAAATAGTGATTGGTAAGTACGCGATTATGCATCTATACTAATGACGCAC
>JALTMP010000088.1 GCA_027001645.1 Candidatus Heimdallarchaeota archaeon
TTCGAATCCATGACATGAAAGCAGTGTATGCTGGTCCCCGATTCTTTGTTCGATTAGCAAGTCTAGAAATGCATCCTCTAGACACGGCGGATCGCATTCCTGCAATTAAAGAGGATTTCAGCATAGGGCTTTGTAACATTACCAAGTGCTGTACTGAAGTTTGTCCTGAAGAGATCCCTATTACCGATGAGGCCATTATTGCGCTTAAGGAACGAGTGGCTGATCGCTACTACGATCCCGTGAAATGGCTTGTGCGAAAAATTCTTCCAAAGAAAAAATAAAGGGAATTCCCTCTCTCCCCTTTTCCTCCCCCTCATCCCTTGTTCTCCTACTCTTTTTCAGAGCCACAATTTGGGCTGCACACGATAAGGTTTTTCTTAAGCATGGTTTGTTCTGCTTTCTGGTGAGCCGGACAAATGGGAGTGCCACATTTGTCGCAGTCAACTACGTTTTCTTGAATGCTTTCAGCAAGAGGGAGCCCTTGTTGAAGGCATTTGAAGCAAGGCATTAGGAGCTCATTCGTAGCAGTTAGCCAAAAAGCCATGGGTTCAAGCTTAGGATGCGCCTTTATGCTTAGAGTTAGTCTAGTTACGGGGAATTTTATTATCGTAGTTCTAACCGTATGGCTTTCCTGAATGCCTTTTAGCGCGTCTTCGGCAATTGTTTTGATCTCGCTTCGCCTCGCTTTGAGTGTTTTCGCAGTTTCCACATGTTTCTTGGCTTTACTTGTTGATGCTTCTTCTAGTTGTTCCATTTTTCGCATCTGCTTGAAAACTTCCTTTTTCCTCGAGTAGAGAGTGGTTTCTTGATATTCAGCCATAAGTTGGTTTTTCTTAGCAGACCATTGTTTTGCTTTTCTTGCAGCTTCTTCGGCCTTTTCCAAATGATCGTTCAAGAGAGATTCAATCGAACGAATGGCTGGTAGTGATCCAATTAACTTGTCTCTCTGCTCCTCACTGAGCTCTGCAATTTTTCCTCTCGCTTGAAGTGACGATTGAACCGTTTCTTGTTCAAACTGCTTGGCCTTGATGCGCACAGTTTCGGGGATACTTGAATCGGCAACAGCAACAAGCTTGGTTTTTCGAATTCTGGGCAATCTTTGCTGAATGTGTTTTCTAATAACAGATAATTCTGGAGAAGCCAGTAGTTTTTGCCTCAATTGTTTTTCGATTCCTAATCTCTCGGCTAGACTCTGTTTTAGACTCGCAGGGAGGTTTTTTTCGTTAAAAAACGAAATTTGAGGCGTGATGGAAGTAATGAATAAATATGTGGCCAATTCCTCTACTTCTTTAATTTCAACTTGGGGGAATTGTTTTGCCATCACCTCGGCTAGATTCATCTTCTTTGCTGGTTTAGGAATAACTATCGATAATGGGTTTGATACCATATTCTCACCATATTCTGGCTGTTTAGTATTTCGTTTCTTATTCGGGGGTTTTCGCTTTCGGATTCGAGGAGAACTGGGTCTTGTAACGCTGTACATTTGTGACTTGGAGTTATCTTCGATCTTTGGTGTTATTTCTGAAACCTCTTCGGTGGTTAATGGTGCTCCGATGAAGTCAGTAACTCCCGGAACAACGTGAACGAGTTTAACTGGGCGTGATATGCCAATATAGAAGAACTGCCCTG
>JALTMP010000089.1 GCA_027001645.1 Candidatus Heimdallarchaeota archaeon
TACCTAATTGGGGATGATACACCCAATGACATTTACTTTGTTGGTGAAAATAACTCAGTAGGATTCATTCCAGATCCCTATTTTACGGATTATACAGATGTCATTAGTTTGAATCCACAAATCTTTAACGATTTGAACGCTGCTTATTCAGGATATACCAAAATCCGAATTGCAGTAATGGATATCCTTTACATGCCATGGGAATCTGCTAGGCCCATACCAGAGATTCTGGTTTCATACTATAATTCCCCCAACGTAACAGCAATCGTAGGGGACGAATTTGGAACATCGTACTCTGGCATAGATCTTTACATAATGAATGACTGGCAAGGTAATATTTCTCTCATGAAGTACTATCGATCTGAGTTCGGATTTGATGATGAGTCGAAAGGCACTATCATAGACATTAGCGGTGCATTACGATCTGTAGCTCGAGGGCTAGCTGAACCCCTAGAAATGGGCACGGGAGACTTCGACGGTGATGGATTGGATGACCTTGTTGTTTCAGATGGAAGGCAATTACAGCTCTTCAAGCAAGATCGATCTTACCGGCAGCTGAATGGCACACTCACTTTAGTACCGGGTTTCTTCGATGAAATCAATAAGAAACTGGAAACCGACAACAAAAAACTAGAAAGCTTGCAAGGAGTAGACTATGACAACGACGGAGATGCGGACTTAGTCGCCAGTCTGAAAGGAAGATACGGATTCACCTTTTATGAGAACATTGGTAATTCATTTGACCCGATATGGCGAGAAAAACGCTCCTTCCTCCACAACAGAGAGCCAATCAGCACATTCACAAATTATAACTATGACTATGGGGTTATTTGGTGGAACCCAGATACTATTGGTTCTACACCTTCTTACGAATTCTTCGCGATTAACGATTCCTTAGAAATCGGAATGTTTAGGACAGCCTATTCAGGACAACAAGCTTGGGTGCTTGCAACCTATCCAGAAGTCAAGGTGATACTTACCAACTTTGGAAACTCAGAGACAAACAAGAACTGGGGCTTCGAATACTTTGAATCGTGGTCCAATACCCTCTTGAGCCAGAACTGGACTCAAGCAATGGACGTTGGAATCCTCGATGGTGATGACAATCGAGAAATCGTCATTGCAGACTACGACAACAACCTCTACGTCTTCGAGCATATGACAAATAATACCTACAAGAGAGCATACAGATCTCCTGATCTTGTAAGAATAGAGACTACAACAACAACTCCCTATGCGTCAAACGTCTTGATTGGGATAGACGCTCCGATTAATCGCTCAATATTCGAAAACGCCAGACGCTTGATTGCAGGAGTTGATCTTGACAACGATGGATTATTAGAAATCATTCTTGCAACAGAAAGACAGATCTTCCGATTTGAAGCCACGGGATACAATGACGAATACGAATTAGCCGGCCAGCTAACAATGCCAGCATCAGATTATCGAGCGTCCTTAAACTCAAAACTTGCTGAAATTAACCTAGATAAAGGGATCACGGCTATTGAAGCAATTAATGACATGGATGGCAATGGCTTTGGAGAGATCGTTGTTGGTTTTGACATGTACCTTGCAATGTTCGAATTAATGCCCAATGGGGACTTCAAGGAGATCATGGGCT
>JALTMP010000090.1:0-860 GCA_027001645.1 Candidatus Heimdallarchaeota archaeon
ATATTCACCGATACCTGCATGGTGGTTTCTCCAGCTACAGAAAAATTCAGATGTGTGATGGTAAACTCCGGAAAAGCTCTCTGTTACCTGCCAAAACTAAATAAAACAGATGTTAGATTTGGATCGCTTGAAGAATGTATAGAGGAGGCTATGAAGTGATCTATACCGGGAGGGCCATCGTCCGTGGAATTGCAGAGGGAGAGGCAATCGTGAGTAAAAGAAGAATTTCGTTTCTCGGAGATGTTGATCCAGAAACAGGAGAGATAACAGACAGCAGGAGTGATATCTACGGCGAGAATATTTCAGGTAAAGTTCTTGTATTTCCCGGCGGTAGAGGTTCAACAGTTGGTTCATACATCATTTACAGGATGAAAAAAAATAAAACCGCACCTTCAGCTATGATCAATCTAAAAACAGAACCGATAATAGCAGTTGGAGCAGTCATAGCGGGGATACCTCTGATAGACAGCTTAAGAGAGACGATTTCAGGGAGAGAGATTGACCCCACAGAGGTCATTTCAACCGGCAATCATGTTTATGTCAATTCCATTGAGGGGTGGGTAAGGATTGACAGATGATCTGCATTCGCTGATAATCGGAAGCTTCAATGTGTATCTTGTGGAAGAGCTAAAGGGGAAGAGGAGGTATTATATAATCCCCGAGGGGAGAGAGGAGACTATAAAAGCCATTAATACCATCTGGCACAAGGCATATACTAAAGGAATCAATCTGAGCCTGAAAGAAAGAGATGGAGAGATAATAATTGAGATTTATGAGGGTGCAAAAAAAGAGAGGGTGGAGATAAACCTAATTCTCGCACTTGCAACATTTTTTACAACCACATTTATGGGTGCACTTAT
>JALTMP010000090.1:870-1620 GCA_027001645.1 Candidatus Heimdallarchaeota archaeon
TGTCTGGAGTCAACCCCTTAGAGAGTGTTCACAATTTCCTGATGGGTCTTCCTTTCTCACTTTCTCTGATGGCTGTTCTCGGGTCTCATGAACTCGGACATTATATCATTGCAAAGAGAAGGGGTATGAAAACATCTCTACCCTACTTCATACCATTCCCTTCCCTGATAGGGACACTTGGTGCTGTTATCAAACACAGAGGTCCGATACCGGACAGAAGAGCTCTTTTTGATGTGGGTGCAGCGGGTCCTTTAACAGGTATAGTGCTCGCCATAATAATCTCTGCAGTAGGTATTTCACTTCAGGCTCCTCCTCTCCCATCTGAAGGTGAAACACTGTTGATTGGGCTTCCACCACTGTTTATTGGAATATCCCTTGCAATTAAAGGATCAATTCCAGAAGTCATGCATCCTGTTGCATTTGCAGGATGGATTGGACTCTTTGTTACCCTTCTAAACCTCATTCCAGTAGGTCAGCTTGATGGAGGACATGTACTGAGAGCGATGATCGGTGAAAAAGCTGAGAAGATTTCGAAGACCTTCCCTCTTATTCTGATTCTTATTGGTGTGGTTACAGGATACATCACGGGATATCCTTCTTCAATATGGATTTTCTGGGGAATTTTCACAATGTTCTTTTCACTGCATCCTCATCCCCCTCCTCTCGATGATCGAACGCCAATTGACAGGAAAAGGATTTTCATCGGAATACTTCTCTTCATTCTCGGAATTCTCTGCTTTACTCCTGTAC
>JALTMP010000091.1 GCA_027001645.1 Candidatus Heimdallarchaeota archaeon
TGTTCTTCTATTGGAAGGAATCTGTGAATGATGCCTATTCCTCCAAGTCTAGCCATGAGGATTGCCATTTCGCTCTCGGTAACTGTATCCATATTACTACTTACAATCGGTATGTGGAGCTTGATGCTTGGAGTGAGTTTTGTAGAAACATCGATGTTTTTTCTGGAGGTTACCTTAGAACGCTTGGGAATGAGTAGCACATCATCAAAGGTTAGACCCATTCGTATTGACCTTGGTGCCATCAATCCCAAGTCAATAACGGATAATGAAAAAGCTTGTTGCTCTGAAAACGTTAAGGATCTTGTTCGCTTCTTTGCTTTTTCAATGTTTTTCTTTCGCTTTTCACCCAAACGTTCTTGAATTTTGGCTTTCTAAATGCGTCTAGGAAGACCACTGACTGTGAGTGGGGCAACTGATGATAACTCAAGAAGGATCGCGCTCGCCTCTAATCTTTATTGGAACATTTACTTCTTCGGATGAGCTCAATGTTGTTACTTTTCATCTCGATTTCAGCTTGGGTTTTCTGGAAGGAATTTATGATCCTTGGCGAAATGAATTAGAAGAAATCCTTTTATCTCTCTCCACATCAGACCTAGAAACGTCCCGAGTGATTGTTGAAAGAATTACAAATGAGGATACAGTTTTCCGCAACTTGATATGTCTCGTGGAAAAAGGAGAACAAGTAAGATTCCTCGCCGTTGGGACATCCTATTTGTTGTCGGAACAAGAGCGTTCTTGGATCAGAGAAGCCTTGTCTCAGATTGACTCCGAGGTACTTGGCTTTAGCCCCCAAGTCGTGGCGAAGAGATTTCTCGACGCACGCTTTTCAGTTCTTTCTGTTCTTCTTTCTGCAACATATCCCATTCAGCGAACAACCATACCTCTAGTTGTACAGCATGCTTGCGATCGTTGCTCTTTTCGCCAATTCCCAACCTTGAGTCATGAAGAACTCACTGAGCTTGAGCTTCTTGCTGAGCGGGCACTTATGGCTCCCATTTCAAACCTCGCTGACACACTCCACAAAGCGAATCTCTTACTTCGCCTTGCTAAACATCTATTAGTTGACGGCAAGAACCAAGAGGCTATTGCTGCCGCTAGGCAAGCTTCCGTGCTTATGAAGACTGCTTCTTCAACGCTAATTGCCAACAAGCTCGAGCTAGACGCTGCCATTCTTCAGTATAACTATGCCATCATCCTTGAGGACATTGGAGCCATTGAAGAAGCAAAAAATCTCTATGAATCAGCAGCAAACATTGCATTTCAGCATCAGGCTTATGTCTTATGGATTGTTGCTACTCTCATAATCATTGACATTGCTATACGTCAATCCATGTCTAGTATTGCTAAGCACAAAGTACAGCACCTTTCAGCCTACGAACAAGCCAACATTCCTCGCGAGTATCGTCCACTTCTTGATGTCTATTACGGGAAAATCTTAAGAGAAGAGGGGCATTTCCTTCAAGCCCATGAACATCTGCTAAATGCTCTTGTTAGCTACGAGGGAAAGACAATGGAATTAGGCATCATCACTGAACTGTCATACGAGCTGGGGAAAATTAGCACTAAGCTTCATGCGTACGAAAAGGCAACCCAATACTTAACGAATGCGTCAAGACTGCTCGAAATGCAAGGTAATGAGCAAGAAGCAGCACAAATCTTGGATGAGGTTCGACGTCTCAAGAAGGAAGCAGCTGATCATTTATCCATTACCTGTTTGACACTTGCTCATGACGGAAAAAATGAAGATGCCCACTCTTATGCTGTTCGAGGAATACTCTCCCTTGTCGCCTATTTAAAAGATGAATTATACGCTATTCCTGGTCATAAGGTATCTGAAAGCCTTGTCTCAAGAGCCGCTGAAATTTTGGAGCGGTTTATTTATACCCTCAAGCTCTCTAAAGCGCGTTCTGTTGAAACTCTTCTCAACAAACTTGAAGAGCTATATAAGATGATAACTTCAAAAGAAATCAATTTTCAAGAATCATTCAGCATTCTTAACAGCCTCGTTGAGCAATCTATGGTCTTGTTACCAGCGTCGAAATGGGGTTTTCTGCTGTTTCACAAGGATGGGAGGAAAATCATGGGGTATTCAATCCAAGAGCATTTCAATGCAACTCCTGAATATCAGCCCACCCCCGAAGTCGCTGCAGACCTGTTTGGCGCAGGTCTAAGTGCGCTAACTGCTATTTTTCGAGAAGCACTTTCTGGTACATCTGTAGTAAGGATCATGGATTTCGGAAACGTAAAAATTCATGTGGAATACGGAGTCTTTACTGTTGCAATCTTCATCTTTACACAAGAGCTTGATGCTGTTCGCCCTTACCTTAGAGAATTTATCGAATCTATTGAATCAACTCATGCATCCAAATTAAGAAATTGGAAAGGCGGGAAGTTACTTCGGGAAGAAGTCCAAGATATGTTTAATCAAACTCTTCTGCCAAAATTGCGGCTCATTATTGATAATCTCAAAATCCCAGTCGATGAAGCGGAACCTCTTTCTCCGTTGGGACGACTAAACCTTCTTCTTACAAAAACTAGAAGAGCCCACTCACTAAGGAACAATAATGAAGTTCTAGCAATAATAGAACGTACACTTCCCCTCATCGAAGGTCTATCTCTTGAAGAAATCACCGCCGATCGCACAGGGGCACAATTTATTGAATTTCTGCTGATATATAATTATCTCTCTCCAGCTAAGACCCTACTTTCGAGAGTCTTTTCTGCTTCTGACATTAAATTTCCTAACATACTAGTCTTAGGAGATTTTTTGCGCTTGAGAGGCCATTTTGCCCTACAATCCTTTAGTCCTTTCGAAGCCTGGTATTATTTTGCAGAGGCAAGCTTACTTGCTTCAGAAATATCAGAACTTGAAGAATACCATAATAATATCTTAAAGGATCAGCTGTTTGCTAGTATCGTTGCAGGCAACACTGATTCTGCCACTTCCCTAATTGACACCCTTGAGAGCACAGCATTTGGAAAATCGATGCTTATTGAATCCTTGGATTTGCAGATTCTCAAGCAATATTTCGTTTATCTGACCTCAGAAGCCACTCCAAACATCCCCTTAACAATGTTCCAATCCGAGTTTCACGAAGATGTTCTCTCCCACCAGTATGAGGGTCTCCGGGCTAGGCTTCATGCATCCATGACTGCACTTATTGAAAATATTAGAAGTGCTTCGCCAATGTTCAGCAATTTGCTTTCTCCAGACAACCCTATTGGACTTCGTGAGCGCTTTCTTGGTTTGATCACTTCTTTGTTCCTTGATTTCTGTTCTGATGAAAACGAGATTCAGATTATTGGAAAGCTTCATGAAGTTCACTATCTATTCGAAAAGTCAGGTTTTCCAATTATTGAAACATTTGAAAAACTCATTTACGCAATTCATATGTTGCGTCAAAACAATATCCCTGACATTGATGGAGAAGAAATCCTCGCGTCCATACTCGCCATAGAGGACGTTGAAATACAGCAGTGGGGCCTAATATTTTTAGGAATCCTACTTCACCATCGAGTTGCTTCTAATTCCGCAATCAGCCAGTTTGTATCAAGGGTTGAGAGTATCTTGAAGTCTACTCGCGGATTCTTAACCCCTCTCTTGTTCCTTACTCGAGCAGTTCTTGAACCCGACGAATCTAAGAAAATCAAACTAATGCACGAAGCCTTGGAAAAATCACAACTTCACAATCAACAAGGTGTAACCGGCATTATTTATTCCCTACTTGCCGCCTTGGAAAATGAACCCGCATTCAAGATTCAGGGAAAATTAATGATTGAGGAGAATTCAATGTATGGTGGTCTATACCTCTTTGCTCACATGGTCTAAACAACCAAAACCATCTTCTTATCCGAAAGTTTATTGAGATCTCTCAGTGTTCTTATTATGATATCTATGCCCTCGCCAAAAGCCGAAAACCCTACCCTCGAATATTCGCCATCTTCCAGAGCAAAATGCAGAATCTGCAAGAAGAATATTGAAAAGGGTGCTATTCGGCTAGGTACGCCCTATGTATTTCGTAAGGATGGAGAAGAGATTTTCTCTTTCAGATGGCATCACCTAGACTGTTCAATGGGAAAAGATCCTCAATCCATTGTAAAAGCTCTGAAATTCAGTAAGTCCTTACGCAAAGAAGACCGACTGAGAATTCAAGAGGAGTTAGAGGATAGAGGATTAATTGAAGGAGTTTCCAAACCCATCAAGATTGGGAAACTTAGTCCAAATCTGAATCGAATAAATGTTGTAGCCAAGGTGACTCATATTTTTCCTTCTAGACAAGATTTGTTGCTCTCTTTTCGTAGGATTCAACCAATTTATCTAAAAGACGATACCGGGGAAGTAAAGCTTGTTCTAGACGAGAGCCTCTCCAAAAACACCAATATTTCCCCCGGGGATACTCTTGAAATCTCAAATGTAAAAGTTCTCAACCCTTACGATAACGTAGTTGAGTTATTCGCTGACGAAAAAACAATAATTAAGGCTCTTTGAGAATTCAAACACTCTTCCAATACTAAAACGCCGTGTTATTAATACTTTAAGACCATTTTGAATGTCGAAAAACCTCATGTCCACTTCGATAAATCTACATAGTTTAACCGGTACGTTTAGTTGTGAGGAAGGACCCGGAAATTCAAGGTAATGACTCTCAAACGTGGACCGTAAAGTCACGAAAAAAAAGGTTTGAGAACTCGTGGTTAGCTATCTTTGAAGAAACCACCCGATTGCCCAATCACAAGGACTTTGTTTTTACTATTGCGCATGCATCAAACTGGGTTTCAATCATGCCCATCACAAAGGAAGGAAATTTCCTTCTTGTTGAGCAATATAGACCCGCGTGGAAAACCACTAGTTTAGAGTTTCCAGCAGGAAAAATCGAGGGCAAAGAATCTCCTAACCAAGCAGCGATAAGGGAAATGCAAGAAGAAACAGGCTATATCCCAGGTACTTTGCAGTTTCTCTACAAAGCTAGACCCGTAACATGGACAACTCAATGGGTCTATGCCTTTCTTGCAAAGAATCTGGAATTCTCACCAAGAATGGCTGATGAATCTGAATTCATTACAACTGTTGAAGTAAAGCCTTCAGAGTTTGAACGCCTTGTGAGAGAAGAGAGAATCGTAGAATTACAGACAATTGCGCTGTTTTATTATTTCACCCGTGCCCATGATCACACGCTTTAAGATCTAATCATGATTTCATTTCCAAATTAACTAAGCGAAGACCGAAAAGAGAATATTTTGAGTCCGTTTCAGAATTACAGACATGAGTAAATCGCCATCTAACACCGTAATCCCAGCATCGCGAACACAGCCTCTTCGCTTGGTTCTCGCTCAACTTAGAAGCAGTTTAGGGGATCTAAGCGGGAATTATACTCGCGCTCATAAAGCACTTCAATTTGCGCAAAAAGAGAATGCTGATCTTTTGGTTCTTCCTGAACTATTTTTGCTTGGGTACTACTCACGGGATTGGTTTTATAATTCCACGCTCATAAGAAAGGAACAAAATCTTAAGGAGGAACTATTTCATTCCGCAGAAAGTACTACAATCATTATTGGAAGTACTCTGCCGCAGCCTGACGGGCGAATTTACAATGGCGCGACGGCTTATTCTCCCTTTGGCTATCAGATTGATATCCCAAAACACTATCTTCCGTTTAACAATGTATTCTACGAGCATCGATACTTTGATGTTCCTCCAAGCCCTTTCAAGCCCATAATTAACATAAAGGATTGGGCGATCGGCGTCGTGATTTGTGAAGATATGTGGAGACCCTCACACATTCTTGCTCGACATTTTGAACAAAAAATAGATCTCCTAATAATAATCAATGCTTCCCCGTTTACCCCTGAAAAACATAGTAACCGCCTTCGCCTAGTACAAGAACATGCAAAGTTCTTTGACAGCTACGTTGCGTATGTCAATATTTGGGGCGCTCAAGAGGAAGTAGTATTTGATGGTCAGTCATTCATTGTGTCTCCTACGGGAGCATTGCTCAAACAAGCAAGAGCCTTTGGTTCCGAGTATCTGGTCATTGATCTGCCAACCGAGGCATCTTCACATCTTTCTGTTCCTTCTTCAAGCAAGGCCGAACATTTATTCCATGCAGTCTGGGAAAGTATTCGGCGCTATTTTTATTCTCTCAATCAACGAAAAGCAATCGTTGGGCTAAGTGGGGGCATTGATTCCGCAGTCGTTGCAACCATCGCAGCAAAAGTTCTGGGCCCCCACAATGTTAAGGCGATTTTTATGCCCTCGCGCTACACTTCAGAGGAAAGCAGAAATGGGGCGGAAGCACTTGCACAAAACCTCGGAATCGAGTTTAAGGAAATCAGTATTGAGCCGATATTAAACGCATTTGAGCTCACACTGGGAATATCCGAAAATGATGGCGTCGCATTTCAGAATATCCAGAGCCGGATTAGGGGTTCAATCCTAATGTTGGAATCTAATCGGACCGGGGCTTTGGTTCTAAACACAGGGAATAAGTCCGAACTAGCTGTTGGCTACTTTACACTCTATGGGGACGGAATCGGCGCATGGAGTGTTCTGGGTGACATTTTGAAAACAGAAGTCTACGAAATTGCGCAACTAATCAATAAGAGATGGCCAGAAACAATTCCACAAATCATTCTTTCTAGACCTCCCACTGCGGAGCTTGCTCCCAATCAATCAGATGAGAAAGATCTAATGCCTTACTCGGAATTGGACCCTGTTCTTAAAGAGATGATCCCCTTATGGAATACCCCTGAATCCTCCGATGAAAGATGGCTATTCAAGAGAATCGTTTCAACAGAATATAAGAGACGACAAACGCCCCCCTTCACTGTTATGTCCGACTATAATCTTGGTATTGGACGAATGCTTCCAATGACAACAAGATACTTGGACGAAATACTCTCGTATGAGTCGATGGAAAATGAAAACCAATAGCACTTTCTGGAGTGAGTATTCCTTCTTGATAGCTGGGGGTTCCTCTGGTCTGGGTAAAGAATTTGCAAGACTAATTGCTAAGCGAGGAGGAACTGTGATTGCTCTAGCACGATCAAAGGAGAAGTTGGAGTCCCTTTCCACAGATCCGAATATCCATTCGTATTCTGGAGACATTAGAGAGGAGACCACGATTAAGGAAGCGATCGAATATTGTGAAAGCCTAAAACCCCTCTTTTGTGTTATACACTGCGCGGGTATTCTTCACTTGGGAGATGTTGTAGAAAATGAAGAAAATCACTATCATGACATCGTGGATACACAGTTACTGGGTGCTTTATGGTTGGCAAAATTTTCCATCCCTCTTTTTAGAAAACGTAATGAGGGTTTGCTAATGCTTGTTGGGAGCTCCTTAGCACATGAAACAGGGCCCGATTCTTCATTATACATTGCGGCAAAACATGGGCTCCTAGGCTTTGCTAAAGCCCTGGAACAAGATCTTTTTGGAACCAACATTCGAATTACTGTTGTATGTCCTTCCGATCTAAAAACGGATTTCATTCCAGGGGGACCACCTCATCCTTACTCTGCAATTAGCCCAACTGATCTTGCAGAGTTTCTGATTTCTCTAATCCCTCCGAAATCAAACCTTTGGATAAAACATATTGATATCCAGGGATTACATCATTTGGATTAGCCCAAGAATGATCCGAGATTAACAACCTTATCCTTGTCCTCTTCTTCGTTCTCCTCAAATCCTAATCGAAGGGACTCTAGTCTCCCTTTCATGTAATTTGAGAGATTATACTTTATTGCTAATTTGAAGGATAGATCAAAGTATTTGGTTACCGATTTTTTGTAAATAGTAGGGCTTATTTTCTGCTCTCCACATTTCCTACATCTGCCGTTTAATGGTACTCTGCGGTAACTCGCATTGCATCCTGTGCACCGAAACTTTTGAGCTCCGAATTTTCTCAAGTTTCCAAGAATATCTGGCAGGAAATGCTTTTCAATCACTCTTCTGGCCACATCTTCTAGATCTACGGCCTCGAGTATCTTCGCGACGTGAAGTTGCGCGTCTACTTTTTCTCCCATTGATTTTAGCCTTTTGTAGAGGGTACTTATTGGGCCTTCATGGATTAGTTCTGCCCAGTGCGTGTACCCTATCCCTTCTAATGCTTGATTCGTTTCCAATCTTTTCTTTGCGTTGTCGAGTAATGCTTCTATTATACTAGGGTCTTCTTCCCTCCATGAAGAAAAGTATAATTCTAGTGGATATTCCCAGTTACAATCTAAATTATGGGCTTCATCATCTACTTCCAATGGGTCAAGGTTAACAACCAATACTAGTGGTGCATCCATTCTGCTTCCTCTTCGGTCTGGCAAGAATGCCTTACTAAAATTGAGTAGACCGTCCATTAACAGAACTGCTGCATCTTCATCTGAATCACAATTTCTTCTTTTGGCAGCATGCCAATAGGGGTGTGCAAAGCTTACCTTTGCATCAGTAAAACCAATGATTCGACCAATAATGCCTGCACTAGTATGGGGAGCTAGCCCTATAATGAGTTGCCCAACCAAGTCGTTTCTGGTTTCAGCATTGTAGAATGGTTCTAAGCCATAGAGTTCTTTTAACTCGTCATCGATGAACTTAGCAACTTTTACTAAGAAATCGGCTCCTGTTGAATTGATGATGACGTCTTGGACTTTTAGCTCTAGAATTTGCTCTGGTGACGTAAGAGGCTGGCCATAAATATCGTGGGTATATCCTAGTTCGACTAGTTTTCTTATGTCCGTTCCAATTTCTTTGGGAATAAAATGAGTGAGAGGGGCATTAGTTGAATCAAACCTAATTGTCCCGTCTCGGAAAATGGTAACTTCATGTCTTGCTCTCAGTATCGCTTTTTCTAGTGGTTCTGCAGATCGAGTAGGGCTCATGAGTTTTTTTACAAGTTTAACTGGACTTGGTAAAGAGCCGATCTTTGCCTTAACTCTATTTATTTCTTGATCTAGGTCGATTGTGATTTTTTCGAAGGCTCTTGTTTTTTCCCCACAATATTGACAGATTTCTTCCTCTCCTTGCTTGCCACAGCGCCGACATTTGTATCTTGGTGCTGTTCGTTCCTTGCATTTGATACAGATTCTATGATACGTTGTCTTGTTACACTTGGGACATGTGAATAATTGAATCTCTTCTTCTACCGTCTTTCCAATAGCTTTATTCAGGTCCCTCTGGGGTCCTCCCACGTTTCCTATGGGAAATAGGCCGTGAACCGGGGGTCTCATTTTTCGATCACTTGCTTTCTCGGGCCGACCCATTCTAGCACCAATGAATGTTCCTCCTCTTGGTCTGATCTTGATCGGGGAGGACGCATTAATCAACTCGATTGTTGTCATATGAGGCTCTAGTTTTGGCCTGTTCTGAAATAATGTTTTTAGCACTTCTGCGATCGAGTCGTCAATTTTGATTTTGCCTTCAAGGATCTTATGCGGAATCCATGCACGTTCTAAGACCTTTTTGTATCTCTCTGAAAAAGTAACTTGCTTGTTTTTCATTTCACTTGCCAAATCGTAAAAGATTAGCGCTTCTTCTGGTTCTAATAGATCAAAAAATGGTGTATAAAAAGGGTGTAGGGGGATATTCAGTTGTTTGGACAATAATATGGCTTCTTCAACACTAGGTTTGTGCAATAAGGGATCCTCAACAAAGGGTTTTCTTGCAGTTTTGTAATCTCTTTTTTCTCGAGTTGCTTGTCTTACCTCTAAAGCCCACCACTCCTCGCAATATCCTGCCGGATTAAGTTTGTAGTTATTCTGAACGTATTCTGCTGCACTGACAAGCATGTCTCCAAGGAATAAAACACGCTTTATTTGGGGCAAGATTGCTTTCGCTTCCTCATATGTCGATGTCCTTACAACATCGCCATTTTTGAGCATAACAATGGGTGGCTCAACTGTGGAAACAGGAACTACGATTGAACCTTTACCTGGTCGTTCTGTTCTAATGTGGGTTCCGGTGGCAAGAAAGTCGTTAACTATTGCCATGGTTGCGGGGTGAATGCCCACCCCGGCAATTCCTGTGTGCCTTGCTCTTCCATATCTTAATCTAAATCCTCCCTTTCTTGAGGGGTGGCCAAAAACAGGACGGCCTCCAATGACGTCTCGCAAATAACCATCAGAAGGTTCAAGGTGGACTATTCCTTTATCCAAGTTACTCTTTTGTTTCTTTTGCTGACCATGATCGTTATGTCTTGCTTGTTCTTGGTTTTTTTCAGCGGATTTATTGTTTTTTTCTGTTCCCTGGCCTTCGAGCTTCCCAAGTTTGTCAACTTCGGCCAGCCAATCCCATCCCTCCAATCCTACCATTTTTACCCTTTTGAGAAGTTTTTTTGCTCTTCCAACCAAGCCATCATTGAAAACAAGGCATGCCCCTCCTCTCAGTTGATTTGTCTCGATTCTGGGCAAGTCTCGGTACCCAACAACTTCCACATCTTCTGTAGGTTCGCCGTTGATCTGAATCGGAACGTGGCTCATCGCAAACCTCATTTGCTCTTCTGTTGTTGGAATCTGAAGGTTTACTTTCTTCTTATACGCATGAACTTCTTCAACCATTCTCTCGATTTCAGCTTCGGTCGCTTTGTATGGAGGCACTTTTAGGAGCTGTCGGATATAATCTGTTAACAGTATGCTAACTGCTGCAGCAGTTCCCCCTGCAGCTCGGATTGGTCCTGCATAATACACTGCAACAAACTCCTCATTTTGGAATTTTCTGATTTTAAACGCTGAGATGCCTTCAATTGGGGCTGCAACAATACCTTCTGTTAAAACCGCAAGAGATGAACGTAATGCTTGCTCTCCCAATTCCTCTGGAGATCCTGGACCAAATTTTCCCTCCACGATTTCTCTTGCAATGGTGAATGCAATTTCCTCTTTGGACACTTTCTCATGGCTTAGCTGATTAATTCGCGCCGCGATTCCTGGGGGGCCAACGAGACCCTCCACTCGTGCTGCTGCATTTGCCGCGATATATACTTCGGGGATTGGTTCAGGATCAAATCCCATGGCTCGGGCTTTGACTGCAACATCATTGGCTCGATGAACTTCTTGGGTAATCTGTTCAAAATACTCCGATAGGTGCGAGCCAATATATTCCACAACCAGTAACTCTAATTCTGGAGGGTATAATTTTTCCTATCTTCTAAATTAACTTTTTTTCACTCAAAGAAAATAATATTTAAGGATAAAGGGTTTTTGATAAGTTGTATGGGAAATATCATCAGAGTTGGCGTGGTCGGCACTGGCGCTTGGGGTCGAAACCATGCGAGAGTTTATTCCGAATTACCGGATGTCGAGCTTGTCGGTGTTTGTGACATGAGAAAAGATGCGGCAGATGCCATCGCACAGAAACATGGGACCCGTGCGTTTTACGATGTTGATGAACTCTTATCGTTGAACGATCTCGACATGATAAGCATTTGTACTCCCACCACAACCCACTTTGAAATCGGAATCAAAGCTGTGGAAAAAGGAAAGCATATACTTGTCGAAAAGCCAGTTACCACGACTGTTCAAGAAGCTATTGAACTGAATAACGCTGCAAAAAAGGAGGGTGTAAAGCTTACCGTTGGTTTCATTGAACGATTTAATCCCGTTGTCCAGACCATCAAGGAAGTGAAGGAAAATGGAGAGCTAGGGGCTTTTGTTTCTATGAGTACTCGAAGGATCGGTCCGTTCTGGCCTGAAAGAGTATGGGATATTGGCGTGGTAAAGGATTCTGCTATTCATGATGTAGACGCCTTGCGCCATATTGCTGGCAGATCTCCTAAGACTGTTTTTGCTGTGGGAGGAAATCTAAAGCACAAGTATGAGGATTATATCTATGCTGTGTTAGATTTTGGCAATAACGTGAAAGGAACGATTGAAGCCAACTTTTTGACTCCTCATAAATTGAGAAAAATCTCAGTTACAGCAGAAAATGGGGTCATCGATGGAGATTATATGAGCCAAGAGCTGGTTATTGAAACGAGGAGATGGCTTAAACATTCGAAAAATGAATGGAAAGAGCCTTTAAGGGCAGAACTCTCGGCATTTGTGGATGCTATTCGCAAGGATAAATCTCCTATAGTATCTGGTGAAGATGGAATTGAGGTTCTGAAAATATGCGAGGCAATTCTAGAATCGATTCGAACCGGGGAAGTAGTAAAATTCTAGACGCTGATGAGATTGCCAATTTTGTCTCGCTCAGGAACTCCTACAAGACAATTTCTTCCAAGTATCTTCAATTCAAGAAAAGGCCATGGAAGGCTCTTGAGCCCTTGATTCAACGCCTCCATGCATTTTGTCCGAATCCTTTCTCCATCCTTGATGCTGGTGCTGGAAACGGTCGAAATCTTGCTTATTTTCCGAATGTCCCTACCAAGCTTGCTTTAGACCCTATAGAACAGCTTGTCAGGAATAGTGTTTTTTATGGTGGGTTGCCTATCCTCGGTAGTTCGACCAGCCTTCCTTTTAGAGATCGATCATTTGATATCATTCTTTCAATCGCAGTTATCCATCACTTCCGCTCGCTCTCAACGGCAAAGCTAGTTCTGATTGAACTTCTAAGGATTCTAAAAGATGATGGGGTACTTTTGGTTACCGTGTGGAGAAGAGATCGACCTGGAAGAATTGGAGCAGTTATCCGAAACCTCGTTGAAGGGAAATCTGCAAACGAAGAGTATGTTCCTTGGAAGGATTCCAGTGGCAATGTTCTTGCAAAACGCTATTATCGATACTATACGCGGAAGGAATTCTTTCATTTGATCGAGGGGTTATCCTGTGAAATGCTTGAATTTGGTGTTTTTGGAGGGAAACATGTTAAACAAAACTTATACGCAATTATTCGACCCGCGAGAAATCAAGGACGTGAGTAACATTGATTTCTGAAAATCCACCATGAAAACGCGAGAACGTCGGTATTTCTAAATATTTTCTGGAGAAACCTTGCTTTGTATGGCAATCTACCACTTGAAACTTCCTCTTACTGGGGAAGATGTAAAAAAACTAAAGGTGGGCGATAGTATCTATGTCTCTGGAGACGTAGTAACTGCCCGGGACGACGCCCATAAGCATGCCTTACATTTGAAAGAAAAAGGAGAACCTTTACCTGTTGATTTCAGCAAACTTGCGATCTATCATTGCGGCCCCATTATGCGCAAGAATGAAGAAACCGGTGAATGGGAAGTAGTGGCCGCTGGACCAACAACAAGCAGTCGGATGGAAATATTTCAAGACAAATTCATTGAGGCTTTTGGTACTAGGCTAATTATTGGTAAAGGTGGGATGGGACCGAGAACTACTGTGGCATGTGCAAATTTCGGTGCTGTTTATGCAATGTTTACAGGGGGTGCTGCTCTTCTCGCCGCCGATAAGGTAAAACGAGTGAAAGAGGTTCATTGGCTAGATCTGCTAGGAATGCCGGAATGCTTATGGGTGCTTGAGGTTGAAGACTTTGGTCCATTACTAATTGGAATAGATAGTCATGGTAACAATCTTTTCGAAGCAAATGCCAAGAAGACTCGCGATACCCTACCACAAGCTTATCAAATCATTGAACAGGTAATGGAGGAGCAATAGATGATGCAAACAGCCACTCTCGAAACAATAATTGAAGATACTGGCGTTGAGCTTTTGCGCAGAGCAGCTACTTCGTTGCCCAAAGACGTTTTTGCTGCTCTCGAAGAAATTAAGAAAGAAGCCCCAACTGAGAGCGCTCTCTTGCAAATTGAAAATATAGTAACTGATGCGCGAATCGCTCGAGAATCTAGTCGACCGATGTGTCAAGATACAGGCATTGTATCTTTCATCCTGACTATTGGTGATGAATTCCCGCTCAAATCTCAACTCAAAGATATTTTGCGTTCGGCAACACGAAGAGCAACAAAGGAAGTCCCGCTTCGTCCTAATACTGTAGACTTCTTTAAGGGGAATTCTGGAGATAATGTTGACCCCCGGGGATACATCCCCTTCTTTTACATTGACCTTGCTCCGGGAGATGAGTTGAAAATAACAGCTATGACTAAGGGAGGCGGATCCTCCAATATTGCTAAATTAGGGATGTTGAAACCTGGCGTTGGACTCGAAGGTGCCCTAAAATTTGCAATTGAAGCAATAGCTGACGCTGGTCCAAAGGGTTGTCCGCCATATCGGGTAGGCATTGGCATTGGTGGAGGTGAGGACATTTGCATGATCCTTGCCAAAAAGGCGCTTCTACGACCTGTAGGAAAGAGACACGATGACCCTAAAATCGCCAAACTTGAAGAAGCTACAATGGACGCGATGAACAAGTTACCAATTGGCCCAATGGGTGTTGGAAGCGGAAAAACCGTAATTGACGTAAATATCAATCTTGCCAGCCGACATCCCGCATCCCTGCCGGTGGGTGTTGTTTTCTCATGCTGGGCACTTCGCCATGCGTCGGCTATCATTACAAAAGATGGTACAGTAAGCTACGTAGAATATTAGTGTCTTGATACGTTTCTCTTCGATTCAAGACCTTTCTGTACTATTTCTACTTTTTCTTCTAGATTTAATCGAGAACTTCTGACAACATGGAATTATTTTTCAACTCTTTTTCAATAGTTGGAAAGCAGACATCTCATCCAACAAAATTGACAGCAAGATAATGAAAAAGGTGAATTAGCATGAGTTATGTAGATGATAGGTATTTTGCCCCCGAAGGTTATGACACAAGCAATGCAGTGATTTGCACATTTAAAGTAAAGACAAACGAAGATTTTGGCAAAGTTTCCAAAGAGATCGCAGCAGAATCTTCTGTTGGAACGTGGACAATGGTTCATACTCTAACCGATGATATCTTTGAACGACTCGCCGCCCGCGTATTGGAGATGCAACCCGAACAAGGCATTGTGAAAATTGCTTACCCTTACGACATCTTCGAGAAGGGAAGCTTGCCTCAGATGCTATCCCTAGTTGTCGGGAATATTTTAGGAATGAAAAGCACCGAAGCAATCCGTCTGATTGATATAGATATTCCCGCGTCTATTCGAGAACCTTATCCTGGCCCCGCGTTTGGCATTGAAGGCTTCAAGAATGCCCTTAAGATCACCAAAAATAATGATCGACCAATTATTGGAACTATTATCAAGCCAAAAATGGGCTTACCTCCTGACAAGCACGCCCAAGTAGCTTATGAGGCGTGGTATGGAGGTATTGATTTTGTCAAGGACGATGAACCACAAACAGATCAAACCTTCTGTGGATTTGAAGATCGAATTTCTAAAGTACTCGAAAAAGCTGATCTCGTAAAGGAAGAAACCGGACGAAACGTTGTATATGCTGCAAATATTACCGCACCACTTCCAGAAATGGAAAAGAGGGCAGAGTACGTAAAAGATCAGGGCGGTAACTGCATGATGATTGACGTGTTGACTACCGGATTTGCGGCAGTTCAATACATGAGATCACTCGACATAGGTCTATTAATTCATGCTCACCGTGCAATGCATGCTGCTATGACTCGCCATCCCGATCACGGTATACACATGGTTGCCTTTGCTAAGTGGCTACGGTTAGCTGGTGTTGATTCCCTTCATGCTGGTACCGTAGTTGGCAAGATGGAAGGGGGTTATCATGATGTGAAGGTTGTATATGACGCCCTACGCGACACAACTTGGAAACAAAAGACAGCCCTGCCGGTAGCAAGTGGTGGATTGCACCCTGGTAGCATATACCCGATAACAGATATGTTTGGTTTCGACGTTCTAATCAATGCTGGTGGCGGCGTGCATGGACATCCTGATGGCACGATTGCCGGGGCAAAAGCTATGAGGCAAGCAGTTGAAGCCGTTGTGCAAAAACGAGATCTATGGGAATTCGCACAAGCTGAAAATCATAAAGAACTTCTCATCTCTCTAGAACAATGGGGAGTGCCTAAGAAAGACACATCATCGTAGATATTCTTGTTTTACTCCTCCTCTCCCTTTTTTCCTAAGAGTGTTTATCCAATTCGAGGTGGATTTGAAAGACAACTAGTTATTCCGAGTTGAATTCGATGAGAAACGGGTATGCCTCTTTGATTACGTTCAGCACGATTTCTGGTGGAAATAATCCGCGCTCAGTAATAATTGCGTCAATATACTCTCTGCTAACCGTCTCGAAGGCGGGGTTTAAAATTTGAAGGCCCGTAGGTCGCTCAGGCCACACTTCGTCTGCGGATCTCATCTCGATAGTCGTTCTCTTCCCTATCGAAGTATCGCTATCAAATTTGAGAAGACTAGAAAGAATATAGAATGGTATGTCGCTTTCCTTGGCAGCTAGAGCTAATAGTCGAGTCCCAATCTTATTAATGATCGTTCCTTCACTGGTAATCGCATCGCATCCTGCAAGGATAACATCAATTCTCATTTGACGAATGGCCCATCTCATAGCGCTATCTACAACCATTGTTGTAGGTATTCCTGCTGAAAGTAGCTCTTTAGCCGTTTTCCTGCCTTGATACCGTGGTCTTGTTTCAGTACAAATTGCTTGAATGTTCTTGCCCATTTCATGCGCACGGATGATTGTTTCTGAGGCTAGGGAGGAGTGACAATGTGTCATCACGGTTGTTCCGTCTGGAATTCTCTCTGATCCTATCTTTATGATTAATTTCTTCGTTTCCTTCAATAGTTCTATATATTCTGTGGCGGCTTTTTCGATAAGTTCCCTTGCAGAATCAAGACTGTCATCGCTTGATTGATGCAATTCATAGAAGATCTTTCTTAACCCGTTTCGTAATGCTGGCTCGGTGGGCCTTGATCCGAACAAGGCGGACTTTGCGTTTAATAGGTGATTCATAAATTCGTCATAACTAGACGCTGTTACTCTTTGTGCATAGGTTGAGAATGCTCTTATACCCTCGACAGCTATTGCTGTTGCTCCTTGTATTCTTAACGCCTTGATATCTTCAACAACTTGCATGAATTCTCGTTCAAAATCTGCATCCATGGTGTAAAACATTAAAGCGGTATTTTTTGTCTTTATCGATTGGTATCTCTACAAATGAAAAATGAAACGCTCACACCCTCCTTACCGTTACCATATCTTTGATTGTCTCCAAGGGTGTATTCTTTCTTCTTAGGGGTGTTAGACGAGGAGCAACATTCCCAAGGTGCGAAAAGAAGCATTGAAAGTTCTGGAGCGGAACTTTTAGATAATGCAAAGTCTTGGTTAAGAGTTGTAGGAGGCGAATGAAGAAAAATGATTGTCAAAGACCTCGGAATAACTGGACGAGACCACATCGTGTTCATTCACAGCTCGGAAATCGGAATGGCTGATGAAGAATCAGGATTCGTTCGAATCCGAAGCGCAAAAGGCTACGCTGGAGCAAAAGCCATTCCCACCGAGACGCTTGTTAAACCCGGAGAAATTGGTATCCCAAAGCACCTACTCGAGTACCTAAACGTATCCGATGGGGATCAAGTAAATATTCAGCCCCGATCCCGGCCAGCGGGTTATCAAGCAATTAGAAAGAAATATCATGGGCAGAAATGGACAAAGGATGATATCCAGACCATTCTTGAACAGATCAACAATCGAATGCTGAGTGATCTAGAAATTGCTAGCTTTGCTCTTGCACAACAATTTCGAACACTCGATCTGGATGAAATTGAGCACCTTTCCAGAGGGATTTCATTCTATGGAGAAACGCTTGAATTCGATGAGCCGGTATTCGATAAACATAGCATCGGTGGACTACCCGGCAATAAAGTATCGCTGATCATTGTACCTATAATCGCTGCCATGGGCCTGCTTATTCCTAAAACAAGCAGTCGCGCAATCACCAGTCCTTCTGGCACTGCAGATACAATGGAAGTGCTTGCACCTGTTTCGTTTAGCGCTGAAGAAATATTGGAAATCGCTCCCAAAACGCGGGGAATGATTGTCTGGGGTGGCACCATGGATCTTGTCCCCGTCGATGATATGATAATTGAGCGCGCGGAGCGTCCTCTCAGTCTTGATCCACCTAGTCTTATTGTTTCTTCAATTCTCAGTAAAAAGATCAGCATGTCAGTTAAGAACTTGGTTCTGGACATGCCTGTTGGAAAAGGTACAAAAGTTGAAAAGAAGAGTGATGCTTTCGAGTTAGCTAATATTTTTGTTGAGATTGGAAGAAGAGTTGGCATTAGGGTGGAATGTGCTTTAACCTATGGTAACCAGCCTTTAGGTCATGCCATTGGTCCCGCCCTAGAAGCAAAAGAAGCAATTCTGACTCTTATGGGCAAGGGTCCAACAAGTGTTCGTGAAAAATCAGAAGAACTAGCAGGAATCTTGCTTGAATTGGGTGGCTTGGCCCAGAAAGGGAGGGGAGTAAATCTCGCAGAGGAAGTTCTCCAAAATGGCAAGGCATGGGAGAAATTCAAGGAGATCATAGCTGCACAAGGTGGTGATCCCGAGCTCAAAATTGATGATCTACCTCTAGGCCAATATACTGCTGATATTGAAGCTCCACGTGATGGGTATATCGTTGAAATCAGTAATCGCGCGGTTAAATTACTAGCGAGGACGCTTGGAGCTCCTTCTGCGAAGGGGGCAGGTATTTATCTGCATCACAAAATTGGTGATTTTGTAAGAAAAGGTGAAACCCTCGCCACCTTTTATGCTGAAAGAGAAGGCCCCCTCGATGAAGCTTTGAAACTGGTTCATTCAAGAAAATTCTACACGCTTGAAGGCATGGTTCTCGACCGCGTTTCCCGATGATCCTTCATGCGTCATTCCTCTCCTGGTTTCGGATTTTTGCGCGTTTTTTGACGGGCTTTTCTGAATTCATGTGGTTTTCTTAGTCGTATTTGGTCTTTTTGCTAAAACCATATAGTAGCCCTAAAATAAGCAACTGCAAATAATATCATGATAACCATGATTGAGTATACTGCTTTTACCAAGCACCCCCAAGCTCTGTTTCGGGCAAGTCTTGGTAATTTATTTGAAATTATTACCACTCAAATACCAAAATATTGGACTTATAGTTATTATCTGCTTGATCGAACTTCTATTGAACTAAGGGAAGAAAAGTATGGGTGGAACATTCCAGTTCCCTCTTGCTTAGAATTGCGAGCGAGAAAATCAACTCTTCTCTGGGGTGGGGAAAAATGGATGTATTGTGGAAAAACTGTTCTTCCATTCTCAATTGATGAGAACTCAGAGATTTCAGACCAAGATTTGAAGGATTCCTTTAGACATTTTCAAATCTCCTCTCCAATCTGCAGAGATGCTATAGAGTTTCTCTATCGAGTTTTTGAGGGTGAAAATACCTTAGAAAAGATTGTTGTGCCAGTTGAGCAGTGGAAAATTCATATTGGGTACAATGCGGATATTCATGAGTGGAAACCAATAATGAGTCTTCAGGCTTTAAGCGAAAGATTCGAAGAGATTTTTGATCTTGAATTTTTCCACGTCTATCTGGGAAATAAAAAAGAGTGGTCTGCTATCCGTCTGTCATCACATAATGAAAGGTTGCTTAAAGACTTCATCATGCGTTACTTCGACGAATCAGAAGCCAAAATCATGGGGTTTCCAGAATTCATCCTGGGAATTAATGGGCATTATTAAAATGGAGCCTTGGGCGGGATTTGAACCCGCGACCACGGGATTTCTCGGAATAATTTTACAAGTCCCGCGCTCTACCAGCTGAGCTACCAAGGCATTCTCATAATGTAGAATTCCATTAGACTTGAAAAGATTTTTTCTTTGACACACATTAGGCATGTTTTTTGGTTGAAGAAATGATTGTTTAGACTTCTGAAAATAGCCATTTTTCTAAGGGTTTGGTTGCCTCTATGGGGTCGTCATCTGGTAGCGTGTAGTTGGTGATGGCTCTCATATTGCTCAGCAGGTTATTCCCATCTTGTGGCGTGAATCCCCATCCATAGACCTCATTTCCGTTTCGAACCGCCAAAGAGGGTATGGCCACAACAAACTCGTTAAGAATCCTCCCATAATGACCGTGATCCCTACCAAAGCTAAATACTTGGTTTAAGTGATCCTTATAGGTTACAGCTAATAACGGTTCATCAATTGCTCTCTGGGCGATTTCATCAGTAGTTACTTCATGATCGAGAGTTAGATGAAAGTGTACAGAATGCATTAGCATTGTATTTAGCTTAATTGCAGAAGAAAACAGATCCAAAGACATTCCTAATGTCTTAAACAACTCGTTCACATCTCTTGCATGGTGAGTACCAAATTCTGGGTCCTTATATCGTGTTATGGTCGGTGCAGAGGTGAATTTGCCCGTCTGGCTAATGTCTGCAGATCTCCGCAGATAGGTGAAATCTCCTTTCTTTAACCCGAGTCGCCCGTTTTTGCTTGCTAAGAACTTTACAATGGCCGCGCCTGCGTGCGTGTTGCAACTAGCGACCGTGATCCATTTTGGATTCTCTTTCAAGATCTGATCATTGATCCCGGCTGCGTACATCACACCAAAACCAAATTCACTTCCCTGGGCCATGAATGCACTTGCTTTATCTTCATATTTTTTGTAATATAGTTCCTTGTTCTTCAGCCCCACTCCTGATTTTGTTGCGTCAAGAACAACTATTGCCTTATCCAATGCTTCTTCAATTGTCATGTCAGGTTCCATGTCCTGATCTCTAAATTCGCTGATACGATCTGCTTCAACGCTCATTTTTGCGCCTCGGCGAAGTAAATTATGAATCATTGGTCTATCTATCAAGCGAGGAGTGTGCTTGTGAAAAATGATCTCATCAACACCAAGCTCTTTTCGATGGGTAAGCAAGAGGCTTATGATGGGTTCTCCAATTGTTCCTGTGCCGACTACAAGAACTGTATTTCCTTCACTCATGATTTTCACCTCGGTTGGTACACGCGACAATGAACTCTCTTAATAATAAATTTAATGAGCATAAAATAGATTCTTTCCATCAATCGAACAGCCTCCGTTGATTAGTCTTTTTTACACCTTAGCAATGCGCAATAACTCATTTCCTTGCAAATTGACCCCTTGGCGATTACTTTGGAACCTAAAACATCCAAGAACTTTTTAAGTGTAGGAGAGAAGATCACGCAGAAGCAATACGCAAGTGAGGAAAGAACATGGCTACTACCCAAAAAATAGACGTGGGCGAATGGCTTAAAGAAAAATTCGTAAATTTAGGAGAAAAAATCAAAGCTCACTTTGAAGAATACGACATTAATCGAGCAGAAGTTGTCCACAAGTTCACACTAACCTTTATCTTTGTAGGGGCATTTCTGCTTAGAATACTTCCCGTTGCATTTGGAAATCCGACCATCATCAAAGCCTTCGACCCGCATATGCAACTGAGATCGGCTGAGTACATTAGAGATCATGGTTTTCTCGCGTTTTTGAAATGGTACGATTATGCGTCGTGGTATCCGTATGGTAGAGATGTCGGATCCAGCATGTATGTAATTGTCCCACTGAGTGCCTTGGTCATTTACAATATTCTGCAGTTTCTTGGCTTTAACGTGGCTCTTGGAACGGTTGCTTGGTATGCCCCTGCAGTGTTTGGTTCACTAGGGGTTGTTTTTGGCTACTTACTGACCAAGGAGCTGGTGAGCAGGCGAGCTGGCGTATTTGTTGCACTCTTGCTCGCTACTTCTCCCGGATACCTTTCGAGAACCATGGGTGGATTCTTTGATAATGAGTCAGTCGGAGTCATGCTTACTCTGATGACCTTATACTTCTTTGTTCGAGCAATGAATAGAGATAGTGCAATGAATGGGCTGTTTGCAGGGTTTTCCTTGGCTATGCTGTCATGGTCATGGGGTGCTTATCGTTTCACAGTCGATTTCATTCCTGTATTTGTTCTTATTATGATCATTACTGGAAAGGCTAACTATCGCTTGCTGAAGGCATACGTTACTACTATCGCAGTTGCCTTCCCGTTGATGATTATGCTTCCTCGTATCGGAGGAGAATTTATCTTCTCTATTGATGGAATGGCTCCATTATTCACTCTCGTCGTATTGATTCTCTTCCTAATGTTCAAGAACCTCGAGCAAGATCTGCCAAAAACGGAATTGCGAACGGTGATCATTATCACGGCACTTGCTGTTGTCGCAGCTGGTGGAGCCGTTGCCGGCGCACTGGTGGCAACTGGTGTTATCCAAAACATTGGGTCAAAATTCCTCAATGTTATCATCCCCACTATTCGAAATGGTATTCCCATTCTTGATTCGGTTAGTGAACACTTGCCAATGTCTTGGAGTAGCCTCTATCTAAACATCGGCGTCATGGCCTTCTTCACGCCCATGGGTGTGTATTATGCCTTGAAGAAGCCAACAGAGAAGAATCTCTTCATATTAAGCTATAGCTTAATCACGATTTATTTCTCTGGTTCAATGGTCCGTCTTATTCTTCTTCTGACTCCTGCAGCTGCCCTTACCACAGGGCTTGCAATTGATAACCTTCTCATTCCATATGCACTAGCTGCTCATGACCGAATTAAACTTTCAAGAACCACAATGACTCTTCCCACCATAGATTCGAGTCATGCCTTAATGGCCTATGTCCTCATTGGTGGCTTACTTCTGACCAATACTTGGAGTGGTACCAATCTAGCTGTTGAACGCTTTGGCACTTCAGAAATCTATCCCAGTCCCAACTCTAAAAACCCTCAGCCCTTTAGCGACTGGGTTGATGCTCTTGCGTGGATACGTTCTCATGCAAGCTATAAGCAAGCAATCGCAAACAACGAACGCCCGCCAGTATTTCTCTCATGGTGGGACTATGGTTACTGGCTCACTACTAAAGGAGAAGCTGAAACCCTAGTCGATAATGCAACAATTAACTCGACACAAATCGGAACGGTTGGGGCAATGCTGATGCTTAATGTCAGTCTGGCGCTTCCTCTCATGTATAAATACGGAGTACAATACGTTGTTGTAAACTCCGCTGGTGGTAGCATCGGTTCAGGAAGTGACATTGGTAAGGCAATCTGGATGATCCGAATCTCTGAAAAGAATGCCCCCCAGTTTGGCATCAACGAAGACAATTACTGGGATTCCAAGGAAAATCAGTACAAGGACGCTTTCTATGATAGCGTCTTGTGGCAATTGATTTCCTATCGTACGGCCGAAATGAGCGGTGACGCCCCCATCATCCGATTCGACGGAACAATTATTCGCAATGGCAAGGATAAAGTGGCTACACAACTTGACTACTTTGTTGAAGTCTTCAGATCACGAGGTATTGACCCTGGAAATGAATTCCAATTCCCATGGGTAAGAATCTATAAGGTTGTCTATCCAGACAACATTCTCAGCCTCGTTGCCGAGTTCAACGAAATGCTCCGTCTCAACCTCTTGGCTGGAGAATAGTCTTCTTAGTTGTCTCCTCTCCCTTTTTTCATTTTTTCTTTTTGCATGCATTATCGTTATCTAGTTCGCTTCAACTAGAATGTGATACGCTCAAAAACGATTTAAGGAACACCTCTCTGATCCAAAATAATGAGTAGTACTGGTGCGTCGGAAGCAGTCAACGCTACCCGTATGGAGTTGCTAAACACTCGCCGAAAAGTAAAGCTAGCGCAACATGGGCACTCCTTACTAAAAGAAAAAATGGACGCGCTTATCATTGAATTTTATCAAGCAATCGATGAAGCAAAGCGTTCTCGCGAAGAGGCATATGCAATTCTTGAGGAAGCCTATAAAGGGCTAGCCGAAGCCAAACTTGCGGTAGGGGCGCGAAGAATGCGAGAAATCGCTTTAGCTGCCCCTGAAGCAGTTTCTCTTCACCCCAGTGTTCAAAACATCATGGGAGTAAAAGTACCCATTCTACACTTAGAAGTTCATGAAGAGAACAACATTTTCTATGGCTTCGAAACAACTTCTCCCGCTCTTGATGGAGCTGTTGCCAAGTTTCGCAAAGCAATTGAATCCGTTATTACTATGGCAGAGCGTTTTGCAACACTGCAAAAACTAGCCTACGAAATCAA
>JALTMP010000092.1 GCA_027001645.1 Candidatus Heimdallarchaeota archaeon
AAAGCGTTGGAAGAAGTTAGAGAAGCAGATGTAATAGTAGTCGATGGTACTTACGATCACGCACACCTAGTCCTGGAATTGGGTGGTATTCCCTTTGTTAGGGTCAATCCAGAAGATGTGGAGAACTTAGAGTTGCGATCGGATCAGACCGTGTTTGTGAATTGCCCGGGTCACGTTCCCGATAGGGGCTTGCGTAAACTGAGGGTGTTCGTTGAAGAGGGTGGGTTACTCATAACAACTGACTGGGCGCTAGTTCATGTTTTAGAAAAGGCGTTTCCGGGGAAGGTCAGATATAATGGTAAAGCAACTCAAGATGACGTTGTTAGGATTACCGTGCTAGACAAGGAGAACCCCTTGCTAGATGGTTTTCTTGAGAAAGGTGTTGATCCTCTTTGGTGGCTTGAGGGAAGCTCTTATCCTATAATTGTTGAAGATAGGGAAAATGTGAAGGTTCTCATCGAATCTAAGGAGCTTGAAGAAAAGTACGGGGAAAGCCCAGTCATCGTTGAGTTCACTGTAGGCGGGGGGAGAGTGGTTCACATGATAAGTCACTTCTACTTGCAACGCACTGAGACGCGCGACAAGAAGGACAAGGTCAGTGCTGCGGAGTCATTCATGGAGGAATTGGCTGCGGCACCAGAGGAGATCCAGAAGGAAGCTGAAAAAATCTCCACGGCATCATTCAAGTCAGCGCAAACCTCGCTTGAATTTATCTCGAAGAACATCGCGGCTCAGAAGAGAAAAAGCATGGAAGAGAAATAATGCATAAGCAATGTGTGCCAGGGGAACTTCAGAGAAACGCGGGTACAGTGATGATTAATGCGGGGTAAGAAACGCGGTTTGAAGGGAAGCGGGAAGAGAAAGAGAATCTCGCCGGAGATTTCTTCAATAATGCATCCCACGCGCCAAGCGATTATTGACGCATTAGAAGACCACCGTCGGTTGACAACCATTGATCTTGAAAAGATTTTGCAGGAATCTCGTTACAATCTTTATCATCATCTAAATGTTTTGGGACAGCAAGGGCTTATAAGAGAAAAAATTGAGGGAAAAGTCAAGTTCTATGAGTTGGCAAAAGAGACTCACGTTGTCAGCATTTCTACAACTGAGTTGTCTGCAGAGAGGAAAGACTTGTTCATAAAAAAACTGAATGAGTTGCTCGAGTTATCTGGAGGAAAGCCGCTCCCAAAAGGAAAAGAATACCGGTGCATCATTGTTGAGGAATCCGATGAAAACGCACCAACATTTACTTAATACTTCTTTATCCAAATTACCATCAACATGAGAGGGATTGTAAAATCGTCCTTCGCCAAACTCACATGTTCAATGCGGCGATCGCAAGATATCTTTGGGTTGGAATTTGGTACTTATTTCGAATCCATTCAGGGACGTTAAGAGCCCAGTATGCAAAAAGAGTCCCGGGAACTGCAAAGATCAAGAATGGGAACAGCATAATAAGTGCAAGATCATAGGCCTGTTTTGCAAGATAATATGGCCTAAGAAACGAGATTAGTGTGGGTATGATGACCATGACGATGGAATACTCGAATAGTGTAAGTTTTGCCTTTGCCAGCTTTGACGAGTTTTTCTCTATTTCTTTTCTCACAGCAAAGT
>JALTMP010000093.1 GCA_027001645.1 Candidatus Heimdallarchaeota archaeon
CTGATGAAATGATACCACTAGTTGTTAAAAGGTTGGAAATGTCATCAGGACTTTCCTTAAAGGAGAAGCCTTGTGCATTGAGATAAGCATAGAATAAGAGATAATCAGATGTGACATTTAGCTCAACAGTATAATAGCTGACAGAAACATCTGTTAGCTTTTGAACTGGGTCCTCGTACCAGAGAGTTACATTTGTTACCTCCGTCTTCTCATAAACCAGTGGGAGGCCATCATCTGCAATTGAAAAGTTTAATTGTCCGGATCCATCACGTCCGTAAAGAAGGGGAATAGTAGTATTATCGCCGTTGACAACTAAGTATCTAATGGTCACATTCTTGTACGGTGTTACTCTAAATAAGCCTCCTAGGCCTTCAGAATCGTTTCGTGCTTGTAGAGTTTCAATGTAACCAGCACCTGAAACATCAACCAGAATTGGTCTGCTAAGTCCACTAAATGTATTTTGATCAATTTTGGGTGTTACTTGCTCGGTTCCCGGTTGCACTATTGTAGCAGCACTTGGAAATATTAGGGATCCAAGAATAAGCATGAATGTAAGGGATAAGATGATATTTCTTGCGAGTCTCAATAAGATCACCGTACTGAGGTTTCTCGTTTCCTCGTGCTGGAGACTCAAAATTCTTAGTTAAAAGTGTTATGAAATTTCATTCTACCGAAGTCAAGACAAGATTTGCTACATGTTAGGTTGTGTCTCAAGAGAATCTAAGTTTCGATTAAATAGAAGAAAAAGGAAGGCATTAGTGGTGTCTCTTTGGAAAGAATTGGATTTTATCGTTTACAGTAAAAACGAAACCAACAGATGAGTAAACTAGTGGAATAAAACGTGTAGAGCTATGCAGTAGATAGAATCTTCGTTTTTGATAACAACATGTAGGGAAATTCACCAGAAATTGGAAGAGCAGAGGGCGATGTCCAGAAATTCTCGGTTGTTGGAATCATTCCCGCGATAAGTGACTGCATGCTCGGAGTGGTGAAATTGAGGAATGGTATTTGAGCAACCAATTCACCTTCTTTGATCAAAATGCATTTTGTTCCGGTGAGCACGGGATTCTTAGAAGCGCCGAATACGGTTGTTATTGGAGCAATGTCATTAATCAGGATCACTTGTGATGGATTATCAGTAATGGCATGTCCATTAAATTGCATATGAATAGGAGTATCTTTTAATTCATAGGAGGCGTCGTGAAGGGGATTGCCGAATTCTTTTGCCCTCATTTTTGGCAAAGGACTCATTAGATCGCGCGGGCTAGAGAATGAATAACCTTGGTCGTCCAAATGAGTTCTAAAACACGCGCTAGATGAAGAAGGAGAAACAACAACCCAGTTCTCACGGGGAAGGATTTTCTTGAGCAATGAGCTGGAATATGTGCGGAGGTGATAATAAAGTGTGAGAGTTGCTTGGGGAGAAAGCATGATTTGCACGTTTTCAGGAACCCTTCTAACCACAGTATCCATGAGCATCTCTACAGGTAGGGATCTATCATTATAATGAGCCATCGGTTTAGAAATCTCATATTGAGCCGTAAATCCTTCTCCAGATCCACCTCGTGTTCCAACAATTCCCGTGAAGAAACGAGTTACCCTAACCCCAG
>JALTMP010000094.1 GCA_027001645.1 Candidatus Heimdallarchaeota archaeon
GAATAAGAATTGAAAAACCAAAGTTCTTCGGGATCAAAATGCCAGAAATAATGCCCATCCCTAATTCACCAATGCTAGAAGTCAAAACACTACGAGGAAGAATGGGCATACTCTCTGACTTGCACCTTGGAACCTCGATAACCTGGCGTAAACAAGGAATTATGATTTCAAAACATGATGAAAACATTCCCCTAATTAAGCTGATCACACAACACCGATTGAAGCGACTACTGTTACTAGGAGATATTAAAGCATCAAATTATTCGTATAACAAGTGGGAGGAAAAAGCGCTTGTTAATTTTGTTAATTCCATCAAAATTCCAGTAGAAATAATCAAGGGAAATCATGATGCAGGAATAGAGAATATATCACATCCATTGATAAGCATCCACCCAGAATTGATTCATTTAGAAAAAACAAAATTAGGACTAACAATTGGATTTGGCCATGGACACTCCGTCCCCCAACAATTGGTTAAAAACGTGGATGTTCTAGTCCTAGGCCATCTGCATCCTTGTGTGCTAATCAAAGATGAAATTGGAGCCTCGTGGATTATGAAGGCATGGCTCTTCGGAAAAATAGAAGTAGATCATAGGGAAATTAAAGTCATTATCATGCCAGCAGCAAATCCTTTGATAAGAGGATTACCAGTTAATAATTCCAGAGAAGAACTTGACGAAATCAGAATAGTTATCGGAAAAAACAGATACTCAATAGATTCTTTTACTGTTATGACGCCCGAATTAACAACATTAGGAACCGTCTCAGATTTACTTCCCCACTAGCCTCCAAAATAGTCCATGTAAACCATCAATTTCTGAGAATGTAAATTAGCAGAGAATCAATGAATTCCAGTGAAAAGCAAATCCATAGGAAGCAGAAGAAACAACCCTCAATATCGATAATCAGAAGAAAATCATAGATAGAGCCATAATAAACCATTCCAATAGAAATCATAGGGGGTATAAAGATGATTAGTAAGCTCAAACTAATTATTCTTCAGTAGAAACAAACCAGAGTTCTAACATCAACTAACAACAATAACAAGTATAAACAAAAAACACAGTTTAAAAGAATGAAGACGGAGAATTTTGTGAATCTTGTTACTTTCCACAAGAAACAAACGAAAGAGAGGAAAAAACCTAACAACGAAAGAAGAATCAAAAAAAGACACTGAAAGTATCTGCTGGATTATATCAAATTGTTAATTAATCTGCTAAGTTTATCTAGCACGATGGATATAGAACAAATTCGGTTTATCTTAGCCAACCAAGAAGATACAACTCAGTTTTCCAATTCTACGCTGATCACAGGATTCTACGGGGTGGGCAAATGTGGATATATTGCGGTTAATCATTTAGTAAAGATCCTAAACGCCAAGCGAGCAGGCGTAATACTGACAAAAGAACTGCCCCCCTTCATTAGTGTAAAAGGAGAAAATCTTGTATTCCCATTCGAAATTTACGTTGCAAAAACCGATTCAGGAAAAAAGCTAACACTTCTTCTTCCTTCTTTTGAACCGTATAAAACGGAACAACAAGCATTTGCAAGAGCAGTTGTTGAATGGAGCAAAAAAGTCAATATTGAAGAAATCATCTTAATTGGTGGATTAGATTCCAGACTCAAAAAAGACGAAACGATTGGAAGAGCACTTTGGACACGAGCCTACAAGGAGAAGGGCAAAGACACACTTCTTCCAAAATTTGAAGAAGGCCTATATTTAACAGGACCACTTGCATTACTAATCATGTTTAGCGAACTCTACAACATGCCTGCCCTAGGCGTATTAACTTATGCAGAGCGTTCAAGGCCGGATCCAATAGCAGCAGCAAACGCGATTAAACTACTCGGCCTATTATTTGACACAGAATTTGATGTTGAGGAGTTAGGAAAAGAAGCCGCACGAATTGAAGAGGAAATCCAGCAAATCCTTTCAGCAACTGCAGAAGAAGAAAATGAAGAACATGACAGAGGACTATTTGCTTAAGCTAAATCCATTAAACAGCAGTGCTCTAAAAAATTAGGAAAAGAAAAGTTTAATCCAAAAGAACCGTTTGACCAATCGGGGGAGCCATTGTTTCTCTTTTTGTAATGCGATGAATAGAGCTAGCAAGAGCTTGGCACTTGGATTGTTCCCCGTGAACAAGAATGTATTTCTGAGGACGAGGAGATAAATGTTTGGCAAAATCAATAAGTTCCTTACGATCACTATGGCCAGTAAAGCCACTGATCTGTTCGATTTGCATTTTTATTCCTAAAGCCCTCGTTTTGCCATTTTCCATGTGAATGGGTATTTCCCTAGCTCCTTCAGCAATTTTCCTGCCAAGTGTACCTTTCCCTTGATAGCTCACAAAAATCAAGGAATTTCTCTCATCTTCTGCAAGCTCATGGAAATAAAACACACTTGGACCACCACTTAGCATTCCACTAGTAGCCATGATGATTGCGGGCTCTCCGTGAATGATTTCTTCTCGCTCTTCCTTACTAGTGACTTGGTGGAAGTATTCAGCAAGGAAAGGATTGCTTCCAGCGTGAAAGATCCTATCACGCAATGAACGGCTCAGAAATTCGGGGTTTGCCGTGGTTATGGCTGTTGCTTCACTAATCATTCCCTCAGTATAAATCGGGACCTCTGGAATCTTCCCATGTCGCATCATGCCCTCAAGAATAATCATGATTTCTTGCGCTCTGCCAACAGCAAGCACGGGAATGAGAATTTTCCCACCTCTTTCAACAGTTTGCTTGATAATTCGAGCAAGCCGCTGCTCAGATTCTTGGCGACTTGGCAAAACATCCTTCGGATTCCCGTACGTGGATTCCATAATAATAGCTTCTAAGCGAGGATAACGCGTGTTCGCCCGATCAAGCAATCTCGTCTTCGCATACTTGAAATCGTGAGCAAAAGCAATGTTGTAAAGACCTTCACCTATGTGCAAATGAACAATGGCAGAACCAACGATATGACCAGCATTATAAAAAGTCAAGCGAATATCAGGAGCAATGTCTGTTACTTCGCCGTAATTCAGAGTGATTGTGTGAAGAGTTGCATTCTTAATGTCAGTCTGAGAGTAAGGCAACAATTTCCCTTCCTTCTCAGCAATGTCCAAGTAATCTAGCTGAAGCATTGTCATTAGATCTCGTGTAGGAGGAGTCGTGTAAACAGGCCCCTTATACCCATACTTGTAAAGGAAAGGAACAAAGCCTGAGTGATCCAAGTGTGCGTGAGAAATAATAACTGCATCCAAGTTATCAATGTCAAATTCAGGAAGATCAAATCGAGGTAACGCGTTCCCTGCTCGGGTCGCTCCAACGTTCACTCCACAATCAACAAGAACAGTGCTTTCCCCAGTTTGAACCAAGTTTGCGGTTCTGCCCACTTCCAAGTAGCCACCCAACGCTGTAATTCGAACATTACCATTGTCAAAAACAGGGGGGCGATGAATCCTTTGACCAATGCGACGAAGATTCTCGATCCTAATCTCCTTATCCGACGCAAGAATGTGCCGAATAGATTGCACTATTTTCGAAGGAATGGGAGGAGTCCTAACAACCCGAGGACGCCACTTGGTTTTGGAGACAATTTCCCTAAGGCGAACAGCATCCTTTCCAATAACAGCTCCAGGCTTATCAGCCTCAATAATGACTTCGCCAACAGTAGGATCAAAGATAATATCGCTAACCGTTACCTCCTCGTCGGAAAGAATGGTCTGAATAAGTCTCCTACTATCTTCCTCTGGTAAGCGAACAGAAGGATCCGAGCGAACGACAATTCGTTTCTTAATGGACCGCGCAAGATCCCGCAAAATGGATTCATCATCCATCAAAATCTGTGGGTTTCTCGCATAAATCGCTACCTCCGCACCCTCGAACTCTACTTGCGTAATGTCGGTAGTTCGCGGAACATGTTGTTTTATTTTATCTATGATTTCTTCCAGAATCGGCTGTGTTGCCATTTAATTCCCACCAAGAGAGGATTTGGGGTAGAACTCTTAAACCAGAATGGTAAGAGCTCCGATAAAGCCTAAGAAGAAGGTTTCAAGTAGAAAAAATGATTCTCCAATAATAAATCTTGCTTTATTTAAGAGAAAATAAAAATGCAAACTTATAAACCAAAGAATCGAGACCGTCTATTACGTACAGTCAGATTCAACAAGCCAGGATCTATTTTCTGATGTACCCGAGTTAGGAATTTCTTGCGAAAAACAGCAACACTTGTGAACTTCTCGGACGGCCTTATGCTTAATTCTTCACCAACATTCAATGACAATGTATGATCCCCATCCACCATTAACGCCGCCTTGTGCTGCTTGTCTTCGTTTACAAAAACAACATGCGAAAACGATGACACTACCAACGGATGGGAAAACGACAAGAAAGGAGCAATCGGCGTGATAACAAAAACCGGCAAGTCATGACTAACAATGGGGCCACCAATAGCCAAATTATAAGCTGACGACCCAATGGGGGATGAGATCACCACACCATCTGCTTTTGCAGTGTACAAGCGGTGCTGATCAACATAAATGCTGAAAACACCTGGCTTACCAAAAGCCGCATAAGAAACCACAATATCATTAATTGCCTCATACGTATTGCCGTCATACCGAGCTTCCAAGCGAGTAATCGACTGAATCACGTAATCAGGATCCGACGAACTCAAATACTCAACTAACTCAGGATAATCATTCTCCTCAAACTCACACAAGAACCCAAAAGACCCCGTATTGACCCCAACAACGGGAATATCAGGGTGATGCTTGCAAGCACGAATGAACGTTCCATCCCCACCAAAAACGATTACTAAATCGCCTTCATTAGCACGGGACAAGCCCAAGTCGCTCATGTCCCGCTCGGTGAATTCGCTCAAGAACAACTCGTGAGACGTCTTTTCACTAACAAGACGCAAAAAATCTCGCATGACTTTCAAAGTCTGCAACTCTGGTTTGGGAAAGATAAGCAATCTCACAAGCCTTCACTCAACATATACTACACAGAATTTTAATTCTTCCGTGCCACAACAGATAATCAGCAAAATACCCTCAAAAAGGACACTAACAAACCATTTTCCTATCCACCATGGTAAATCGGAATAATCTTGACCAATAAATCAGATTCTATTGGTTTCTCCAAGCCTCCAGTGCTTTGAAGCTCAACACCGTCGCTAATGATTAGGTACCCTGGACGAATATTGCCACTCTCGTCAAAAATAACAGAGAACCAGCCGGTACCACTGAGTAATTTCTTAATTCCATCAAGAATCGTTAAGTCTGAGTTACTCTCGCCCTCAACAAGATCTTCCAACCCATGTTCAAGACACAGAGCTCTATGAAATTGAATAGACAATTGCATTCCAAAAAAACTGTTCAACGAATACATAATAGGGATTATGATAGAAGCTATTTTTGAAAGGCAAGTAGAAGGGATACAACCAGCTCTTGACAACGCTGCATTAGCAACCATAATGGAAAGAAAAGTTCTTCTGAACAATTCCTAATAACTCGAGTATGGGAAAATGATCAAGAAACCGAGCAAGATGATTGGAAATGCTATTTCAAAAAAGAAAGGAAACTTGCTAAGACTCAATCCGCCCATAATAACAACCATAGAAATTACAGGTCCTTTCTTGTGGCAAAGGTGCCAGAACTAATCCTGAATCACAACCTTGATGTTGAATTTCATCCATTTAGGTTCACAATAGCAATACACTCAATCATTTAACTGTGCAACCATACTAAGCTACAATTAATCGAAGTATTTCCCATATTAGCAAGAAGCAAACACATTAGGTTAGGAAATAAACTCTGTTGTGAACCTTCATTCCTGAAGCACCAACCAAGGTAATTCAAGATGCGACTATAATTGAACATAATATTAGGATCCTAGTAAGCCCTAAACAATGAGTTAGGTGAATAGCCTATAGCCTACTGATGAATCAAGTCCATTATCGCTTGAACCACTCGCAACGCAGCTGGCTTCTGGCCAGTCTTCAAGCTCACTTCAAGAAAAGTAGTATAGTTGCCAAATTCTTTGATCAGTGTAACCAAGTCTTCTGCCGCATCCGAAGAAACTATTCTGAGACGCTCAAGATCAGTTTTATTACCGCAAACCACTATTGGAATGGAAAAGTGACGTTCCCTAAAGACTTGCTTAACCCATTTTTCCAAGCGAAACATGGTATCTGGACGAGTAATGTCATACATTGCAATAACGCCATCAAAACCAACTAATTCACTTCGAGTTGGGAAAGATGCTGTGTGATCAACATCGTGAAATTGGATCCTAAACAAGCCTCCCTCATGAGAAATGACTAAATCACTGTCCAAGGATTCAACAAGTAAATCTAGAAAAGTACTACGACCAACAGATCTTTCACCAACAAGAACAAGCCTAATCTCACGGGCCATGTTAGGCTTAACGCCAACCTTAACCACGCCAAAATCATGAGTGCTAGTAGAAACATTGAGCAAAGCCTCTGAATCAGGACCACGCGAAACACGTTGTTCGCCCTCTGGTGGTGTAGGAATCTCAAAATCATCAGCAGCAGTCTCCACAGATTCCTTGGATTGCTGAAACTTAGCTAACTCAGACATAGTTGGAGGACGAGGAATATTGTGGACGGATGGTTTCTCACGGGGCTTTGGAGTTCCCTTCTGAACAGAGGATCCTAGAGTAGAACTATCGGGTAAAGCAACATCAGGAGTAGATGGAGAAGAAGGAGGTGAAGCGGGCTCCGTACCCATGGCTCGAACATATCTGCGCTCAATGAGCTCTTGTAATGAAGAAACCGACTGAACGTCTTGAAATGAATTGATTATTTCCTCGATTTCGGATGGTTCCAAGAATTCTAGTTGATCCTGAATAAGAAAAGAAATAACCTGAGTTTCCCCTTCATAGAATTCTAGCACTTTGTAGTATTCATCCTCACTTAGCTCCTTACGTAGCAACGCGTTATACTTCTCCCTAGCCCAGGAATACAATTCACCCAAATATATCTGCCATTGTTCTTTGCTCAATGACTATCCCACTAGCCTTTAGGATATAACAGCTAAAAGAATAACGTTTCCATCCGAGCAGTATGGCAAATCCCATACTATCCGAAAAAAGCTTCAATACTGAAAATTTAAACAAATCATACCTTGCTGACGCTAAACAACACACGTAGTGTAACACACCCCCCTTCGTTTCCGTTGGAAATATAACAATTATAACCAACGAATTTTGGATTCTAGGAACAGAAAATCTTAAATAAAATACTATTTTATTAGGAGGGGGGTAATAAAAATTGTTACACTACGAAACAAATAGTAAAAGCAAAAATAAAATCGCCAGATGATTCAAAATTCCAATTGAAACATAGGGGTCGGGATGTAGTGTAACAAATTCAGTAATTGTAAAAAATTGACCACCCCCAAGGAATATAACCTTTGTTTCTTGTGGAACGAGTAGTGAATATGCATCTCTTGGATTAACGCGTTAGGCTTTCATTTTGCCATCTCATAAATCTGCTTCGATCCAATGAATACTATTACCGTATTACGCTATTTCTTAAAAGATGTTTTATTTCCGGTGGAACGGGTAGAACAATAGGTGCGAATTTCATGAGTGGCGCAGAAGATTTAGAAGCAATATTTGACCGTTTTACAAACCAGAAGAACCCTATTTTCAAAAACCGTGATGTAATGCGTCACACTTACATCCCTGAACGATTACCCCACAGGGAAGAACAATATAGAACCCTAGCTCAGGTTCTTGGTCCGGTCATGGCAAATGAAACCCCATCCAACGTTTTTCTCCACGGAAAACCTGGATCCGGAAAAACAGCAGTAACTAAATTTGTACTAAAGGTTCTCAAAGACCACTGTGAAAAAGAAAAGATCAACATGATGTTTTCTTACATCAACTGCCAGCTGATCGACACAAGTTACCGAATTTTTGCTCATTTGGCTCAAGATCTTGGCAAAAACGTTCCAATTACTGGATTGCCGACAGATGAAGTTTATTTTATTTTCAAGGAGGCACTGGACAGCAAGAATACAGTACTGGTTGTTGCTCTAGACGAAATTGACCTTGCTGTCAAAAAATCTCCAGATATTTTCTATCCTTTAACAAGAATCAATTCAGACTTAGAACATTCAAAACTCAGCATTATTGGCATTACAAATGATGTGCACTTCAAGAATCGCTTGGATCCAAGAGTCAAAAGCTCACTTACCGAGCAAGAAATAGTCTTCCCCCCATACACAGCACCTCAACTTGTCGACATTTTAGTGGAACGTGCAAAAGAAGGATTCCATGAAGGAGTCGTTGACGACGCAGCAATCGGCTTGTGTGCAGCTTTAGCAGCTCAAGAAAACGGAGATGCACGACGAGCTCTCGATCTTTTGCGAGTCGCAGGAGAATTGGCAGAACGCCAAGGAGACAAGAAAGTAACAGAGGACCATGTTAGAAAAGCCCAAGAAGTCATTGAACGCAATACCGTTGCAGAAGTACTCACCACGCTTCCCATTCAATCCAAAGTTGTTCTAAGCGCGATTTATCGATTGAGCGTTGAAAATCCCAAGGAAGAAATTACCACAGGACTCCTATATGAAGAATATTGTAGCATTTGTGCGAAGATTGGTCTTGAAAAATTAACTCAACGAAGAGTGGGGGATCTAATTAATGAATTAGACATGCTAGGCATGGTGAGTTCACGCGTGGTTAGCAAAGGGAGATACGGAAGAACCAAAATTGTATCCCTGGCTGTACATGCCGAAGAAATTCGAAATGCATTAGAAAAAGACTACAGAATGAGCAGTTTACTTAGGCATGAATAAAGTGCCTAAATAAATGAACAAAACTCATTCTACTTCTAATTTATTGTTTCATTTTTTACTTATTTGGTCATTTATACTCAGAACTTGATTTTATGGTTCATTTTTGGAGAAATTTGGGTCAAACCGTGATAAGTGCATTGGGAAAAATTGGCGAACCATTCATATTGATTCTACCAACTCTTGATGTTTGTTCTTTCTGTGATGTCCTAATAAGAGGTATACTGACAGCAAAAAACCCTATCTTAATTGCATGATACAGCGTTTATTCCCGTTCAAGTATTTTGTTCGGACAGTGCTAAGCTTTGTCTTAAGAGAAGTATTTATACGTTCTTTGCTCTGAAGATGTCATGCTGGAGTCAGCCCGCGATACAGACCTCGCATTATCAGAATTATAGTCCTTGCTTCAAAAGCAACGCGGGAAACCTCCAAAGCATCACGCGAGGTGAACACATGGGTAAAAGAAAGTACCATGCTCCACGTAGAAGTACGCTAGGTGTTAGAAGAAGTAGAGCAAGTAGTGCGAAGCCACGAGTTGGTGGATGGCCTCCATATAACGGTTCTCCCAAATTACTCGGCTTTCCAGTATACAAAGCTGGCATGACTCAAATCCTGACAAGAGAAGACAAAAAGGGAAGCCACATTTATGGGGTCGAAAAAACAGAACCCGTTACTATCTTGGAAGCTCCCCCAGTTGTGCTTTTTGGCCTAAGAGGGTACAAGTACACTCCCTACGGCAAAAAAGCAGTAACTGAATTCCAAGTGGAAAGCCCATACAAGTTCTTCAAGAAACTAAAAGCACTACCCAAAGAATATAACGAGGAAGAAAAAATCGAGCAATTTAAGGCAAAACTCGATGAGATGAACGAAATTAGAGCACTCGTGCACACTCAACCTGCACTATTGAGAATTGGGACTAAGAAACCTGCTATTTATGAAATTCCCATCGGAGCAAGCAGCGTTCAAGAAGCATTTGACTACGCTATTGATAAAATGAAGCAAGAAATCCAGGTTGATGAGTTCATTACAGCCGGGGAGTTCGTTGATGTGATTGGGATCACGAAAGGAAAAGGTTTCCAAGGGCCAGTTAAGAGGCATGGTATCACAATTCTTCCAAGGAAAACAAAAGGAGAGCGCAGAGCTGTCGGTAGCATCGGTGCATGGCACCCCGCACGAGTTACTTGGACAACTCCCCGTTATGGTCAGTTAGGATTCTTCCGCAGAACCGAGTACAATAAGCGAGTCTTGAGAATAGGATCCGATGCCTCAGAAGTTACTCCAAGGGGTGGTATTCCCGGCTACGGAATAATTGGAGGAAAAGGTGGCGTTACTCGTTATCTCTTGGTTAAGGGCTCTGTTCCTGGGTCTAAGAAAAGAATGGTCATGCTTCGCTTGCCGGTCCGCCCGAAGAAGGTTGCTTTGCCAGAGCCACGAATCACATACGTGTCTACAGCCGCACAGAATTGAGGAGGATGAGAAAAAATGACAATTACAGTACCTGTGTTGAATAAGAAAGGGAATAAGACCAGGAAAACAGTTGAGCTTCCTGCAATCTTTGAGACTCCCTATAGGCCTGACCTAATCAAGAGAGCCGTGCTCTCTGAGCAGAGCTACCAGTACCAACCCAAGGGAGTTTCTCCCTTAGCTGGTAGATTAGTAGCTGCTTCAAGTCCTGGTCCTGGCAGAGGGATTTCAAGAGCACCTCGAACCGGAGGCAATAGGACTCATCACGCATCCCGTGGTGCGTTTGCCACCTTTGCTGTTGGTGGAAAAGTCGCTCATCCTCCTCGGGCTGAGAAGAAAATAATCGAGCGGATGAATAGGAAAGAACACCGCTTGGCTTTGAAGTCTGCCATTGCAGCAACCGCTTCCAAGACCCTAGTACTGTCCAGGGGCCACAAAGCTGACAATATTAAGACCCTACCAATCGTTCTTAGCGATGACATTGAAAAGCTCTCTAAAACCAAAGACGTCGTAGCTCTTCTGGAAGCTCTAAAGCTTGAAGAAGAACTGGAAAGAGCAGCAAACGTCCACATTCGGGCAGGCAAGGGTAAAATGAGGGGGAGAAAATACAAGCGACCCGTCGGTCCCCTGTTTGTTGTATCAGACGAAGAAGCCCCTGTTGTTGCAGCAGCAAGAAACATCCCTGGCGTGACGGTCACAACCCCTAAGAAACTCAAAGTCCTTGATTTAGCACCCGGAACATTCGCCGCGAGACTAACCTTGTGGACAGAAGGAGCCATTAAGGGCATCGAAGAGAGGTGGTCATAATGCGTGTTGACGAAATCATTTTGGCTCCACTCATCACTGAAAAAGTATACGATCTCATTGAGCGTGAAAACAAACTAGCGTTTCACGTCAATAAAAGAGCCAACAAACACCAAATCAAAAAAGCAATTGAAGAACTATACAAGGTCGAAGTCATCAAGATCAATACCTTAATTACTCCCTTAGGAGAGAAAAAAGCAATCGTTAAACTAAGCCCCAGCGACGACGCCGTAGACCTTGCAAGTAGGCTTGGCCTACTCTAAAATTAGGAGGAAAATCAAATGGGTAAAAAACTAATCGTCCAGCGAAGAGGCAAGGGATCACCAACATTCCGAGCAAAAACTCACGGGAGAAAAGGAGCCATCAAGTACCGTAAGGTTTCACACACCGAAATGGACGGTGTGATCAAGGCTAAGGTGCTTTCCCTCGAACACGAGCCTGGACGAGGAACACCAGTGGCCAAAATATTATTCGAAGATGGCCTTCAAAAATACATTCTTCCAGCGGAAGGAGTTGCCATTGGAGACACGATCGAATACGGGGCAAAAGCCTCAATCCAGCCCGGAAACACGCTCCCGTTATCCGCCATTCCAGCAAGAACTCTTGTGTTCAACCTAGAAATTCAGCCAGGAGATGGTGGAAGAATTGTTCGATCCAGTGGATCCTACGCAACTATTAACTCGAAGGATGAAGACTGGGCATATGTTCAACTACCAAGCGGTAGAATCAAGGCATTTCCGCTTAGCTGCCGAGCAACCATCGGTGTTGTTGCTGGCGGAGGAAGAACCCAAAAACCCTTCGTAAAAGCAGGAAACAAACACTACCACATGAAGGCCAAAGGCCATAACTATCCACGAGTCCGTGGAACAGCAATGAACGCAGTATCCCATCCCCATGGTGGTGGAAGCCACCAAAGACCTGGCGGACCAACCACGGTCTCTCGAACCGCTCCACCAGGACAAAAAGTGGGCCTCATCGCTGCAAGAAGAACCGGTCGAAAGGTTGGCCGACAACCAAAGGACAGACAAGTCCAAAGACGCGGCAAAAAACGATAATCTCCCTTCCGAACCCCTTCTCTCCCCTTTTCCCTTCAAAAGCCCTTTCTCTTTTTTCTCCTTTATGATTGTTTAGATTTGTAGCTTTGAGTTAAGTGATGTCTCATACGCTTATTTCCTACAAGTACCAATTTCTGCGCGATAACACATGATGTAATCTTCCTATTCCTTTAAGATAATGGTATTCAAACAAGGTTGAAGAATCAAGAGCTATCTGTTTTCAAGAATCCTTGTTAAGCCTGCTATTGCCATTAATTTTGAGTCCTTATCCTGTGTTTTTCATTCCTGCAGCGACACCATTTACTGTTTGTAATAATTCTCTAAGCAAACTTCCCGGAGACAAGTCTGTTGGGCGATTGTGCTTTCTCCATGTTTCTAGGAGAATAACTTGAGATAAGTTTAGTGGATCCAAATACGGATTTCTACGAAGAATCGATTGTCTCAGGAATGAATCGTTAAGCAAGAGTTCTTCGCATTGGCTGACTCGAAGAACTTCAGCAATCGATTTTTTGTATTCATCAATGATCAGATTAAATATTTTTTGAAGATCGGGATTGTCCTTGATTAAGCTCTTGTATTGCTCAGCAATGGCAAGATCTACTTTTAAAAGAACCATTTGCAAATTGTCAATCAGTGTTCGGAAATATGGCCATTCCTCATACATCTCTCTAAGCATTTCCTCCCCTTCCTTTTGAGCGATTTTTTTCAGAGCAGTGCCACTCCCGTAGAATCCAGGAAATAGCAGACGAGTTTGCATCCATGAGAAAACCCAAGGAATTGCTCGTAAATTAGAAATTGATTTTGGACCTTCTTTTCTCCTTCTTGTGGGCCTTGAACCTATAGTCGCATGCTCGATGAGGTCAATTGGGGTGAAATGCTGGAAAAAGTCAATAAAGTGAGTGTTTTGCTTCACCATTTCTTCGTATGCTTTTCTTGCTTCTTCTCCGATTTCCATCATTTTTTTAAGATAATCGGCATAGTTGTGAGAAGGCCGATTCTTAACTCTGTCTTCAACACGTCTTATGATCACAGCGCTAATAACTTGCTCAATGTATCTTTTTGCGATTTCAGGATTTGAATAATTCGCTGCAATCACTTCTCCTTGTTCTGTAATTTTGACTCGCTGAACACCTCCGCGTGGTTGAGAAAGAAGAGCACGATTTGTTGGACCACCGCCTCGTGAAATAGTTCCTCCTCTTCCATGGAAAATCCTAAGCTCAATACCGTGTTTATCTGCAATTTCGAGTAGCTGTTCTTGTGCGATTCTTAAGCGATAATTAGACTCGAAATAACCAGCATCTTTGCTACTATCGCTATATCCAAGCATTACTTCTTGGACGTCATCTCTTGTGCGGAGATAGGAGCGATAAAGCGGGTCGGTGAATAGTTTTTCCATTACTTGAGGTGCACTAGTGAGATCTTTCCTTGTTTCAAATAGTGGCACAATATCTAGCTGTGCGTTTGTAACTTGATTCTCTTCGACAGTTACTAAACCGTGTTCTTTCATTAACAGAAGTAACCCAAGAATGTCTGATTCGTCCCTGCACATGCTAATAATGTAGCTTTCAATCGCTTCGGCCTCAACCATTTCCTTAGCCCTAGCAATGACATCAAGTGTTTCGATTAGTTCCTTGCTTTCAGGGGAAAGCCTGTTGAGAATGGATTTAACTCCTAGAGGTCGACGATTTGTGAGCTCCTTTCGGATTAAATGGACTCTTTCTTTAGGTGGTATATCACTTAGGCTGGGAAGGCTTATGCTTTGGAAGATTTCGTCCAGTGCTTTTAGATGAACTGTGCTTTCTTGCCTTATATCCAAGTGAGCGAGGAAAAACCCGAAGGTTCTGACTTGAAGAATCAAATCGTTTAGTTTTCCTTCAGCAATGGCTTTGCCTTTGTTTTCAACCAAAGAATCGTAGATCACTTTGAGATCTTGAAGAAATTCTATGCTTGACGAATATGCGTGTTGGCTATTCAATCCCGGAGACAAGAATTGAGTACTCCCTACTAGTGTTCTTCCCATCCCGATCTTGTCAGCCACGTCATCAACCTCTAACAAGGTTGATTGAAGACGCATTCGGATAAAATCAAGTTTTCGCCGGTAGGGTTCCTTAGGATTTAGGGTTCTACTAATGATCGCGTATTCTGGAAATCTCTTCTCGTCCTTGTTTATGCTTTCTAGCAAATCCTGTGAAACCGAAGCTATATTTGTAGAAACAGAAAACTGCTCCAAAAGCTTTGTAATGCTTTTCAAGTATTTTCTTAAGCATAATCTTTTGTGCAGAAGAAGTGTTTGAAGAGTAATGGTGGATGTTACACCAGGATGTCCATCCCTGTCTCCCCCTACCCAAGAGCCGAAGGAAAGAAGTTCTGGAATCTCGAAGGGGGATGGGGAATAGTCATAGCTTGTTCTGACGCTTTCTCTAAAAACATTCAATACCCGAGGAACAACATCAAAAATTGTTTCACTAAAATAATAGAGCAGAGAGCGCACTTCATCGAGGACACTAATTTTTTCTTCTCTTAAGTCATCACTTTGCCAAAGAAGTGTAATTTGCTCTTTGAGTTCTGGCTCAATCTCGTATTGTTCAGTAACTGAGCGCTCATAATTGTATTTTGTTAGCAATTGAGATATCCGTCGAAGCTTTGTCAGCACGGAATGCCTTCTTGCCTCTGTTGGATGAGCAGTCATGACTAGTCTTAGCTCTCCGTGCTCTAGGATTTCGAGAAGCCCGTAAATATCAACATCATTATTCTTTGCATTTTCGATGGCGAATGGCAGAGAATCCGTTGTTAATTTTCCCTCCTCATACCGCTTGATCTGATCAGCAAGGATCTTGTATCTATCTTCTGCAATATTAACTAGTTGAAAATACATCGAGAATGCTTTAATTACGTTTGATTTCTGCGAATCATCTAGGTTCTCGATCAGAAACCGCAATTCATTTAACTTTCCCGGATCTCCTTTTTCTCTAAATTCCTTGGAAAGATGCCTGACTTTCTCAACCGTTTCAAAGGCTTCTAAACCATTCTGTTCCTTTATCACTTCTCCCAGAAGATTTCCTAGCAATCGAATTAAAGGGGATAATAACAGATGTGGATTTATTGCCTCTTCAATTTCGTTTTGCACTCGAATCGTGACAAGTTTCGCATATTCCAATAAAACATGTACTGTTAGTGTTGTTCTGGTTTCAATAAGAATATAGGATCATATTGAATCCGTGGTTGATTCGAGCTCTAATTTGTTAGCTCAAAGCATTATGCTCGTTTGAGTTTCAAGGTTTTCTACTAACATGAAGCAAGTTCCATTTATTGAGCAATTCTTCCTTTCGAGATCCACAACCTTATGATCTAATTTCGGGAATCTTTCTTGAATGATTAATAGTTTAGAAATCGCTCAACAAGCCAAGTTGAAACCTATTGGTGATATTGCCAAAAAACTTGGTCTAACTGATGATGACATTGAGTTGTATGGAAAGTATATTGCGAAGATTGCTTTGTCTAAGAGGAGAAAGGCAGAAATCATGGAACGGCCTCTGGGAAAATACATCTTAGTTACTGGTGTTTCACCAACTCCCGCTGGTGAAGGTAAGACTACTACGAGTATTGGTTTAACTCAGGGACTTGCAAGATTGGGCTTTAATGCGGTGGCAACATTGCGTCAGCCGTCTCTTGGGCCAGTTTTCGGCATAAAGGGTGGTGCTGCAGGAGCAGGATATTCTCAAGTTCTTCCCATGGAAGAAATAAATCTTGGTTTAACTGGTGATTTTGCGAAAATCGAATCTGCTCATAATCTCTTGGCAGCAATGATCGATAATCACATTTTTCGCAAGAACAAGCTAGATTTTGATTTGACAACGATTCAATGGCGTAGAGTTATGGATATGAATGATAGAGCTCTGCGGGAAATAGTTGTCGGATTGGGTGATCCTTCCGTTAACGGGGTTGCACGTGCTTCTGGTTTTGACATAACTGCTGCTTCTGAAATCATGGCTATTCTTGCACTTGCTTCTGACTTAGAAGATCTAAAAAGACGCTTGGGTGACATTGTTATTGGTAGAAATAGGAAGGGAGAAATCATACGTGCTCGAGACTTAAAGGTTCATGGTGCGATGGCTGCATTACTAAAGCACGCAATTAAGCCTAATCTTGTTCAAACAATAGAGGGCCAACCTTGTATCATGCATACAGGTCCTTTCGGAAATATCGCCCATGGATGTTCTAGTGTTATCGGAGACCGAATTGCTTTGCATCTGGCAGACTATGTTGTAACTGAAGCAGGCTTTGGAACAGATCTAGGAGCTGAAAAATTCTTCGACATAAAGTGCAGACAATCAGGGTTATTTCCAGACGTTGCAGTATTGGTCACCACCGTTCGTGCAATGAAATATCATGGCGGCGTCCCGTACGACAAAGAAGAAATGGCTAAGGAGAACGTAGACGCAGTTCGCGAGGGGTGTAGAAATCTTGAGAAGCACGTAACCAATTTACTAGTGTTTGGAGTCCCTGTTATCATTGCTCTCAATCGATTTCCCACAGACACCGAGGCTGAAATAGAGCAAATTCGTAGTATTGCAAAATACACAGGAGCTGCGGGCTTTGCTGTGAGTAACGCAGTTGCTGAAGGAGGGAAAGGAGCCTTAGAATTAGCGCAGCTTGTCGTGGATGTTATTAGCTCCAGAGAAAAGCCAAGACCAAAATTCTTGTATGAGTTAGAAGATCCCATTGAAACAAAAATTGAAAAAATAGGAAAAATAATCTACGGGGCTGGCGGAATAAGATATACGACAAAAGCAGAGAAGAAAATAAAACAACTAAAAACTGACGGATTCAACAACCTTGCGATTTGTATGGCGAAAACACATCTAAGCTTATCGGATCGGCCAGAATTACGAGGGAGACCAGAAGGATTCGATATTACAATTGATGACATAAGAATATCTGCTGGGGCTAAGTTCATTTATCCAATTGTCGGTAAAATGCTAACTATGCCTGGGTTACCGGTCACTCCTGCAGCTGAAAACATCGATATTGATGCAGAAGGAAAAATAACCGGCCTATTTTGAAGTCACTAACCCGCTCCCACGTTCTCAATTCCCTCCATTTGCAGATGCCGCAAACTAAGAACTAATCTCTCTCAAACACTGTTCATTCATTGGATACTTTGGGACACGTTGATTCCTATTCTTTTGGATTATTTTTTGAAAAGAGAATTGTTAGCAAAAACGTTACACTACTTACGTGACATTGAGCGGCTAAAGGCTCTAATTCCTCAACTCCTCACAAAGAATCATCAATTTTTCCCGGTGTGTTGTTTTTTTGAGTCTCTTTTTTTTGTTCTCTTATTTTGTCAAGTCTTTAATAGCAGACTTACACTTGTTCTTATGACCTTTCATGCCTAGACCAGCCATTGTAACGCGTGATCTGACAAAACGATATGGGCAAGTCACAGTTGTCTATCATCTTACCATGGATGTTCCAAAGGGAAGAGTATCTGGATTACTGGGTCCAAACGGGGCAGGCAAATCAACTACAATAAAAATGATGACTGGAAGGATTCGTCCAACATTTGGCAATGTCGAAGTTGACGGACTTGATCCTTGGAAACAAAGGCACAAGGTCATGGAAACCCTTGGTTACCTTCCCGAGAGACCAACTCATTATCCCGACATGACTGCCATTCGTTTCCTAACATACATGGGTCGTTTGGCTGGAATGAGTCGCTCCGTTGCGAAGCGTAGAGCAAGAGAAGTACTTCATCTTGTTGGTCTTGGAAGAATAGAAGCCAGAAGAATTGGCCAAATGAGTGCTGGTCAAAAGCAACGCCTTGGTTTTGCCAATACGATTCTGCATGAGCCAGAAATCCTCATTCTTGACGAACCAACAGCTAATCTGGATCCGGCAGGTAGAATCTATGTTATGAGACTAATTGAGCAACTTGCAGAAGAAGGGAAAACAATCGTGATTTCCTCTCACATCCTGCCTGAAATAGAAAGAATTTGCAATTGGGTTGCGATTATTTCGGAAGGAAATTTGTTGGTATCAGGGAATATGGGCGATTTAATCAAGAACAAATTTGACAATCACTATGTGCTTCAAACTAGTGATCAGGAGCAATTCTTGCAGTTAGTTCGGGAACTGAGTTATGTAAAAGAAGCATATTTGGAAGAAGGTTTGATTTACCTACACGTTGATTTTGACCATTTGCTTGAACTATGGGATAGCATTCCTCGCCTTGCCACAGAATCCAAAATCCACCTTCAGTCCTTTAGACCCCTAAGGGATCCTCTTGAAACCGTGTTTATCGACGTAATTGGTCAAAAAGGGAGAGAAGAAGTATGACTGCGAAACCTAGTTTCCTACAACTAAATTCCGAAACAAAAGTTGCGATTCTTAATGTTCTTCGGGCTATGGGTCTCTCTGGAAGAGCACTCATCATTTCAATTGAAACTCTAAGAAACATGATTACGTCCCGGAAATTCTTGTTGGCGGTCTTATACTTCGCATTTTCCCTAATCGTTGATGCGTTCACTTTGTCTAACCAGTTAATTTTGGAAAAAAATGACTCGTTTGCGATGTTTAAGGCACAGCAACTAATCCGAGAGCGACTCGAAACCTATTGGTTCAGCACCCTGGGATTACTAGTAATTCTTGTCTTGAGTGCAGATCTCATCAGCGGAGAAGTTGAAAGAGACACATTGCATGCTCTTTATGGAAAACCAATCACGGTAGCTGAAATAATCATGGGCAAGTTCCTCGGAACTGTTCTTGCCTTTAGTTTTGTAATCAACACTATTCTCATGACGACTTTTTATCTCCAAGCAACAACTTTTGGAGCGTCGAAAACAGCCCTGTATAACACTATTGATGAGGTAGCCTACTTTGTTTTCATTTCTTTCCTCATAATTGCGGGTCTTGTTAGTTTGAGCTTGTTCTTTTCCGTAATCACGTCGAAAACACTCCAGTCCGCCTTGCTCTCATTTGTTGCAGTTATAGGAGGGCCGTTCATTGGTTTACTCCTCGGTCTCTCCCCTAACGCCATTGAAAAAACAAACATTGTTTATTACGGTATTGGGGCACTTAAACCCGCATTTTTCAACTTGGAACTAGCGGCCTACACTTGGAAATGGTACACTTTCCTCACTGTTCTAGCCAGTATCCCCATCGTCTTTCTCCTTGCTTCAACGATTGCTCTCAAACAAAAGGAAATTCCATAGGTGAACAGTATGCATGTAACAAACAAAAAATTGGCTCTTACTTTCCTATTTTCGTTACTGTTTTTCTCAATGATTACACCTCTTAGCGTTGCAAGAACAAAGCAGGATGCGATTCATGACTTCATTGACAAAACAAGGCAAGACTTGGGTTTCAAGGATTCAGTGCAGAACAAAACTGCTGCAGTTATTCCAACTGCACGAGTGATTCAACTTGCTTCTATGATTAATTACAAACTCCCCGACAACGCAGATTTGTACTATTTTTTCCAAGCGCATCAAAACTCAGATGGTGGGTTTGGGAATGTGGAAGGAGAAGAATCTGACTTCAACACAACAATTCAAGCACTTTACGGACTTCTAGGCCTAAGAACAAATGTCTCCATCCTGATTCATTGGGGGGCAATCGAATACCTCAACGAAACCCTCTCTAACCGAATTTACTACAACCAAACAATTGGTAATACCACAGCCTTGGTTCATAGAACAAACATTACTAGCTCGGAGCTCATCAGTATTTCGGATTTTATTAAAGTGGCAAATATCTTCTCCTTTGCTTGGGACTTTAACACTACTTTATTGATCAAACAAGCACTTGATTTACAATTCAAAAATGGGTCTTACGCTTCTCTGCTTGATGCAGAAGCCGCAATCACACTTCTAGGCCTGTTCTCTCTAACACCGACTGATGTCTATGGAGCAACACAATATCTGCTCTCCTTAAGAAACGAAAAGAGTGGATTTTCAGCAATCCATGAATCTACTCCTTCAATTGCCACAACCTACAAGATCCTTGGACTTCTAGATATACTGGGCTTCGAATTCGATCAATTAGAAAACAAGGCCGACCTAGTCAAATACATCCTGGATCATCAAGACTCAACAGGGGGTTTCTTTGAAGAAGAAGTTCCCACGCCAACAATTGAAACCACTTATTACGCCATTATTTCTCTCTTCTTACTTGACTCCCTCTCAGAACTTCAACAGAAAGAATTCATTGTTTCAGAAGGCTTCGTTTCCTTACAACTCTTTATTCTCTATTTTCTGCCTATTCTTTTCATTCCTCTCATCAGGAAAAGAAAAAACAGGGTCTAGTTTGATCTCCTCCTTTTCCCCATCTAAAACATCAGCACTTTTTCAAGATCTTAAGGGAATAGTCATTGATGGCACTTGCAATGCGCTCAATCAATGAAGAATAACTTCTTAATCGAAAGAACAAGGAAAATCATGGGCCGTTACCAATGACTTCCCAGTTTCGATCACTCAATCTACCACAAGTAGAGTTGAAAAGATGGCATTACTATTTTCTGGCTTTGATCATTAAAATCATAGTTGCTGCATTTTTCATTGATCGCCTAGATGGCCAAGTATTTACTGCAACAGCCTATGACTTGTTGGTTGATCATAGACCGATTTACTATGATGGTAGCGCTCAAGCGCGCTTCAATTATTTTCCTCTAGCATTTCTCACAATTCTTCCAGGAATGGCAATTTACTATTTTCTCATACCCTTTTCCTCTCCTATACTGGAGCGTATTTTCCTAAAACTCCCCGTTATTCTTGCAGAATTGTGGTTAGCTTATTTGTTCAAGAATGATAGCATATCCCCTCGAAAACACTATTCTAGCGATTCTCCATTTGCAATCACATATACTGAGCTTTTTCTATTGTTCAACCCTATCATTCTTTATGCGGGGAGCTATAAGGGACAATTTGATGTGTTTCCAGCCATTGCCTTGGTGTATGCGTGGAGACTCTTTGAGCGAGAACAAGATTTCAAAGCGGGAATTGCTACTAGTGTTGCTGTTCTCATCAAGCAGCATGGAGCAATCTTCATTTTTCTAGTCTTTGTCGCATTAATTGGAAAAAGCAAGAAGAGATCAATCAAGTTTTTTCTGGGTAATGTTGTGGTTACACTACCCGTCCTGGCTGTCGGTGCGTGGATAAATCTTCAAGGAATGATTGATCATGCAATACTTTTTCATCTCGGACGGCTTCCAAACGGATATAGTATCTCCTCCGTACTATTCTATCTCTTTCTAATAGGAGGAAAAGCAATCGGCTTCGAACAAGCGGGTGAATTCATCGCTTATGGCTTACTCGACGTTTTCTCTCTTGTCCTTATTTCTTCAGAACTATTCCTTGGTTATCTTCTGGTAAAAAAACCAAGAAATGACGTAGAGATTATGCGACACATTCTATATGGATATGGTATTTTCTTCCTCTTGAACAAGGGTTTTCTTATTCATTATATCACGGTGTTTCTCGTTCTCTGGGTTGAATATAAGAGAATTCAAGAAGACCCTATCACAAGTTATCATGTAGGATGGGCAATTGTAACTATTCCATTGCTTTTCGTCTTTAAAATGCCCCTTATGACCCCTGCTGATATTAGAACGATCCTTGGGCAGTACTGGGCTGCCATACTCTGGGGACTATTAATTGCCGTTCATTTTCTGCTCATGAAAATTATAACTCGTACCGTTCCGTTACTGGAACAAGCTAAAGTTCGGAGAATCTATTATGTAATGATTGCTTTGCTTCCCTTCCATCTCGCCATTAGTCTATATATTGCCTCACTTGAACAATGCTTAGAAGGCCCTTGTTTTTAAAAATCACAATCCCCTTCCGTCTCTTAAGCCTCCCTTTTTCTAGGATATGTAATCGCAGTTCATACGTTTCTCGTTTACCCTCTCAGAACGTTGAAAGACTAGTCTGTAGCACTCCTATGAATCAGATCAACTATGTCAAAATGATCTTCTGAAAAAAACGACTTGGCCCACTGTTCATCAGCGATCTTTTGCTTTCCAGCAGATACAATTTTCTTAAAAGTCTCAATGTCATTCGAAACGAATAATGATAGTGCTCCAAGCAAGCTAACAGCCAATAATTTCTTTTCCTGCTCGTTGATCTCACTAAGATTTTGCCGTGCTTGAGAAAGACGATGAATTATCTCTTTGATCTTACTCTTGATCTCTGATATTTGATCGATCTGTTCCTCATCTGATAAGATCAGCATGTTCAGTTCTTGAATAATATCTGAAATGGTCATCTTCCTCCCTTCTTATATTACACTTTTCTCATCTATAGCCCTAGCCCTAAAAACATAGATCGTTTTTCCAAATAATCACGAGGAAGGGCATCTTGAACAATGACCGCTTCACTTCCCAAGTGAACACGAATGGATTCAATTGTTTCTAACGAGTTCTCCGAAGGCTGAACAACAAATAATGATGTCTTCAACCCAGATCGTGATAACTCCTTGTACGGTTCGAGCATCTTCAATAATTCCTCATACTCTGGTGTCCCTCGGGCTGGGATCTCCTGAGACCATGGATTCAAAGAGAACATAACATGATTTGTTGTTTCAATAAGTTTAGTGAAGTTCTGACCGTAAAACGCATACGCACCATCTGCAAACCCGACCCGCTTTTCGAGAACGAGTTCAGGCAATACTTCGATTCTCTTCTCTGCTTGAACAGTTTGAACCACAGTTCGAACCAGATCTTCAATGTTTTTTGCTCTAACCTCTCTCCACTTAGCTAATAAATTAGGGGCTCTGCGCAAATATTCCAGACCAAAATCTCTGTCTGTCAAATCCATGTCTAAGGAAAAGCGTTGCCTACAAGTATCGCAAAAGCAATAAGCCTCATGGGGATACAGAACATCCTTTAGAATAATCGCTTCAACATCGTAACTGGCTACTTCAACTCCCAACGACGCAATGTATTGCCAATAGGTTTCTTGAGCCGGGCAAACATGCCCTGAAACCGGGATTCCTCCACTTCTAACCATTCGAAAATTAGGGTCATTTCCCAAGAACCCATCTGTTGTTGTATAAATAATTGCATACACCCTAATTCCAATGTCATTTGCAATAGAAGAAACAACCGGGAAAAATCCCTCAAAAGAATTATGCCTTGGAGCAGAATTGCTCGGGTAATATGCAACTCCTTCTGGGGACTTAGCAACAAGAGCGATATAATCAATATACCCTCCATACTTTCCTAAGAACTCATCAACAGACATTGTGAGAGTCGCTGGGTCAAGCAACAACCCGAATCCTTGCACCAGCAGATTTCGAGTATCCATTGTGTAAATCATTGCCTTACAGCCAATAAACATTTTGCACGATTCTCTTGAAAAAAAGATACTTTTCCCAGCACCTCTCCGCGCCCTTCTCTAAACAAGTAGAGACAATGATACTCTTCTTTCCAACTTGAAACAAGTAGACAAATCTGAACAACATACAACGAAATCATCCCATCCATTTTTTTGGAACAACATGGGCTTTCACCTCCATCAAAGAATCCCTGGGGTTCCGATCCAAGCAATCTACGAATAACGCGCGTGATGATAAAAAACAGCGTGACGAATCATTGCATGGTA
>JALTMP010000095.1 GCA_027001645.1 Candidatus Heimdallarchaeota archaeon
GGGGGACAAAAGCGTCGTGTTTCGTTAGGAATCTCACTGCTTACAGAGCCTGAGCTTCTTATTCTCGATGAACCCACAGTTGGCGTGGATCCGGTCTTAAGAAAAGAGTTCTGGGATTATTTTCAGAGGCTCAAGGAAGAAGGAAAAACCATCTTGATCACTACGCACATTACTGATGAGGCCATGAGGGCAGATCGAGTTGGAATGATGATCAAGGGCAAAATCATTGCCACAGGAAATCCCAATGAGCTAATGCGTCAAAATCAAGCGAGTACACTAGAGGATTTGTTCATCAGGTATGAAAAAGGAGGAATTAACGAATGAGACCACCACTAGCCATTGCAATTAGAATAATCAGGCAGCTAAGTCGAGATAAGAGAACGATCGGCATGCTTGTCATGGTTCCCATAGTGATTACGCTATTGTTTGGGTTTGCTCTCCAAGGAGAAACCGTGAATAACCCTATTGCGATAGTAAATCTAGATACTAACGTTGATGGTTTTCCTCAGATTCAAGCAATCGGAACGTTGACCGTAGATAATCTCAGACAAGATGAAAGAGTTGTTATTGAGAAGCAGTATACGGATTGGAAATTGGCAAAACAAGCGGTTCTTGACCTCGAAGTTCGTGCGGCAATTCTTCTTCCAGCAAACTTGTCGGAGGTATTGATTAATGGAGAAAATTCGACTAGCATCGTTGTTTTTCTTGATGACACTGAGCCGTCAGTAGTCTCGAGTATAATGGCTGCTCTCAATGAGGCATTGAATAAAGCAATAGAATCTCTTGGCGCGAAATTTCCAATCAAGATAGAAAAGCAACTTGCTTGGGGGGACGAGCCCTTAAAAGGTCTTGATGTTTCTCTCCCGGGGGTTATGGGATATGTGATCATGTTTCTTGTCTTGCTATTGTCATTACTACTTCTGGTGAGAGAAGATATTGAGGGTACGAAGGCCAGGTTCTATGCTGCTCCGGTTACTAAGAGAGAAATCATGGCCGGATACGTGCTGGGAATGACATTCTTCGCGTTCTTGATTGTGGGATCAGTATTTGCAATTTCGATCCTAATTTTCGACATAGTCATTCGTGGTAACTTTCTCGTCCAACTGGCACTAGCGTTTGGTTTTCTAACTCTATTTGCATTTGGAACAATCATGCTTGCGCTGTTGTTGTCTAAACTAGCGAGAAACGAATTCCAAGCCGTTCAAATGGCACCATTAATTGCTCTTCCGAGCATGGCGGTCTCAGGATTCTTGGTACCTATTGAAACATTACCAGATTACCTACAACCGTTCTCATGGGTTATTCCTCTCACATACGCAATTGAAGGGCTAAAATCCATTTTGTCTCGGGGTCTCGGAATAGATGCAATTGTTGATCAGATTGTCGCTCTAGCGGTGTATTCACTCATTTCGTTCTTAGCAGCGATGTTTGCGACAAGAGAAACAGTTGCTTAATTCTTTTTGAGCAGACAAAAGGGGTGTCTTAATAGCACCCAAATTGAATAAGGCAAGAAAGAACCATCTTCGATTTCATATTACTTTTATATATAGGAAAGAGTAGCACCTCCACCGAAGGCAGAAACACTGAATTCTTGCTATTTCTTGCAAAAGCAGAGCAGAAATGGTATGAAAGCTTCTCGTTACATTTATGCTTTGCCGACTCTTGTTCGAATGATATCTTTAGCTTCAACGAAGGGGAAGCATCGTGCGATGATATGCTCTGATCCCGTGAACGCTTCTGATTCCCAATAAGTCCCTATTGTTTCAGCAAAAGCTTCATTGAATTCTCTAACAAATTGCCCTAAAGCTGAATGTAACATTCTTGTTGCTTTCTCGGCAATAACCATCCCTATAAGGTCTCCTTCTTTTCTTACCAGCAAGGCCCTGTCTTCCAACTCCACGAGTCGAATAGTTCCTTGTCCATGGGCAGCTTCTTCCATAAATTGGGTCATTGCGCTTAAAGCTCCTGCTAGGAGTTCGTCCGAGACGCTGTCCTCGTCACCCTCCTTGACGAAAGGATTATCGATCTCCGCGCCATATATGAAAACACCGTTCTTGGTGGACAAAATTATTCGATAGACATAGGTTGGAACGTTAAAGACGTAGTAGGGATATCTAACATAGACATACGCAAGTACTAGGAAGGTAAGCGAATAGTAAATCGCCTTATACCCAAAGGTTCCCCCAAACAACCTTCTTCCAAGGAAGCCTTCGAGGGCCTCTTCCAATGCAACCACTCCAAAAACCAGTACTGAAATGAAGAGCCATAGGGAAACGCGTTTGTTTTCTTTACTGTGAGACGTGGCGTAAGCTTTCCAAAATGTTTCTGCAACGAAGATTATCAGAACCAATTGAAAGATGTTAAACCATAAGTCGAAAGAATGTGTCTTAGGTGGAGTCTCCATAACAAGGTTTTCTTTTGTAAACTCCCAGTTAAATCCCCCAAAGGCGTCTTTCAAGAGAAGCGCAAAATATCCTCCCCAAAGAACGCCTATTAGGCCCACCCGCCAATGATTTGGTTTTAAAGTTCTCATATATTCGGTCATGAAAAAGAGCACGAGAAGAGCTAAAGCATATACTATCGAATGAAATTCGTTAAAACGAAAGAGTGAAGGGTTTTCTAACTTAATCACGTTTACTTTGTACACATAAATTAGGAGTTCGACGAGGCCCTGGAGATCGGCCAATATAAAAACCGCGATTAACCAGTTCAAAGCCCGGATTTTATGTTGTTTTTTCCGATAAATGAGAATGATCACAATGAAGGTCACAATCGCCATTTGCACCAATTTTAGATACACTTGTCCTATTGTTTCTGCCAAAAATATCGCCTTTTTGGGTGATTCATTATTGGATGATCTAATATTAAATGGAAACTTAGTATTTTTTTGTCTTTTCTAGACTCAATGCTTTGAATCCAATCTCGAAAATTTAACCTTTGAAAGGAGAAGTGGGGGGTCAAGACCAGAAGAAGGTGGATGAGAGCAAATATGATTGTTAAGATTTGGTTAGAGGAATTTTAATAGCCGCTCAATCATTGCATCAATCTTTTCAAGAACCTTAGGGTTGCTAAGTTCATCATTTTGAAAATCAGCGCCATAGGCATGTACAATTGGTTGAACAGTGGTTACATTTACCTCAAATGATAGAATGTTTATCAGATCCTCTGCCGCAAGATACGATCTCACACCCCCAGACATACAAACCAAGCCAGCAAATTTATCTTGCATGGCTCCTGAAACGATGTCTAGGAAATTCTTCAGAGGGCCAGAAACAGAATACATGTAAACCGGCATCCCGATTACGTAGCCATCTGCTTGGGAGAGCAACCTATGAGCGGCCTTTATGTCATCATTATAATCCCTAAGAGGCCGACCATCGCAGAATTCCATGTTGAGGTCTCTTAGGTCAAGAATCGTTACTTTGACATTCCTGTCTAAAAGCTGTTCTTTGATCTTTTCCAAGACAATTGCCGTTTTTGAAGTAGGAGACAAGCTTCCCTGAATAAGAACGACGTGGGGGATGCTTTCCTCCTTGGATTCAATATCATTAAAGCCCATGATTGTTTTTTCTTCAACTATTTTTTATCTATAAGCCTTGAGCCTAAAATACAAAACAATTAAGCAAAAATGTTACTCGGGCCAGGGGACCTACAAATTTGAAAGTGAAGCCTTTATTATTGGGGGTGATTCCACAATTAATAATGGAAGCCACGAAAAAGGCTACTCAGAGCAGTGAGGAACAATCTTCAATCAAAACAAGACTGAGAACGATTGCAGAGGCGATTGGGAAAACTTTGTGGGACTCTGCAAGGAGATTAGTTCACTTCATGTGGGAAGGGTTATGGGATGGTGTGGTTAGCATTACCTCTTTAATCCTTGTTGTATTTTCGAACTTTTTGTTGTTTGAATTCGAAGAGTGGATTATCACGGTATATGTTTTGCTGTTCACTGGGCTATTCATACGGCTGATCATTCCCAAACAACCATGGGGATACATTCTTATTATCCTTGGAGGATTTTTAGACTACATTCTCTCACTCACGGTATTCCACTGGGTCATTCTCCTACTTGACACTATTCTAGTGGGTAGCACAATAACGAACCTTTATGGAACATATGAAGAGGCTTCAAAAGAATATGAAAAGCAGAATAATAAGACAGCTTAGCAAACCCCCCAAATGGCGTTGTTGGCAATAAAAATACTATCGGGAAAGGGATAATGCTTTTTACGCAGTCAGTTAATGTTATCATATGTTCAGTTCTCCATCACAACCCGGATCGTCAGTGTCAGCTTTGGTTACCTTTGGCATTCCAGAACTAGACCAGTCTCTGGGAGGAGGAATTCAAAGAGGGGCTGTTTTCATCGTTGAAGACCGACTGGGTGCAGATTCGCAACCGTTTCTAACACAATTTATTGTTCAAGGGCTCAAATCCATGGATTATGTTTATGTGCTCAACACAGACATGCCTTACGAATATTACGAGGAATATTTCAAGTTGAACGGAGTCAATCCAGACATGCATGTACGGACGGGACGGCTAAAGTTCGTAGATGCATTTTCCAACCCATCAGGTTATGAGTCTAAGATCCAAGAGTTTTCAGAGCCACTCCGAGACATTTCCAGCCCAAGAGATGCAAATGAAGCCATTAGAAGAGCTATGCTCCATACAAGAAACCAAAACGTAGGGGTCAGGGGAGCCGTAATCAGTCTATCATCAATCATTAATGCTGCAGAGTCGCCTCGACATGTGCACTCATTTGTTAGACAAAGGCTTGCCGCAGACCATTATGAAGGGTGGACGTCCTTACTTCAGGTGCACACTGATGCACACGATCCCGTGTTTATTAGATCCATTGAGCATCTAGTGGATGGGGTGCTTAGGGTCGATCAAACTCAAACAGATGATGGCCAACAAGTCGTATCAGTTCAAGTTTTGCACGTAAAAGGCAAGCCAGAACTTGCCGGAGCCACAACGTACTACACAATTCAAAGCGGAGTAGTAAAATCCGTCGTTGTGTGAAACAAATAGCACTAGATGAAAAAATGCTCGAGTAAAAACAGACTCAATGTAATCCCAGAAACCGTATTAGATAATTGGAAAGAAAAAACTCAGATTTGAATCGTTCTTTGGCTGTTTTTCTTCGAATCACTCAACAGTTATTCTGCATAATAGCTGAAACTAACGCTTTTCCAACTCATATCTAATAAATACCTTTGTGGTGAAAAAAGAATTCCATAGGAGAGCAACAGTCACAAAGAGCATTATCACTCCAACTCTAAGACATAGTCGACATAACAACAGGCGGGAATAGGTTTGGAAAAAATGAAACAAGAACTTGAAAAATTTTGACTGTTAGACAAAATGTTCAAAATGCGAGAACCGAAGGGAGTAGAAGAAAATATGTAAATTCTTCACTCTTTGTTTTCTTCACTTTTTTTCTCCTGTTCTTCGAGTTCTTTCTCAAATTCTTCAAAGTCAAATTCTTCTGGAGGAGGAGTTGTTATCATGGTTACACCTATCCAGAAGACAATGAGAAATATTCCAAGCACTCCCAAGAAAACGGGTATTGCTAAGGCCCAATATTGTCCTTCCCACCCGGAAATGAGAGTATAGTCTGAAATGGGTACAAAAATCAAGTAGTAAAACTCGCTCAGAATCGCCGCGATAGATATAAGAACCATAATAAAGCCGATAAATTTGTCGCTAACCATGTTTTTCCCTCAAGAGGTTCTAACCCCACATAGTGAATTCAGATTTTAAGTTTTACCCAATGTGGTTTTGTCAACATGAAATATGGGGTTTTTTCGCTGTATGCAAAACAAACTTCAAAGAAATCAGCCATCGGTCAATAAATGTTGAATAAAAGGTTGAAAGATTAGCTTGTTAAAATTAGAGAGAACTTGGTAAAACGTTGAATTCCAAACCGTTGAAAGCGACTTTGATTTGCAAGAATTAATGGAATCTGTGAGAACGTAATGGTTTATAGATCTCATTGGCGACGTTTAGATAAGAGTCCCATGGAGACTAGATGCACCAATGGAGAGTAGGAAGGTTAGCTTAGCGTTGTTTCTTGTAATTATCATTGCAATGGGGGCGGGGATCAATTACTATACAGTAGTCAGCGCCGAAAACAATCTGGTGAATGTGGAGGAAGGAGCCACTATTTACTATGATCTTAAAGCACTAGATTATGACAGTAATTTGTTAAATCAATTCATTAGTGTAGCAAATATCACTTTTGAGCCAATTGATTCACTCGCTGGATCAAAGCTTTATGTAAAAGTGTTGCGGGTAGGTGTAGAGTCATTCCCAGTAATCGACCCTGTATTTGGAGGAACAGCCAGCAGAAATGAGACAACTGTAGATATCGCAACTGGCCTTTTGGTGAATAAGGATACCAGATTTGATCTCAATGGCACGATTGTTACCTTGCCAAGTGGATCTGGGATCGGGTTCCCATTCATTTTTGGAACAACTACTAGCTTTTCTCTTGCCAATTTGACATTGTCATCTGTGTTGCCCCTCCCAGTAATTCTTTCGCAAGAATGGATTGCTCATGAGGCAACGCTTTCGAATCTAGGAGATATTGCTGTGGTAACAGCCACAGAAGACTGGTTTAATGTTAGCCTAAGCCTTGAAAGTTCGCAACAGAACGCAATTGTTGGGGGAGAACTCTCTTGGCGCAAGTTAGATGGGGTTCTGGCGACAATCAACCTCGAAGCGATAAACACTACCACTCAGGAAACAATTATCAGGATCTATGCGGATTTAAGCGAATCACCAACCATCAATCGAGCAAACATTAACGTTGGGGATTACTACGTTCTCACCCTGAATGAATCACTTTTTGATGCGAATTCCAATGATGAGAATACTGCA
>JALTMP010000096.1 GCA_027001645.1 Candidatus Heimdallarchaeota archaeon
GCTATGGCAGAGAGAACCCTTTCTATCGTAAAACCCGATGGAGTAAGAAAGAACCTTATAGGCGAGGTCATAGGACGGTTTGAGAAGGCAGGCCTAAAGGTGGTAGCCCTCAAGATGGCACACCTTACAAAGGCACAGGCAGAGGGCTTCTACCATGTGCACAGAGAGAGGCCCTTCTTCGATAGCCTTACCACCTTCATGAGCTCAGGCCCTGTGGTGCTCATGGTGCTCGAAGGCGAGGGGGCCATAAAGAAGGTGCGCGAAATCATGGGGGCAACCAACCCCGCAGAGGCGGCAGAGGGCACCATAAGAAAAGACTTTGCTGGCTCTATAGAAGAGAACATTGTGCACGGCTCTGATTCTCCAGAGAGTGCAGCCTTTGAGGTAGGCTACTTCTTCAACGCCCTTGAACTCTTTTGTAGATAGGCTATGGAGAGCATAGAGAGTATAAAGAGCCACTACGGCTTTGTGCAGCAGGACGCACATAATCTTAAGAGCCTGTGCTCCACCATGGAGCGCTACAGGCAGGACTTTGTAGAGGCCTTCTACGAGTATGTCAAGGAGTTTGAGCACACCTCTCGCTTTCTCAAGGACGAGCAGACCATAAGAAGGCATCAGGACGCCATAGGCCACTGGTTTATGGCGCTCTTTTCTGGCGAATACGGACACGACTACTTTCGCGAGCTTGAGCGGGTGGGCATGGCGCATGTGAAGATAAACCTGCCTGCACACTATGTGAATGCCGCCATGCACTTTGTAAAACGCTACATAGACGACATACTCGACCGCGAGGTAAAGGACCCACAGGAACTCACCCACCTGAAACGCTCGGTGGACAAGATACTCGACATAAACCTCGATGTCTTCACCAGCTCCTATATAGAGGAGGAAAAGCGGGTCATCTTCCTCTCGCAGAAGGTAGAGACCTATCTGGTGGGCTTTGCAAGAAGGTTCTCCTATGGGCTTAACCTTGTGCTGGTTCTGGGGCTTGTTTTTCTGGGCATACTGGTTATGGGGCTTTTTGCCTATGACCTTACACATGTATTTGAGGGCGACATAGAGAAGGGGCTTCTGGCAACCCTCGGCTCACTGCTAATGCTATGGGTTGTCATAGAGTTGATGGACACAGAGGTTCAGCACCTTAGGGGCAAGAAGTTTGCCATAAAGGTCTTCATAAGTGTTGCCCTTGTGGCTGTCATAAGAAAGATACTCATAACCACACTTTCTACCGAGACAGCCATAGGAAAGCAACTATCTCTCGTCTTTGCGGTGGCCGTGCTGGGTGTGATATACTGGCTTATAGCACGCGTTGAGGATTAAAAGAGCCCATGTCCACAGAGAGCCCTCTTTCACAGGCTCGTAAGAACCTGAGAGACCTTTCTAAAAAGGAGCTGGCAGAGCTTGCAGAAGCCCTTGGCCAGCCACGCTACAGGGCAGGTCAGCTCTACCGCTGGCTCTTTGCCCACAGCATAGACCATATAGAGCAGATGACCGACCTGCCCAGAGGGTTCAGGAGGGCACTGATGGACAGCGGCTTCCACCTTGGACTGCCCCAGATTGTGGCGCACAGACAATCTGCAGATGGCACAACAAAGCT
>JALTMP010000097.1 GCA_027001645.1 Candidatus Heimdallarchaeota archaeon
ATAGTTCTCACGTTTACGCAAATCTTAGGTAACAAGTCAATGCCACTCAGAATAATCCTAAGAATCCTAGTGATCTTGGAAGCCTACTTTGAAATCAAAACGTGGTTTGGGTCTAAGCGATGGTCAATAAAAGGAGTGTGGGAACCATTCAATCCCATTGATCTTAGCCCGAAGAAACCTCGCAATGTTGTCGATAATGGAGCTTACGGCTATGACCTTGATTACGATGGTATCCCTGATGATTATGAACGAGCATTTCCAGGACTAAATATTGGGACCGATCCTGACAACTCCTATCCCTTGTCGCTTCAGCAATTGCAGCTAAGCTCGACTCGCTCAAGCACAGACACTGATGGAGATCTTCTTCCCGACAAACTCGAATTAAAGTACACCTTGACAGACCCAACCATTCCAGATACCGATGGAGATGGTCTCACAGATTTCCAAGAATATAGTGTATTCTTGACAGATCCATTAGTCTCTGACACTGATGGCGATGGTTTGAGTGACTACGAAGAGGCAATCATTTATGGAACAAGTGCTCTTAATTCTGATACAGACACAGATGGTCTTTCCGACTATTTTGAGATCACAACTGAATGGGATACAAGCGGAGTAACTCCCAGTGTCTCTGTTGTTTACATTGGCGGCGTGCCTTATATGAACAAAACAGATCCGTTGAATCCAGATACTGATGCAGATGGTCTGCTAGATGGTCAGGAAGGCAAGTTTGGTCCTTACTATGGTTCCATCGTTCCTGATGAAACCTCACCACAAACTCTTGACTTAGTTTGGAACAACGGTTATACCCATCCTCTTGATAATGACACAGATGATGACTCGTATATGCAAGCGTGGGACGGTCAAATACTTCCTTCCCGCATTTATCTTGGGGACATGAGAGATGGTGTAGAGGTTCGGGGCATTAACCAAACCATCGTCAATGAATACGGCGACTATGTGACTCTGACATTTTACACCGATCCAACACGTTCTGATTCGGATCGGGACACTGGTCCAGGAGGCGTTGGAGTAGTACTCGTCAGCGACGGTTATGAACTGTTTTATACCGTGAATAAGGAACCCACAGATCCTATGAGCGGGGATTATGATAATGACGGTCTTAGCGACGCCTTTGAAGCCAGCAATGTTACTTCACAATACGAACCTGATACTGACGGTGATAGATTAAATGATCGCCTAGAATTATTGCTCAACTATGACCCAATTTCAACCGACACTGATGCTGACGCTTTGCCAGATGGCAAAGAATACTTAGATTACGGAACAAATGTCCTCTCAACGGATACGGACTTTGACGGATTAAGTGATTATCAAGAACTTATGAGCACACTCACGGATCCGGGTCTGGAAGACTCTGATAGAGACGGATTTGGAGATGGGTATGAGGTCAACTATCTCAAGTCCGACCCAAGGGGCAATGACCTTGATGGAGACGGTCTGTTCGACGACGAAGAGAGAAGAATCTATCGAACAGATCCTAACAACCCCGACACCGACGGAGATGGCCTACTTGACAGTGAAGAAGTATTGACCTACAAGACAGATCCCACTAATCCTGACA
>JALTMP010000098.1 GCA_027001645.1 Candidatus Heimdallarchaeota archaeon
CTCTAACACCATTATTATAAATTCAAAGCATAAAGTTCCAAAAGTCATCTCTAAGATGGTGAAGGGTTTTAATTACTTTACCTTTATTTTTCTTAACAATTTCATCTTTTCCAAAAAGGGTTATGCCAATTGCCAAAGGAGAATTTTTTGTTTCTTCAACGACTAATACAATCTGGCCTTCCTTTGGGTTTCCAAGGATTTCTACTATTCCAGGACGCATAACATCGGCACCATTCACAATAAATTTAATTGCTCCTCTGTCGACTACAACCCTTGGAATAGTAAGAGTTAGACCCTGAATAATTTTTTTAAGATGAGGAAAAATATGGTTATCCACTTGAGCCGCGATCGGCTCTCCTTGTGAAAGATAAATTGCCTTATTCTCACCCAACTCGACTTTTTCAATAGCCATCTTTTTTCTCACTAGTTGTGAGGGATCACTTAAGAGTGAACTGAGCTTCTGACTAAACTCTTTTCGTTGTTTTACATTTAAAGGGATTCGATTATGAAATCGCTTGTTAGGGGAGCCCACAAGCTTCTTCGAAAAATGAAAGCTAAAAATCCTTACTTTGAATCGCCCTGCAACAATTAGAAAAAATGAATGTTCATTTCATTAAAATTGCACGCAAATGAGAAAGTTTTGCAGTGATTGTCTCTATTGTTTGATCGATTAGGGGAGGAGGCGAGGTGTTTTTTGCAATGAGTTCGACATAGTCGAGGATATTGATTATGGTTTGCAACTCGCGTTCAACTTCTCCTAGACCCAAAGTGGGACTGAGTCTGACTAAGACATCCTGGACATTAAGCGCGGGTTCGAGTAGTTCTGTCTGCCCTAGTTCAATGATTAGTCTGCAAAGAGCAAGAGACACGACTTGTTCTTTTGTAAGCCCAATCCGTCGAGAGAGGGAATGCGCTAGACGTACTGAAACCTCGTCCAAGATACTCATTTCTTACCAAACCAACTAGAGGGAAAAAGAGATAAGAATACTAGGGTATGGCATAACCCACGGTGAATCTTTCTTTCAAAATAAACCAAATCATTGTGAAATGATAGATTGGAGAAGGAAACGAGACCAGAAGCTAATTACTCATCGGGATCAACAACACCGTCTTGAGTTATTGCAAAGATTGTCTCATTTTCGGGGAGAACGGGAGAATCAAAAATGCGAGCGATTCGTTTTTCGCCTTTTGATTTTCGCAAATAGACTCTCGTTCTTGCCCAATGGCCAATAATATTTCCACCAACGGCTTGGGTGGGGTCTCCAAAAAATTGAGCGGGATTTGCTTGTACTTGATTAGTTACAACGATTGCTACACCAAAAGTATCTGCTAAGCGATGCAGAATGCTTAGATGATAATTCAATATTTGCTGTCTTTCAGCTAGTGTCCCTCTACCGGCAAATTCTGCGCGAAAGTGCGCAGAGATTGAATCAACAACAACAACACCAAATTCGTTGGGATGTTCATTAAAAACTTCAAAGAGTTTAGCAGCAATTGCTTGTTGATGATCACTGGTGTATGCACGAGCATAGAGAATATCTTTTAGAACATCTTCGTAGGTTTTTTCCCATCCATATTCTCTTTGAAAACGCTCAACTATTTGTTTTATTCTTGTAGGGCTAAAGGTTCCTTCAGTATCAACAAAAACAGCCTTTTTCCCTATGCCTCCGAGTTCTTCAGGTAATTGGACAGTTACACAAAGCTGATGACAGATTTGGGACTTTCCAGAACGAAACGCTCCAAAGAATTCGTATGTCTCAGATAAACGAATTCCCCCTTTATTGTCATCTGGCAAGGCCGTTAATTGATCTAGACTCTTTGCTCCAAAGGTGAAAGTTGGTGCGACTTCCTGTCTTCGTAACACCGTCAAGCCATCGATGAAAATTTCTCCACGAATGTATTGGCGGATATAATTTTGATATTTTTGTGCTAGTGTGGCAGAGAGACCATATTTTTCCTCCAACTCTCGAATAGGAGTTGTTTCTAGAATTTTTAGGCTTAGGCCTTTTTCTCGGAGAGCTTTTGCCGTTGTAGGACCGATTCCTTCAATGTCCTCAAGACTGAGTTCTTCCTCGAAGTCATGGTACAGCTCGGGAAATAACTCCTTTACACTTGCTCGGATTCTCTTAGCAAGAGGACGCTTAACACCTAAGCTTTCAAGGTATGAGAGTTTTGCTTTCATTAATTGGTGAGGATCATTAATGTTTCCGGCTCGCAATTTTTGGGCAGTAGTAGGGCCAACACCGGGGATTTCTTCTAGAGATATTTGAGGAATCTCGGGATCCTTTGACTCTTTAGGGGACGAGAGAGAATCTTCATCCGTATTAGAGAGAGCCTGTTCTTTTTCAGTAACAGCAATATCTTTGTCAGAAGATTTTACGCGCTTTCTCTTGCTGCGAGGTTTTTCGTCTGTTTTTTCTGTTTTTTCACTAGGCACAATCATGTATTCTCAAGGGTATGTAATCAAGATTCCCTTTTGAATACAAACACGGGGGTAAATAAAAGTGAAATTATGCTTACGATTAAGCGGATATACAATGCAATCAGATAAAAATTGAGCGAATAATCATTTCAGCAAAGCTCCAGATAGTTACCGTCGATAAGAGATAGAAAAGCCATTTGGTCTTTTTCTTGCTATGAATAGCGGACATTGTTGAAAAAGTTAGAGACATACCAGAGATTTTAGCGAGAATTTCAAGATCTGCGGAGGCGTTATTGAGAACACTAGCGAAAAAAGGAGTCAACGAAAACATGAGGGCAGTCGTGAATGAACCGAGAACACTCATAGTTATTGTCCTAAACCGTAAAACATTCCATTTTATTTTTATTACATCAATGTGTTTTTCCAAGAGTTCTACTTGGTCAATTAAGAGAGTAAGTGCTTGGATACACATGCTTCGAGGAAGAGAAAGGATGCTTTCTACAATTAGAGAGAGGGGGTTGAGTGAAAACCCAGGATTCGTTAGAAGAGAGAGCCAGTGGCCTAAAATATTCTGACGGGCGATAGCAAGGCGGTGCTCTCGGTAAGCACTGACTAGTGAGCTTTGTACAGGATGGTTTGATTTTAAAGAATCAAGGATTCTTTGCAGAATCAAGGTATCGGAAATACCAATCAATTCAGAAACCGCTAGCTCCCGATAAATGTTGGAATTCTGTAATAAGACAATGAAAAGAGGAATCCATAGGATGAAGAGAGAAAGAATTGAGAGATGCAGGGGAGTCATTTTTCCCAGCATGAAACCAATCGCAATGGGTAGCGGCCCCATTATACGGAAAATAAGGAAATAAGCATGGTCGTCGTCTAGTTTTTCTCCGATAGATCCAATTTGGTTCCGCAACGAACTGAGCATCATAATGCTTTCTGCATGTTCAGTTCTCCCAAGATTCTCCATAATTACTCTCTTTTCATAATAACTATTATTGGACGAATAAAGCCACTCTCTAATTGAGAATTTCAAGTTCGCGTTCTCTTGACCCACGTAGATGACGATCGAATTCAGCCAGCTTTCGAATGCGTTGTAAAAATCCTCGTTTATTCTGTTAACATGAGCTCCATGCCTTCTTCTAAGAAACTCTCCCAACATGATGAAGGCTAGAACTATGAAGAACAAGGATATAGAAGCATTACTAGGATATAAGAGCGAGAACCCCAGAAGTAGAAAGAGCGAAAGGGCCGTATGACTGATATAAGCTTGAAACATAGTGGATTGTATGTTCCTAATCCTTGAATTCATAATTCTACCTCAGCACATGGCAAAAATTCTAGAGCGGTGGAAGAACCCGTGTTTGACAAGGAATCAGGGAAGTTCTTGTTATTTTGATTATTCTGATCACTGGAATTAACTAGAGCCTTCAAAAGAGTAATTTTCCTCTGGCTGAACATTATTTGGTAAATGCCTTCAACGACACGCTTGTGAACGTTTTTTTGCCAGGTTCTCGAAACAAGAACAAGGTAATCCAATGTTGCTAGTTGTTGTAAGGGAATTTCATATGAAAAAACCCACCGACGAATTAGGTTTTGAATTGAGTCTGCGTGAACAGTATGCATGCCACGAATGCCAGCATTGTATCCTTCGAAAAGACTAGCTGTGTGCTCCTTATTCTGAATCTCACCAATGAATACGTAATCAGGGCTTCGATGAAGCAGTTTCGTGATTTCGTCGGACTTAGATGTATACTGACTTCGTTTTTCGACGGGTGGAACTAGAATATTTGTTAGATTGGGATACTTATCAAGGGGGAGACGTATTTCTTCAGCATCCTCGATGATAATGATTTTCCAAATAGACGGTAGTTCTGCAAGTAATGCATTCGCTAGTGTTGTCTTCCCTGCATATGGTTCTCCGACAATGGCAATATTTGATCGAGACGTGATCTTGTCAATCAAGAAGCGAGCAAAACGTGAATCAATCATTTCGAGTAAAACGAGTTTTTTCATAGAAAATGGTTCTGACGGCATTTTTCTAACGGATATATCAATCCCATTGGGAGTAAGAGGAGGACTATCGATGCTTGCCCGAATTCGCTGACCTCCAAAATGCAAAACAGCCTTTGCAGATGGCTGTGAGGGAATAAGAAATGTTTTCGCTGCAAACTCAATTCGGCTTTTGAGAGCCAAAATTGAGGAAAGTGGAACGTTCTCTCCAAGAAGGCGGCCAAATTTGGTATGATCAATAACAAGACTACCGTTGGGACCCACATGAAACTCTGTAATATCTTTGTCAAGGAAAAGTGGGAAGAAAGGAGAAAGATTGAGAAGCTTAAAAGCAATCAAATAAGAAATAATGCGGGGAGATACCAAAAGGCTTAGCTTTTCTTTTATAGCGCTTGCTTTTGAATAGCACAAGTCAGTAATGATTTCAAGAACTTCATGGAATTCTAGGAGTCTAGTTCCGAGTTCTTCTTTCTTGATGATTCTCTTCAAACATTTTTGAGAGATCTGAGAAACGATAGCAGATGGTATAAGGGATTCTGCATGGTAGAATCCCATTTCTCCTTTCGTCGTACTGCGGATCGTGATTTTAAAGCATTCTAAATGGTATGTTTCTCGTTTGATTGTTTGATCCATTACTGACTCAAAGCAGGAAGACATTTGATTCAAAGAACGTTAGTGAGACAGAATAAATAAACAAGTGAATAGAAACTTAACAGAAATGGTGCGTGGGCCGGGATTTGAACCCGGGTCAGCTCCGTGGCAGGGAGCTATCCTACCGCTAGACGACCCACGCTTGTCTGATATATGGCGGAAATCAAACGGTTTTGAAGTTTTCGGTAGACACTTGAGTTATTGATCCTTGGTGAGCAAAAGCCTCGTTCTAGAGGTAATTGTGTTTGTTAAGCAACAGGTTTTGCGATTGATAATATGTCCGAATCTCCAGCATCATAAATTGTGACCACCGATACCAAGTGTGGGCGGCCACAGATTATTCCAAGATCAAGGGAAGATTTGGGATAAACAATTACGGGAATATCCGACAGTCGAGCATATCTGAGCAAATCTTCTTTGGTTTGTGCAGGAGTATTTTCAGCGATAATAAAGGCTTTTGCACGCCTAATTTTTGCAGATTTGATTGCGGTTCTAATGCCAAAGGCAGTTTTTCCAGTCCTTACAACTACTGAAATGCTTCGGTCGAGATCAATTTCAGCCATTCTAATCACTATTTGATACCCAAGAAAGATGATTTTAAGACTTTGTTGTCGAATCAAAAATTGCCGTTCCCCCGAAAGACCCTCAAATCATAGATTTACAGGGGGTATTTCACGGATTTAGGATCGATATCATTTCTGCAGAGATCTATATTTTATCTAAAGTTCGATAAGCTTTGGGACACTGTTTCAAAAATATCTTTTGCAAAGCCGATTATGTCGAATACTACTTGGGCGATTATTAAGAACGTAAAGAGAGAGAGACCGATTAATACACTTTCTTCTATCAACGGGGAACCCTTTTTGTTCAATTTGAATTTCTTCATCACATAGACCTAATCTTCTGCTCTAATAAGCAACTGAAATACGCAACTTTATTCGAGGAATTGGTTTACTTTGAGGAATAATTGGAAGGACTATAGCCGTTTCTTTTGAGCACACGGAACGTATGTTGCAAAAGTCATAACTATCCACTCTTTATCAGAAACGTATTACTAATCTTCGCTAATTGGTCTTAATCAGCCGTGTGATAAAGAATCCCTCGGTTTTGGTTTTGTGAGGCAACATTATTTCGGCATTCTTTACAAGATTCACTTGCCCTAGTTCCGGATCTCGTAGTGGTTCCCCCAATTCAAAATGCTTGTGCTTAGCGAGGAATCTATCAATTTGATCCATGTTTTCCTCTCTTGTTAATGTGCATGTAGAATAGATCAATTCGCCACCTTTTGGAACATAGCGCGCCATCTGATCAAGGATCTGTTGTTGAACTTTTGTGTACCATTTTATCATTCTTTTCTTTAACCGCCATTTTAATTCAGGATGTGATCCGATGGTGCCAATTCCCGTACACGGAGGGTCCACTAGGATTCTCGAAAAGCTTGTTTTTGTAGATATGGGCAAAGCTCGAGAATCACTGTTTATGATAAAAATCGATTCTTCTACACCTAACAACTTTAACCGTCGCTTAAGAATCTTTATTCTCCTTGATGAATACTCTGCTGCAAAAATATTAGCATAAGGGCGAAGGGATCGCATGTATGTTGTTTTTGAACCGGGTGCGGCACAAGCATCAAGAATTGTTTCGTTCTCAGATACCCCCTTAGATGCAACAATTGCTGCTTTTGCTGATGCTAAGTCTTGAATAACTAATTCTCCATTATTAAATTCAGATGTTGCGGGCAATCCAATTGGAGATCGAGT
>JALTMP010000099.1 GCA_027001645.1 Candidatus Heimdallarchaeota archaeon
TCAGAGCAAGTATCCAGAGAAGAACTTGATTATCTAAAATATTTTATCTATGTGAAAATCCACGAAAAACATCAAAAGCATTTTAACTTGCTTACTCATGGCTTTCTTGTAGTACTCGGAGGAATAATCGTGAAAATTATTGTCGTGGTCGGTCTCCCATTGTCTGGCAAGACAACTCATTGCAAGATCATCGGTGAGAAAAAAGGGATTCCCTTGGTTGAAACTGGAACTTTTGTGTTCAAGGAAGTGGAAAAAAGAGGATTAGAAGCCACCCCGGAAAACGTGCAAAAAGTAGCTGGCGAATGCAAGGCTATTTCAGATTCATACTTCACTGAACGAGCAGTCGAATTCATCGAGACAACACACAACGATGCCCCAGCAGTCTTCATCAGTGGGATCAAAGCAAGAAGCGAAGTGGAATTTCTTGTTGAAAAATTCGGGAAGGATAATGTGAAAATCATTGCTTTTCATGCAAGTCCGGACACAAGATTTGCCCGTCTTGGTAACCCTGACCGGACAGACGACACTCGCGGATCCAAAACCGAAGAAGATAAGGCAATGCGCGAAGATCGCACTCGATTCGAGCTGAGAGATCGAAAAGAACTTGGCTACGGAGTCGGAACCCTTATTGCCCTCAGTGATCACGTGATCAACACAGAAGATCGCCGATGGCCCTATCATAATTTTGAATACACAATTCGCGAATTTGGGCTCATCATGGATGACATCATTTCCGGTGCTTGATAATGGAAAAAAGCGAGAACCAAAATTCAAAGCAAAAAACCAAGAAATCAAAACTACAAACGTTCATCCAAGCGAAATCAAAACAGCTCTCATCAAAGAGTCTAGCATTTCTAAGAATACACCATGTCCTATTGCTGGACATGCTTATTTTCTTAGTACTATTTGGGTTAAGTATCTGGTTTCGTTACTGGCTTCATGGCTGGTTTGAAGCTAAGATTGGGAGAATCTTTCATCTTACTATTTCCAATGAGAACCCATCAAAGTATTGGGGAAAATTACTAGGAGCTTCAGACAAAACCAAGCTTCAGTGGGAAGGTTATTTTGACTGGACCTATTATTATGGGCCATATATTTCCAATTTCCTTGATGGATGGAATCCTTATTCGGGACATAGGCAACCTAATGATCCTCTTAATGGATACGTGTACGGCCCGTTTTACATCTACTTCGTATCAATTCCTGCTTGGCTTTTCGGAGTGAGTGCTTTAGAGTCAGCAGTGTGGAGCAATGTGTTCTTTGACTCATTGAATGTGGGAATGGTGTATCTAATCGCTAGAGTTACGTCTTCGAGGAAAGTCAGTCTTTTTGCTGCATTTCTGTATTTCTTTTCTCCCGTCGTCTTGTTTTATTCAATTGTGCGTGTCCTAAATATGCCTCAAGTAACTTTTTTTGTTTTAGTTTTCATTTACCTTATTCTCAAGAATCATGATGACTCTGCGCTACTTGCCTTAGTTATTGCTATTCTCACCAAGCAAGTCGCCCTGTTCCTTATAGGCCCGGCTGTGGTTTACTGGTATCGAAAGTACGGTCCCCTAAAAGGAACAAGTTTCCCCTTGCTA
>JALTMP010000100.1:0-1575 GCA_027001645.1 Candidatus Heimdallarchaeota archaeon
ATCTGCCTTCCGAAGCTTTTCAACTCGTGAAGGGGTCACTTCTCCAACAATTCTCACAGCTAGTCCTGGTCCGGGGAATGGATGTCTGAATAGGACTTCATGTGGGAGGCCTAATTCTAAGCCGAGCATTCGGACTTCATCTTTGTAGAGATCTGCAAGAGGCTCTATGAGTGAGAGATTCATCTTTTCGGGTAAACCACCGACATTGTGATGGGATTTAATGGTCGCTGCATTTTGGCTAGCTTTCGCGCTTTCGATTCGATCAGGATAAATTGTTCCTTGAGCAAGGTGTTTGAATTGGCCATATTCTTGGGCAAGTCTTCTTGCCTCGTCCTCAAAAACCTTGATAAAAATGCGCCCGATCGTTTTTCGTTTTACTTCGGGATCGGTAATTCCTTTAAGGGCAGTTAGAAAGCTCTTAGATGCGTCTACCTTGATAAAGTGCTTGAGGCCAATGGTTTTCGCCACGAGAGATACATGTTCATAATCATCATTTCTCAACAGCCCCGTATCGATAAATACGCAGTAAAGATCGTTGGGGTATTTTCGATGCAAAACAGCAGCAGTTACTGAGCTGTCAACACCTCCTGAGAGGCCAAGCAAAATGTTACCTTCGATTTCAGGGACAACGATCTTGTCAAGGATTGGTGTTTGCGTCTCCTTTGGGGAGAATCCCGCGAGTGTTAGGAAATTACGAAGCATAATTCGTCCATTAATTGTATGAGCGACTTCTGGATGAAATTGAACAGAGTATATTTGCCGTTCATCATTCGCAATGGCCGAGTAAGGGTCATTAGTTGAAAAAGCAATTGCTTCAAAACCAGCGGGTAATTCCCTAACGAAATCTCCATGACTCATCCAGACTTGTTGAGTTCTTTGGAGACCAAAGAATAGAGGATGTTCCTTATCCAACTGAATTTCAGCAATGCCGTATTCACGATGGGGACTTGATTCGACTTTTCCCCCAAGCATGTGAACAATTAGTTGATGTCCATAACATATCCCAAGAATAGGAATGTTCTTTTTGAAAATCGTAAGAGGAGGCATTATTGCGTCCAGATCATAGACGCTCCTAGGCCCTCCAGAAAGGATTATTGCCTGAACTGAGTTGAGAAGATCAATGCGAAAAGACTGAACAGGGACAAGCTCCGCTTCAAGACCAAATTCTCGAACTCGCCTAAGAATTAGGTGAGAGTACTGGGATCCAAAATCAAGGATCAGAACTTGCATGTCTATGTTCTCGTTTTCAGTTGAGTTGATAACTCTTGCCTATTATGAACCAAAGCTCTCATCACTTCAAAGACGGTGAATACAGAGTGTAATAACACCGGCATAAGGAAAAACATACAACATGAGGGAAAACGCAACTTACGAACACGGTCTTGGCAACCAACCAAATTAACAGAAGACGTACGAATAAGGCATGGCAGACTTCCACGTATCAAAAATGCTTGATCGAATGCTTCAATCCTCTGCGGGTTTCGCGGCACGGATTGAAAGCTCATGTAGTGAAGCACCCGAAACTTCGAATTTGGTGAAATTCCCAAAAGCAAGAATGCGATTAGTAATTCCTTG
>JALTMP010000100.1:1585-23419 GCA_027001645.1 Candidatus Heimdallarchaeota archaeon
TTGAACTTCTGATTCTTTTTGAGCAAAGAAGCGTACCTTCCCACCAAATAGCTCGAAGTCAGGCCATATTCTTCGAGCCTGTGAGGGAGTGATTTTTTTCTTAGGTGTCATCGTGATCTCGTACATGTAGGGTAATTCCATGATTAAGTCATGCGCCTGCATTATTCTGGCAACTGTTCCTCCCCGATTAAGAATCATCACTCGTTTGCATAATCTGTCCACGACTTGGCTATCATGATCTACCATGATCATGGTCTTTCCATTCAGATAGGTGTTCAAGAATTCAATGACTTGCTCTTTGCGATTAACATCCAATGTTGCGGTTACTTCATCTAACAAGACGAGCGGTGCATCCTTCATAAGTCCGATCGCTAGCCGGGTTAGTGCCTTCTGGCCTTCGGAAAAGGATTCTATCCGATCGTTCAATTTGTGACTAAGATTCATTAGATCTATGAATTCTAATGCTGGGTCGGGATTGGCTTTTTGAGCCTTAGCAAAGAATTCCAGCGTTTCATTCAGAGTTAATTTTCTATGAAAGTCAAGACCAGGAGACACAAAGGAAATCAGTTTTCTAACTTCCGCTTCTTCTTCCACGAGATCTCGACCCAAAACAGAGCAGTCGCCTTCGTCTGGTAGATACAATGTCGCGAGAATTTTCATGAGCGTGGTTTTTCCGCTACCATTTGGTCCCACAAGAGCGATTCTGTCATGCACGGGCAGACTAAACGTAATATTGTCAAGAACGCGTTTAGTTTTCTTGGAGCCGGGTACTTTGAAATCTTTGGCAAGCCGGCGGGCGGTGACAGCATACATCATTGTCTATCACCTCTAGTAAAATTCCAAGGTCCCCCATTTTCTTGCAATTCTGGTTGCTCGGTCAACAACGAACCAAGAAAAAACAAAGAAGGTTAGGGAAAGCAAAAGCATGAATTGAATGACGAAATCCCCGAATCCCACAGAGTGGATGGGAATTCCGTACACATCGGAAAAACTAGAAAAGACATGGTCGTCTTTTGAAATTCCTCCTGTCGTTATGCTTGCAGATGTATTTACGGTGAAGATCCATCGCAATAACTCAATGCTGAATGTTGCGGGAAACCAGATTAAAATGTTTGAAAGCTTAAAACCTAAAGAATTCTGGGTTGCAGAGTCAAAGCTGAATATCGGCACGATTCCGCCAACGATTACTCTAACCAAATACATTGAGACCTTATTGAATGTGGTAGTCTTCTTGAATAGCAATGAAACACTAGCGATTAGAAATGTAATTCCAGCAAAGAAAAACCACGCAATGATAAAAGTAGCCAGTATTCCTTCGTAAAGTTCCAAGGATGAAGGAAGCATCCCTCTCATTAAGAGTGCCGGGACAACAATGAGGAGCAGTACGAGGGTCCATTTGATGGTTGCAGCAATGTATCTTCCGAAAAGGACTATTGCAGGTGTTACGTTGTTTGTAATGAGGAAGCCCATTGTGCCTAGCTGAGATTCTTCTTGAAGCGCTGTTACGGTTGTATCTGTTACTCCATTGAACACCGTGAAAAAAGCGGTTCCAACAATGAAGAAACTAATCATGTCATAGGGAACATACTGGACATCTCCTCCAGTGGCACTCCAAGCAGCTCCGAGACCAACAAAGACGATAACATTCAAAGAGCTCCAGCCGATTTCCACGCCTAGCTGAAATTTGTAGCGAAAATCGATCTTTAGACTTCTCCAAGCTACTAAAAAGGCTAATGACGCGTGAATGAAAAAAGACTGAACGTAGTTTTGTACGGTATTGAATGTTGGGAATCGGGATAGGTAAGAAGCCACCATGAATACTCTTGATCAATGCATAATTGGGTTTTTTGTTTGGGTTCTACTGTATGTGTCTTTTTGCTCGTCTGGTTTTTCTTCGGGACGATTTCTTAGTTTTTGACTTCTTGGAAGGAGATTTCACTAGTTCTGCAAGTTCCTTCGCTACTTGGGCTTGGTTTTCCATTTCGAGAACACTTGCAATTCGGTAGAGCGCTTCAAATCGATGAACAACAGCATCAAGAAAGGTGATAAGGTCACCGACATAGGCTGTAAGATCATAATTTGATTCTAAGAATGAAATGATCTTGGAAGGAGTCTCTCCTTGTATCCTTCTTTGAATAATGAGCTTTGCAATGTTGATTTGACCACAGTCGCAGAAAGGCCGTTCCTGATGAGAACAGGGATATAGGAGATCAATCCATAATCTAAGACGATCCAAGACGTAAGGGTCCATGTCATCTTTACGATAGAGGGTAAAATCGCCACTCAGCAGGTCAAGAACCCGATTCACAAAGAATTTTGTACTCCCTCTTGATTTTACTATGCGTTCAATGCGGCTCTGAATTCGTGATGCTAGGTGAAGATTTTCAAAGGGTTCAAGTCGAGCGACTATATCAAGAACATCCATTGTCTTAAGCTGCTGTATTGTACGGAATATTATGGATGGATAGATGAAGCTCGTAGAAGTGGCAATACCAAGCTTTGTAGCTACAAATCCCTTATCTTTAGCGTAGACTAGCTTGATTTCAATCATGGGCTTTACTAGGTCTTTTGTTCGGTTTGTTTGATAATACATTGATTGATGAAGAGTTCTAAGAGTTCTTGCTGGCAAGGACTGCGTAGATGATATCATGGCAAGTAATTGGTCTTGCTCGGCTTCAAAAGTAACATCTCCCTCGATAGGTTCGATAGGTGCAGTGAGTAGCCTTAACCCAATTTGATCCTCGGTTTCTTCCATCTTGGCATAAAGCTTTGCTCCTGGTTCTAGGAGAAGATAGACTTTTCCTATTTCGTGTTTCCCGTATCTTCCCGCACGTCCCATCATTTGGTGAAACTCTGCGACTGTCAGCCACCGCGAACCCATTGCTGGTGACTCAAAGATTACTTGGCTGGCTGAGAAATCAACCCCGGCTCCAAGTGCAGCAGTGGTAACGATTACGTCATATATTCCCTCTTCGAACCCTCTCTCAATTCTTCTTCTTTTTACATAGGGCAAACCAGAGTGATAATATGTTGCTTTAATATTGTCTCGGTTAAGCTTGGAGGCGAGTTCTTCACATCGTCTTCTTGTTGGTGAAAAAAGAATGGTTTGTCCCTTGAACTTCTTCTTTTTCGTTCTTCGAAGCTCATTTCTTATGAGCTTGGAGATAATCGGGGTCTTACTTTCTCCAGGTTGAGTTAAAATTACGTGGCGTTCAAGAGCAACAGGTCGATCGTGATTCTCAACCAGCTTTAAGCCATAGTGGCTTGCAACCTCTTTTGAGTTACCAATGGTGGCCGACAAAGCAACGATTTGAACATTGGGGAATAAGTGTCGCAATCGCACAATGGTTCCGTCTAATTCGATCCCTCTTTCGTTATCTCCCAATAATTGAAACTCATCGATTACAACAGTTGCAATGTCTCCTAGTTCGTTTGCGCGCTTGCTTCTGAGGAGATAGTCTACAGCTTCTACTGTGCCAACCACAATATCCCTATCTGCAATTCTCGTATCAGGGGTAATTCTATCCTCGTCTCCTAGGTCAAGACGAGTCATCCCGACTCGAATCCCTACCTTCAAACCTGAAGGCGAATATCTTCGAAGGAAGTAATCGTATTTTTGATTTGTTAAAGCAACCAGCGGAGTAAGGAAGAGTAACTTTCCTTTACCTAACAGCAGATTATGTAGCCCAGCTATTTCACCGATGAGAGTTTTTCCCGCGGAAGTGCCTGCAATGACCAAGAGATCTTCTCCTTCGAGAAGACCAGCATCTAATGCTTCTAGTTGGATGGGAAGCAATTCGGTAATCCCTTTCCTTTTGAGCAGCGTTTTCAGTTCTTGAGGAAGAGAAGAAGATTTCAAAGGCTTGGGTTTAATTGGAGCAGCTTTAATGATGTCGTAAAGCGTGTGGGATTTTGAGAAGCTTGTTTCCTGAATCGAGCTTGCTGGTTCTAAGACTTCCAATGTTTCCTTGAGATTCTGTGTCTGTAGCAGTTTTTTCTTCCCGTATTCGACAAGCGCTTTTGTTTGATGAAATCCTAGATTTGAAACATGAGACTTAAGAATCTCCATGGCGCAATCCGGACAAAGAATCTTTCCTTCGAACCCGTGAATGATTTCTCTTTCCGGGAGCAGTGTAAATCGCTGGTATTTCTGCAAGCAAGCATGGCACAACGGCGCAATCTTGTACGGCTTTATTTTGAATGTACTCAGATAGGACGAAAAGTCTTTTTTTCGCCAGGGAGTAGAATTTTGGGGAACTAACAGGTAATTTGCACCAGAAAGAAGTTGTGTGAATTCTTCTGCTTTCCAAAATTGGCTCATTCTAGTTTTCATCTTGACAAACTTGTAGGGTCTCAAACCTCCGGGGTCTTCAGTGAAGAAAACTTTCCCATGAAGGAAGGGCTTGGAAGCAATGGATTTTTTCAGAATTTTGTACCCAAGAACCTCTACTGATAAGCGGGAGGAATCCCAATTTGTGAGAACGACGAGGTAGTTGGGAGGGAAATTCATTGACAACGTATTTTTCGGTTGTGGGTTAATAATCTGATAGGTTGACCGAACTGAAAACTAATGCTAGCTCCGTTTAAGAAAAGCAGACATGTTGTCTTAAGATTATTCAGCCGAAACACCAGTTAGTTCTTGCATCATTTCGAGTAGATCATGTCTTTTCTCAAAATACTTGTGCACAGGTCTGAGTAAGGTATTGATCGCATCGACAACGCCAGATTTCAAATCAACTGGCGAGAGTTCACCTTGGGAGTATGCTTTTTCAAATTCTTCCCATGTGGCATAAGAAACATCGCCTCCATATTTCTCGGGCCTTTTTACATCGAATTTTTCCAAGTTAGGAAAGATGACTAGTTTAACGATTTGAGCAACCGGATTTCCCTCTATCTCTTTTGGAGGACACAGCGCTTTCTTAATTTTCTTGGAAACGGTCTTTGGTTTGTCATGAATAAAGATAGCGGACATTGGCTTGGACTTGCTCATCTTTATCTCCTGCATCTCTTCAGCTGTCAAGTCCATTCTCCCACCGGCACCGGTGAGACCCATAATGAGAGGAGTATGGATGACAATGGGCTTTTCCCAGCCAAGTTTAGGAAAGACTTCTCGAGCGAGGACATGGATTTTTCTTTGATCTGTTCCTCCAAGAGCAATTTGGAGATCCATTTCGCGGATATCAGCTGCTTGCATTGGAGGGTAAAATAACCATGAACTATTAATATCTTGACTCTCTTTTCGTCCCATGATGGGAAGGCAACGAATTATTCTAGTCAGAGTGGCTTGCTTTGCGACCCGCAAAACTTTTTCCCAATACTCCGCCCTAGAAGCCAGTTCCTTTGAATAAATGTATTCAATGTTTGAGCCATCTAGGCCAACCGATCGCATAGCATGTTCGAAATATTCTCCAGCCATTCGGATTGCTTCGATATCGCCGCCCAATTTGTCGTTAATGTATGAATGCCAATCAGCTAGGAAAACAATAGTGTGAATACCTGCTTCAGCAAAGTCTTTGAGCTTCTTGCCAACTATAAATCCGGTTCCCAGATGCAGATACCCGCTAATTTCAAATCCGGCATAAGCGCGCATTTTGCCTTTTTCTTCTAAGAGTTTCCTAACCTCTTCAGGCTGGATTACCTCTTCGGTGTTGCGAGTAATAAGATTGTACCGTTCTTCAACAGACATGCTATTGGGGTTTTCTTACAACAAGATTAAATGTCTTGGTGTTTTGTTCTTGAAGAAAGAGAACTGGTTTACATGACTATTATCTTTGAAAAAATGCAGAGGTGGAGGGGAATTGCTCGCTTCTAGTGGATGGTGATTGATCTTAGGCTTGATCCAATGTAAGCAATCTAACTCGTTCTGGACTGCCTCGAATTTCTCCTTTTACCGTAGCAGCGACAACACCGATGTTTTTTTCTGCAGCCGCTTCTGCAATCCTACGGGTTAGGACGCCATCATATACGATTGCGTGTATGCCGTTGTCAAGATGCTTAATTCGATCATAGAGCTTCGCTGTAGGCACCTGTTCGACTACAACGTAATCCTTGTCAAGCAGATATGACTGGAAAGACCCCTTTATCTTAGGAGCATATGCTTGAATAGCTGCCTTTAGAGGAGGTTCAAGGGGTGGAAAGCGCGAAGAACTGGAAGGCCTATGTGACTCATGTCGTCTTCCTCCTCTCTCGTTCCTGCGATGTTTCCTCTCGGATCTGCGAGGGGAGGCTTTTGCTCTAGCTCTTTTCGCCTCGATTTTAGCCATTCTTTCTGATGGCTTTTCGCGGCGATGTCGATCGAGGGTTTTAGCTTTTGTTACATATTCTCCCGACCGATGCCCTGTGAGATACTTAGTTTGTTCTAAAGGGGTCTTGTTTGCCAATGCTTCTTGAATTTCTTCTGGTGTTAGATCTTCAACTTCCTTTCCCTTTGGAGCCCGGGCTACAAAGTCAGGCCTTGCTACTTGTAACAACTCCTTTAAAATGAATTCGCCTCCTCGGTCTCCATCTAGGAATGCGGTTGTTGTTCGCTTTTTAGCAAGCTCTTTTACGGTATCAGGAATACTAGTACCTCCGACTTCGATGACGTTTTTTATGTTCGCTCGAAGTAGGTTGATTACATCAGCTCTTCCTTCAACAATGATGATCTCTTTGCTTGTTGGCAGATCTTCACCTGCGGCAAGGTTTTCGGGACCATATTTTATAAGGCCTTCAACCTTCTTGTGCTTTTTCTTCTGGTGGGGAGGTGTTCTCTTGGTTTTCTTGGTTTTTTCCTCGATGAGAGAGGTTACTTCTGGAAATTCCGTTTCTTCTTCTTCCCATCCTTTGACGATCTCTGCTGCACGCTCTATGATTTCACGCCGCTTGGCTTCTCGGACGTCTTCAATTTTCTCAAGCGTTACTTTTGCATGACATGGACCTACTCGGTCCACTGTTTCAACGGTTGCTGCAATGATAGCAGTTCGTACTTTGTCTAAGTTTGTTGGGAGTTCGATGACTCCGGTTGTTTTTCCCCCTTCGCTTTTTGGCTTAACTTCGATCCGACCCAATTTTCCATCCTTCTGAAGATCACGTAGATTAAGATCTGGTGGTAGTAAACCGTCGGTTTGACCGAAGATAGCACCGATAATGTCGGGGCGTTCAACAACACCATCCACTTCGAAGCGAGCAATGATTTTGTATTTGATGGTGTTTTCATCCATTTTTACGCCCATTACGTTCACCTGTCATTATTGTTTTGTTTCAGTGATTTGTTTTAACGCATTGTATGGTAATAATGTGTTATTCAGCTAGGGGTCTTACTATCAGAGAAAAACCCCAATCGATTCTTGAATTGACAGCAATATTCCACAAACAATTGGTGTCGCACTCCAAGTTACGATTCAGTGTTCGATAGGGAGAACCCAAAGATTGAAACGATAATCGCATCGACGACACCTAATTGTTCGCGTGGAAAGTTCCGCCAGCTTGAATCAAATAATAAGCTGTCATTTACTTTTTGACTGGATCTGTTTTATAATGTTATCTCTAAGACATTTTTTGACACAAAACAATCCACTGATCATCTACGAGCGGTTGATGTTTGCAGAAGGATAGGTGCGCCTTGTTAGTCATGGCAAGTTCACGTTGACTTTTGTTTGATGCTGACTTTTACGTTGAGATGGTCTTAGAGGGCTTTGATGACATAAATTAGGTGAAGAAAGAAAACCGTGAAATTAGAAGAAAAAAGAAAAGAGGTGCAACATTGCTCTAGTGTTGTGTACTAAGAGAACCTAGCTGAACCCCACGGTCAGTCTGGTGAGAGAACGGCTGTCAAACTAAGTTTCTCTATAGTCAAGCGAATTATTTGATGAAAAACAATGGCTGTGCGGTTTTTTTGCTCAGAAATATGAGCTCGTCATTCAGGAACGACCTCTTCGATTTCATGCTCATCGATTATTATTGAAGCGACACCTTCAATAGTCGAAATAGCGTGTTCCACATATTCATCAATGTCAGCTTCTCGGTCTTGCCAATTTATTCTAAAAGTGAAGAGGAGCTCTACTGAACCCTGCAATTCATCGTAAAAGTTTATTTCAAGCCTAGGCTTGCGTAAGCTTCCTTTTGAAAGCTCTTCTTCAGCAGTCCAGATCCTAACATTGATTTCATTTTCGTCAATCTCTTCTATATCGCTCCTAACGTATCCTCTGAGAATCATGTGGACTCTATAGTATCCGGAAAACATGGTTAGCGTCCCGTTCGGTATGGGAATATTCTGGATTATAAGGATGGGCTTGGTTGAGTCGGCTTGGATGTGGAAAGGGACATGCCCTTATCTTCTCTGCTTGTTGCATCGGGAAGGTCAATGAATCTTTTTGCTAAATCAATGTGTGCGGGCAGTAGGATGTTTTCGAGAACTTCGGAGATGGTTGAAACTGGAATAATTTCGATTTTGTCCTTGAGATCATCGGTTAGAACGAGATCTGGCACATTCTGTTCAGGTAGTAGAACTCGCTTGATTCCTGCTTCAATTGCTCCTTCGACTTTTGCAGTTACTCCTCCAACGGGCAAGACTTCCCCTCTCACACTGAGACTCCCAGTCATTGCTGTATCTTGTCTAATAGGAGCGTTTTCAATGGCTGAAATAACCGCCGATGCGACAGCAATCGAGGCACTGTCTCCTTCAACACCATATGTGCTTACGAATTGCACATGAATATCGTAATTTGTGATATCGTGTCCTAAGAATTTCTTCACAAGAGCCGCTACGTTTTGAACCGCCTCGCGAGCAATAATTCGTAACTGTCCAGTTGCAATTATTTTGCCTTCTCTGGAACTACTTGCAGGGGCAATTTCAGCTTCAATCGGGATGACGATACCGGAATCTGAGCCATAGACTGCCAATCCATTGACTCTTCCAACTTTTGCTCCTTCAGTAATGATGAGATTGTATTCTTTTCGCTTGGAAACAAGTTGGTCTGTAGCCTGATGTTCGAGGGTTCTTGCCAAGATTTTAGCATCTCTGACTTCTTGTTCTGTAACATAGGATTTGTTTCGTTCTATGGCAAGATCTCCAGCTGCGCGTATTAAGCCACCCAAATCTCGTAGCATTAATGTAAGGCGATTCTTTCTCCCGGCCCTTCTTCGTGCTTCTACAATGATTTCTTCAACAGCTCGCTTGGTAAAGTGAGGAATGTGCTTATCTTTGACTACTTCTTGAGCAACAAAGCGAGCTAGTTTTCGCCGATTATCGAGTGTGTCCTTCATAGTTGTTTCCATATAGATTTCATACCCTTGTCCTCGAATACGGGATCGCAAGGCAGGATGCATGTTTCTAACGGTTTCCATGTTTCCTGCAGCAACAAGTATGAAATCACATGGGACGGGATCAGTCCTAACCATTGCACCGGAGGATAGCTCACTCTGACCGGTGATTTGAAATTTCTTTTCTTGAATGGCAGTAAGTAGTTGTTGCTGGGTTTTGATATGTAATGTTCCAATTTCATCGATATAGAGAACACCGCGGTGTGCTCGATGAATTAGACCAACTTCCACTCTCTCATGCGGTGGGGTCCCGAGTCCACCACTCTGGAAGGGATCGTGTCTTACATCTCCTAAAAGTGCACCGGCGTGAGCACCTGTCGCGTCTATAAATGGAGCCATGTCAGAATGCGAATTATCTACCAATAATTTTGGAACGAGAATCTCACTTCTCAAACGCATCTGTGAGATAACCATGAAAGCAAACAGTGCAACAAGGATTGAGAGTAAGATTGTGTCAATACTTCCCCGAGAGTAAAAGATCGCGATCAAAATGATAGAAAGGGGAATAATAAAAGCAAGCATTTGTTTGAAACCCTCTGATTTTCTAGCCTTCTCAAGAGCAAGTTCAACATGTAATTTGCCTTCTCCGGCTGGCATAGTGATAATCTTAGGATTGTTGGGATTCTTGAGATTCGCTACACAGAGAATATCTTCTAATCGCTCTTTGGGAAGTAATTCCGCTAGGGCATGACCTAGCATCGACTTCCCAGTACCAGGCTCACCAATGAGTAGAACATTCCTCCTTTGGAGGGCGGCCTTTTGGATAATTTTAACCGCCTTGTCTTGGCCGATTACTTGATCGACCAATCTTGGAGGAACAGTGAGCTCGTCTGTTGATTTGAACTCGATATCTAGCAAGGGATCACTCGCTAGTATGGTTTTTTCTTTCGTTTTCTTGTTAGGATTCATTATTCGATCCTCGCTACTCCTGTTTTGCTTTTCAGTTTGTCTGTCTCTGCTTGAGAACGCAATGACGATTCTTGTTTTCCAGTGCGCTACATCTCTTAGAAACTGATCAAGATCAATTTTTTGCAGAGAAGTTTCCTTCCCGATTAGCTTTTCTGCAACCTCTAAAATTATTTGCTCCGTTTCTATTTTTATAAGTGGTGGAACAAACAGGTTCCACGTTGATTCATCATCTTGATAAAGAAGCGCTCCGATTCCTCGCTCTGGTAGCAAGCGAATATCATTCTTATTTTCTGAAAGAATACCTCTGCCGAATAATTCGTCAATATCAGCATCCCTAAATTTTTCTGCACTTAGATCATAAAGGAAGATTCTCATGGTTCTTCTCCTTAACGAAAATCTCCTTCTAAGAGTTCTTTCTTGCTTTCAAGAGTGAACGGAGAGTTTTTCTTGAGCTAAAATTGCCTCAAACCCTTAAAAATTAAACGTTATCTCGAAAATTTCTAACTTGCTCCGCAAAGATTTTCTGCATTCGCGAGAAACACAATTCGAAGAAACATGCTATTATGCCCCGGATCCAACCAGCGTAGCATTAGCCGGGAACTTGCGGAACTGTTGAATATAGAGGTTCTAAATACGAATATCAGCACTTTCCCCGATGGAGAAGTATACTTGCGAATTGAAGATTACGAAAGAGTTCCTGGGGAAACCATAATTCTGGTACAGTCCCTCTATGCACCTCAAGAGAGAAATCTATTCACCTTGCTCAACCTTTCAGAAACCTTGAAAGATTTGGGAGCTCGCGAGGTCTGGGCAGTAATACCCTACTTGTGTTATTCAAGGGCGGATAGAGTGGTTCTTCCAGGTGAAGCGGTCTCCGCAAAAACGGTACTGAAACTCATGGAGGCAAGCATGATTTCGAGATTATTTGTTGTTGATGTTCATAATGAAGCAATTTTCAAATTTACTGATATGCTCACTACGAATATTTATCCATCAAAAGACTATGCCCACTACCTTAAAAAACAAGGGGTCAGCCCAGATCTGATCGTTGCACCAGACGAAGGGGCAAAGGTAAGAGCTCAACTTCTTGCCAACGAATTTGGAATACCTTCTGTTGCAATGAAAAAGATACGAGATCCTATCACAGGAGACATTCAAACGTCTCTTGGCGAGTTTAGTCAAGGAGCCGACGAAGTCGTCATTGTTGATGATATTGTTTCCACAGGGAGCTCCATTGCAGAAGCAAGCAGAATGCTAAGAGCGGAAGGAGTGAAAAAAGTTCATGTCATTGTTTCTCACGTGATTGGAGAGAGAGCTCCTGAACGACTGCACTCAATGGCTAACGGAATCGTTGCAGCAAGTACTTCAATTCCTTCTTCCATATCAGTGATCAATATAACCAAGTCTCTCGCAGAGGCCTTAGTGGCTGTCGGTGAGTGATGTAATGATCAAGGTTTTCTTCAAAGTTTCTTCGCGCTATGATGACTTGGGAATACTTGAAGCAAAAGTCTTCGTTGAAGACATTGCTAGAGGCGAACTTGAACAAGAATGGGAAGGTCTAGGATTACTAGCAGCGATCCCTGAAAAGCACGTCCTCAGAACAAAAAGATTAGCACTAACTCAAAGATTACTTCTCTCTCCAATCATACTTTCAAAACCGCCACTACATGAAGAGGAAGCTGAGTATTTTCTCAAAGAATTAAGAGGCTTTTCTTTCACGATTCCTTGCTCTTTGAACACTGAAGCGTCTTCCTTTCGCGTAAGGGTAAAAAGACATGGGCATGGAATCCCTAAAAAAATGACTCCCTTCCTTGAGAGAGAGATTGGGGCCTTGATAAAGGAAAAAACCAGACTCAAAGTTAATCTTCAAAATCCAGATCTGATTTTCTTCGTCGAGTACTCGAAAGACCTGGCCGTTCTGGGATGGGGCATCCCAATTTCAAGTGTATACGAATATGAAAAAACCGGACCAAAAACAAGACCTTTCTTTGGGGTAGGAGTACTGGATCCCGTCGTAGCAAGGGTGCTGGTCAATCTCACAGGCGTTGCAGAATCAGAAGTCCTTCTAGACCCATTCTGTGGTATGGGAGGAATACTTATAGAAGCAGCGAAGGTCGGAAGTTTTCCCATCGGCGGAGACATATCAAGACAAAAGGTTTATGGCGCCAGAATCAATTTGAAAGCAGAAGGATTAGCAAGTGAAGTCATCCGCCATGACGCGACTCATTTGCCTCTGCGCAGAATTCGCTATATTGCAACTGATCCCCCATATGCTATTGGTACTAAGGTTTTCGGGGAAGATTCAGCAGAAAAACTTGTGGAAAGCTTTCTCTTGAAAACAAAAGAAATAATGGACCCGAATGGAAGGATCGCAATGGCCTTACCAGATTATGTATTCGAAAAAGTTGATCTAGACAGAGTTGGATTTTCTATCCTCCGTGAAGGAAAGCAGAAAGTTCATGGAGGACTTCATAGACTTGTGAGGGTGCTTTCAATTGCCGGAACCAATTAGAATCGTTTTTCTCGGAACGTCAGCGGCAGTTCCTAGTATCGATAGGGGGCAGTCTTGCACCGCCATTCAATTCAGCCAAGAAACGATCCTTGTTGATGTTGGTGAGAATGCACAGCGTTCGATTCAAAAATTTAGAGTAAAGATAGGAAAAAAGCTCACCATTCTCTTAACTCATTTTCACCCAGATCACACCTTGGGCCTTATAGGGTTACTTACATCTCAAGAGATGATGGGAAGAACAAGACCAATCCAACTCGTCGCACCAGAGGGATGTATTGATTTCCTGAAACTTTTGTTCAGAGCTTATGGATTGAGAATTTCATATACTCTTCAAATCTATGAAATACGAGAGGAGAGGGGTAAACTAGATATGGGGCGATGGATTCTTGAATGGTTTCCTGCGATTCATTTTCCTCCGGCTTACAGCTATATCATTAGAGAAAAAGATCACCCCGGCAAATTTAGGATTGAAAAGGCTAAGCAGTTAGGAGTCCCTCAAGGACCTCTTTGGGGAAAGCTTCAACGCGGAGAGACCGTTGAAATTGATGGGAAAACGGTGACTCCGGATGAGGTTTTGGAAACATCCATCCCAGGCAAAGTCATCGTCATTTCTGGAGATACTTCCCCTAATGAAGAATTAGTCAGGAAAAGCCAAGGTGCAGATTTACTGATACATGAGGGCACGTTTCCCGCAAATGAAAATGACAAGCACGAAAAATACAAGCATTCGAGAACAATTGATGCCGCAAGAATTGCGCGTCAGGCGAGAGTCAAGCATCTCGTAATCAATCATGTTTCCACGAGGATTACAGACCTTCAAGAGGAGGAAGACAAAATACGCGAGGTTTTTGCTAACCTTGAAATTGCAACTGATGGGCAAGAAATTCTCTTGCGCTATGACCAATAAAGTCTCTAGGAGCTTATGACGTAATTCTCCAATTAGGGGGTTGGAGAAGACTAAAAATAGTAACGGGTAGTTCGCAACACATGAGAAACATTTTTGTCTACAACAATAAGTAGTGTCGTGTGGCAGATTATCCGGTTTGGTTACTCCAATTAGTGGAAGCATTTATTTTCATTGCTCCGGCGTATTTCGCAAATGCAGTTCCCGTGATAACTAGCGGTCTAGGCCCTATCGACCGAGGGATGAAATTCTTTGATGGAAAACGACTATTGGGAAAAAATAAGACAATTGGGGGGCTCCTTGGAGGAGTATTGGCTGGGGAGATCTTATGGATTGCCGCAATGAGCTGGCTACCTGATTTTTATCAAGGATATCCATATTGGACAGGATTCGTCATGGGATTTGGAACAATTCTGGGAGATGCGTTGGGTTCCTTCATCAAGCGTCGAATTAATTTGCAACCTGGGGGTCCGTTCCCTGTGATGGATCAACTAGGGTTTGTCTTAATGGCCTATCTGTTAGTATGGCTTGCAGGAATTAGCTTTCCCCTTTGGTACTTGTGGTATGTCCTTCCAATTACGCTATTTGGACATCTTGGAGCAAATTACCTAGCTTATTTAGTAGGCTGGAAAGAAGTATGGTGGTAAAGGCTCCTAAGGCTTCTGGTTTTTCAGAAAGACTATCCTTCATAGACTTGTTCTGTGGAGGGGGTGGAGCTGCTAGGGGATATACACTTGCTGGGTTTTCTCCAATACTTGGAATTGACATTGATCATTATGCCTTGTCTACCTATAGCGAAAATTTCCCACAAGCTCAGATAATGAACGAGAATATTGCAGAACTTCGAGGAGAAGACATTCTTCAAAAAACCGAAGTCGAGCATGTCCCCCTTGTTATTGCTTCTCCACCATGTGAACCATATACTTCTGCGAATGTATCTCGCAGAAAAAGACCAGAAGATAGACTCTATGAAGATCCCAAGGGACAGCTCATGCTCCATGCAATACGATTAATAGGAGACCTTCAACCAGATATTTTTGTCATTGAAAACGTGGTTCCTTCGATTTCTGGAGAACTCGGCGCTATACTAAAAGAAGAACTGTCATACCAAGGATATTCAAAGATTCACTATAATGTGATTGAGGCGCAGTATCATGGTGTTCCGAGTATCAGACGTAGAGTATTTATTTCAAACAAGAGGTTCTCACTCCCCAAAAGAAGAGCTCAAAGAGTCATGGAAGTAATAGGGGACCTTCCTGATCCTCGTCTTCCTCATGGAATTAATGGACACGAATTTGTTCCATTGCCCGCGAAATATGAGGAAGCGGTCTACAAAGTTCAACAAGGCCAGTCTCTCGTGTTTTTTAGAGGAGCGCACGAAGAATTCAACAACTATACTCGACTTAGGGCAAACGAAGTCGCACCTACAATTATGGGAAAGTCAAGATATATTCACCCTTTTGACGAGCGATTGCTTACACCGAGAGAACACGCAAGACTAATGAGCTATCCAGATAACCATGTGCTTATCGGAGGCCCCAGCGAGCAGTTCAACATTGTAGGAGAATCTGTTCCTCCTCTCCTCACAAAACTAATGGGTGAAACTATCAAAAAGGAACTAAAATCAGAGTAAAGTGGCCGACTTACTTTGTGAGAAGATATCCTCATTTTATTTTGGGATCTTCTCGCGATTCCCATACCAACAGCAATTTACGAAGCGAACGCCCACGTTACAACAAAGATCGTAAAGATACACAAAATCGATTTAAAATCAATCAATGATGAGAAAAGAGGGGGTAGAGTTCAGCGGCTGTTGCGCTTGTTCAATCCACGCAGATCATTGTCATGGTGGAACGAACTTTGTCGAGACTACGAAGGTGCTTGGTTACATCTTCTTTTAATTCTTCCAGTGTATCTGCTTCAACTTTGGCGATAAGGTCATAAATGCCATAGACAAGATGAGCTTCTTTTACCTCGGGGAGTTTCTTCAATTTCTCCAAAACTTCTTCTTCTGCTGCCACTTCTGTATTAATTAGGATATAGGCGGTTGCCATCTTTTCAATTCACCTCTTCAGAGCGAGATGCTCATCATAATTATGGAAGGATCCTCCATAAACTTTTTTGTCAAAAGTTGGGGGAGTCTTGCGTAGTTCGATGAAAAAAATGACTAGCTAAAGTGGAGTAGCATGTCTGGGAAAATCAATTCTCATGTAATCCGGCTTAATAGAAAGATCAGTTCAAAATAATTATGGCAAGATTTTCCGTCATCAAGGAAAAAAAGGATTTACGTAACGATTAACGTGTATATCACGATAAATACTGTTGATAATAGTAGTCTTAGGATTGTTAGCGTTCCTCCCACTTTGAAAAACTCAATCCAGCCAATCTTTCTTCCTGTTTTCTTGTAATACAATGATAAGCCAAGAACAACTGGGGGTGCACCGATGGGAGTAAAACCGCCCCCAAGATTGGTGCCGAGAATAAGTGCCCAAGCGATAGCAGTCCCGTTCAAAGAGGAATCTTGCGTTGCCACTCTCAAGACAGGGGCGAGGGCAGCCGCAAGAACGATATTGTCAAGTATGCCACTTATTATTGCAGAAGCCCAGAGAACAATAATTGCGGCAAGCCAAGTTTTCTCTCCAAGCATTCCAGAGATAACTCCTGCAATTGCTTCCATCACCCCTACTTCCTCGAGAGACGCAATAATGACAAAAAGCCCTTGGAAAAAAGCAAGCAAAGACCAATCTAGCTTTGCAAACGTTGAATCTAGACTCTTTCCAGACGCAAGAACCATTAGGAGAGCTCCTCCAATTGCAAGTACCGCCAATTCAATTCCCAATGTGTCTGAAAACATAAAGCTCAGCATCGAGAAAACAAAAGCAACGCTCGTTCGGTAGAATGCATTTCGATCACGGACAACGCTCCACTCATCAAATGCCTCAATCTTTTGAAGACGAACTTCTTCATTTAGTTCAAATTCTATTGGCACAAGCTTTAGAAACGCATACATGACAAGGAGAAACATTGGAAGTCCGAAGAATAAAGATACTTTTAGAAAAGCAAGATAGCCAATATTGAATTGAACACCAATGATTAGGTTGGTAGGGGAAGAAATTAGGGTTGTTAAGCCCCCCGTATTTGTCACGATGATTTCCATGAGAATATAGGGCCAAGGGTCATACCCTAATTCATCACAAATAACGAATGTAAGAGCTCCAACTACAAGAATTGCTGAGATGGTGTTAACTATTGCTGATAACACCATGGTGAGAATGCCCAAGAGCCAAAAAAGACGAATCGGATCTCCTTTGGTTTGCTTTAGTAGTTTGATTGAGATATACTGGAAAATCCCTACTTGCGTTGCAACTTCTACCATCATTAGATTTCCCAAGATTACTCCCAGAATCAAAAGATCGTGAATTCGAATTAGACCTTCGTCAGAAGATTCTCCGACCAAGGGAATCCCCAAAAAATGACCGGCTAAGATGGCAAAAAAGCCACCTAAAGCAGCTGCAAGCACTTTGTCAAATTCCTTATGTATAATGCCAACATACGTGATTACCAATATTCCGACTAGAATTATCGCATCTGTTAGTGCCACAGCTTGCCCAGCGCCGACCATTATTTTTCACCAATCACCAAACTACTAATACAGGAATGTCTTGTCTTAACCCTTCCTTGATCCCTTCTGCAATGACTTGATCAAGGCTTTTTGCTCCAGTTATTCTTGGAGAAAAAACCAGAAGCTGAGGATGTTTTTCTTCAGCAACTTGTTTGACAATTCGAGCCATTTCCCCTACTTTTACTTTTCTTTTCACAGTTACATCTTTGAAGGGAGTATTGATTTTGACCATTTCCAGCCTTGCTTCTTGCTTCTTGATGAGTTCTTGGAGAACGTCTTCGGGAGCTTTCTCCTCAGCAAGCATAGATGCCGCATCTAGGGCTTGCTGATCAATAATGTCAACGATTTCAACGGTCGCGTCGTTTATCAAAAACGTAAGAGTGGCAGAGAGAAGGGATACAATTGAATCATCTTTCTGAGGGGAATATAGAAAACATGTTGCGTTTTTGACTAGATTCGCAAGTGGATTGGTTACCATCAGTGTAAGGACATCTCTTGGGAGCTTTGTTAAGAGATTTTGGGCAAACTCTCCTAAGGGATTATCACTATCCACATCTCTAAATTCGGTCAATGGAGGTGAAAAGACAATCAAGTCGGGATCAAACCAAGACATTATGGACATTAGCTGGTCCATGACACCCTTTCCCTCGTCAAGAGGGCTCAACAATAAATTAACCAAGTCTTGAAACATTTCTGGGGAGAGCATCATTTCTTCTTTGGAAGTAGAAGACAATTCCTGTGTAGGATCTCCTCCAAAAATCTCTGCTTCGAGAGGAGCCTTTTCTTCCTTCTCTTCCTCTTCCTTTTTTGGCTTGGGAGAATAAAACTCGGATATTTTGTCAAAAAACGTGGCAACTCTGGGATCCACTATCATTTCTACCTCGGTGAATTCACGGTAATGCTCGTAGATACGACGTTGCTCTTTGATTAGAGCTACAAATTCTTCATATGAATCCTTAGCTGCGAGAAACAAGCCACGCGGATCGTAAATGAGGACCTTCATTACTTCCGCACCAAGCAGATCTCCTAGATACTGGGCAGTCCAAAGAACGCTTTGATCACCTTCATACTCGTCTAGGACAGCCATGACTCGAACGACCGTTCTTGGGATAGTTACTTCAAGTCGGGGACGCTTAGAGGCTCGGAATGCTTGTTCAAGGTTCTCAAACTTTGATTCGTCCGTCATTTCGATTCAACTCGCAAAGTAAGTATGCAACTGACATGAATACATTGAACCCATTCCCCTTTAGTTAGCTATACCGTTTTAAAATCTCGCAAAGAAAACATGAAATTCTTTCAACACATTTGTTCCGGAAAAGGTCATAATGTATCCTGAAAACCGCAAAACTAATGTCCAAACAGCAGAAACACAGACTATGGGAATTGACTTCGGCCTTATTGAAAAAGAGGAAATAATTCAATGGCTCGTAGACATTATCAGAATCGATACTACAAATCCACCAGGAAATGAATTGCCCGTCGCGGAATACCTTGCAGATGTCCTGCAAAAGGAAGGATTTGACCCAGAGATCATTGAACCAGAAGAAAATCGAGCAACCCTTTACCTAAGGATTCCGGGAAAATCTGGAAAGGCAAAACTTTTACTCATGGCACATTCTGATGTGGTGCCGGCAGAAACGAATACTTGGAAATACCCTCCATTTTCTGGGAAAATTGTTGACGGAGAAGTTTGGGGAAGAGGCGCCCTTGATTGTAAGGGTTTAGTAGTAATGGAATTGGCAACAGTTATCGCTTTGAAAAGGTCCGGGTTTATTCCTGAGCACGATCTAATTTACATGATTGTTCCAGATGAAGAAGCGGGAGGCGAAATAGGAGCAAAATACATGGTTGAAAACTACCCAGAGAAAGTTAAAGTCCCCTACTTGATCAATGAAGGCGGAGGAGGGGGATTGAAACAAAAAAATAGGTGGCTGTTTACGCTGAGCAACGCTGAAAAGGGAGCTTTTTGGGCCTGGGTGAAAGTATCAGGGACACCAGGGCATGGCTCGGTTCCCAGAGCATCAAAAAACGCGCTCTATGATCTTGCGAAAGTAATTCGTATACTTGAAAAACACAAAACAAAGATAAATCCTTCCGAGGATGTTCTAAGGCAAATTGAGCTTCTTGGAGGAGGAAAAATGGCCAAGTTTATTTTTTCACATCAAAAACTAGCGGACTTCATTCTCTCTCACCCCATAGGAAAACTAAAGGATGCTGGAGCAATGCTCGATGCAATGATCCGACCAACAATCGCAGTAACGATGGCAGAGGGTAGTGACAAGGTGAACGTGATTCCGGGTGAGGCCAGAGTTGGAATTGACGCTCGATTACTGCCGGGACAAGACTGGGAGGATTTAGAAGAAGAGCTTAACCGCGCATTGAAGGGAAAGGTAGAATACTCAATCGAGCAACAAGAAGGAATGGGAATGTCTGGAAACAGCAGCCCTTTCGAAACGCCTCTAAAGGAAGTGATTCAAAGAGTGCTTCAACGCCACGAACCTTCAGCACAATTAGTTCCTTATCAACTAACAGGAGCTACGGATTCTCGGTTCTTCAGAACAACCTTTGGAACAGTAGCCTATGGTTTTATGCCGTTTAAGATTGAAGGAAATATCGATGAAGTCTTTTCACAAGTTCACGGCCGAAATGAAAGAATCAGCGTTGACAACCTTGTTTGGGGCTCACAAGTCCTAGCAGAAATTGTAGGGGAGTTCCTAGATATCCCCTAACTAGATATTCGTAAGTCCTTATCGATTATGGCCAGGATTCGACAAATGGTCAAGCACAGGGTATTTTTCCTCATGGATTTCATCAATGGAAATCTCATCTTCTACAAATTTGGGGCGCGTGGGTTTGTAAATTGTTCTCGTTACAACATAGGTGGCAAGGAGAGCATAGCTTGTTCCTAAAATAAGATCAATTATGTAATGATGCTTCAAGTAGATAGCTGAAAAGAACACTCCAGCGGGATAGAGAATAACAGGAATCCCCTTCTTCCCGTAATTGCGAATTGCAAAGAATGCTACCATAAATGAGTAAGCAGCATGCAAAGAGGGCACTGCCGCGAAAGGATTGGAATTGAGAGTCCCATAGACTTGAGAAAACAAGTTTATGCCCAGAAAGTTGTCGACTTTTCGTAAACCGGCAGCTGATTCGGTCGGAACGAAACGCGCAGTAGGTTGTGTAAATCCGTGTCCCCAAACCCACCAGGGCGGGGCAGCAGGAAATCGCCAAAAAGTGAGTAAGGCCAAGTAGCTAGTGATGGTAAGAGTCCAAGTGAATTCAAAAAAGGGGCGCTTATCTTTAGGGTTTTTCCATAGAAAATACCCTAAGAGAATGGGAGCAAATAAATGCAATGAATAGAGAGTGGCTGTGATAAAGTCTAGAACCGGATTTTGAAATCGGTCAAGCCAAAATGCAGGAATATCACCGCCAAAAAATCCACCGAATAGAATTCGCTCTATTTCATAGGGTTCTCTCACATGAATATACTGATTGTCGTCTGCCAAAGATCGCAAGAGATCATACATTACAAAGAATGAGATAAGAGGAAACCAATCTCGAGTGAATTCTTTGCCAAAGCCAAATCTGATAATTATAAGGATGAGAGTCACAATTAGATTAAAAATAGTGAGTCGATTGTGCACCTGAAAAGTTAAGAAGAAATACGTGGCAAGAAACACTAAACCGACTGTTATTTCGGGAGCTTCCTTTCTAGCAATTTGCTTAATTTTTCGCCAGTCAAATTCGTCAGGAGTCGTCATGAGTGGTTCCTCGGGATTAAGGATTTTTGAGACTCAGCGAAAGCGCTTTTTACATAGAGACCTTAACCTATTATTCACATCACGTGAAGCATTAAGAAGCTTTACTTTTCTACGTCAATTCATTTTTGCTGGACTAAGGATAAGAAATTATTTTTTTGTTGTTACTCAAAAGGCGGAAGCGAACGGAAGAGAGTTTCTCTGATTTAATCACGATTAGCTAAAGTTATAGATGGGCATTTAGATGAACCCTCAATGAGCTCTCTAGCTTCCATAGTAATCGGAGTTACAGGTCTTCCGGCGTCTGGAAAGGGCGTTTTTGCCGAAATTGCCAAACAGCATGGTTTTTCTGTTATTGTAATGGGAGATGTCATTCGCGAAGAAGTAAAAAAGCGAGGACTGCCCGTAAATAGAGAGCATTCAAACAAGATTATGATCGAGTTGAGAAAAAAACACGGGAAGGGAGTTGTTGCACTGAAAACAGTTCCATGGGTAAAAAGTGCGTTAGAAGAAGGAAAAAACCGAATTCTCATTGATGGGCTCAGATCGCTAACAGAAGCAGAAATTCTGCGAAAACAGTTCCCAGATTTCTTGGTCATTGGCATTCACGCATCTCCAAAAGTGAGATTTAATCGCATCAGATCTAGGCATCGAAAAGACGATTCTAGTACATGGGATGAATTCCGCAAGAGGGACGAACTTGAGCTCTCAGTTGGAATAGGTGACTTGTTAGCTCTCAGCGACATCTTGATTTCAAATCAAGGCAATATTGATGAAGCCAAGAAACAATTCGAAGAAGTGATTAGTGATGTCCTTGCCCTATTCA
>JALTMP010000101.1 GCA_027001645.1 Candidatus Heimdallarchaeota archaeon
GAATATTGTCAACTTGGAGAAGGAAATCATCGCCACCTAACATTGTTTTGATTTCTTCTTTGCTTGGTAATTCTGTGCTCATAAATGCCGCTTTTGAGATTCCAAAACCATGGAAAGGGGAATAAGCATCTGGAGATATTTTTTGCAAGACAACGGGAAATGCTAGTTTTACAAGCCTTTCAAGTTCTGCGTCTCCCCTAAATCCGCCTTTTTTGACCTCGTCTGCGAAAAAAAGGATGGCTGCAGTTCGCTCGATTCTGGGGAGGTCATCAAAGGGGACCTGAGTTTTCATTTGCTTGATAAATGATCTATTGGCCATAATTCATTCCTCTTTTCTTTCCATTTAAGTTTTAAACAACAATTTCCCCGTCCAAGAAGCGAACGACTCGGTCAGCGTAACGTCTTAGGGATTCATCATGAGTAGCAACAACAGTGCCAGTTCCACCTCGAGTAAGCTTTTTGAGCATTCTCATGATGATATCCCCGGTTTCAGAATCAAGGTTTCCAGTCGGTTCGTCTGCTAGGAGTAGATTGGGTTCTGTTATAAGAGCGCGAGCGATTCCTACTCGTTGTTGTTCTCCTCCTGAGAGCTGAGTAGGAAAGTGTCGTTCTCGTTCGTAAAGATCAACTTGTCTTAGAAGTCTCATAGCACGAGCTCTAATTTCGTCCGTTGGTAATTTGGTAGGATAGAGTGGCACCTCTATGTTTTCTATTGCAGTTAGGTTATTGATGAGCTCCCAAGACTGAAAAATATAACCAACGTGCAACCTCCTGTATTCGGTGGTTCGCTTTTCATCCCACGTTGTAATATCTTCTCCTTGGAAAATGATTGATCCTTCCGTGGGTGTGTCAAGACCGCCTAATAGATTCAACATTGTGGATTTTCCGCTACCTGAAGGCCCCATGATCATTACAAGCTCATTAGGCATTACTTGAAGAGAAACGTTCTTTAGAGCATAGACGGTTTCTGAGCCTCGTTTGTAGACTTTCGTGATGTTCTTAGCTTCGATTAGTGGTTCAACCATTCTTATTTCACCCCGTGTCCCTCAAAACATCCAGTGGTCTTACTTTTACAAGTGAATAGCTCGAGATAAGCACCGAGGGCAAGTCGAAAAGTACAACTATTGAAAAACTCAGTAACACAACGTCAAAGGAAAGAATTGAAGAAACCAATGATGCCGCTTGGTATATCAAATAGCTTTGGATGGCAAAAATACCAATGAGATATCCAACAAAGGAGATTGAAAGGATCTCTGCTAGTAGAGAAAGTCGAATATTCCAACGATCGTATCCTACTGTTTTCAGTACTGCTATTTCGGTCTTTCTAAATCTACTCAGCAAAATTCCGTAAAGGAGCGAGAGTAAGATGCCAGCAAATACTCCGAAACTGAAGTTCAAAAGATCGCTATTCCTTTCTTCGATTCGAGTGTCGATATTTTGTTCAATGCCGTTGGGAACTGTTAGATAAGACGGCGACAAGCCGAGCTCAAAGTAGTCTTTCTTAAGTTGGTCAACTAAGAATCGCTTGTTCTCATAAGGGTCTTTTGAGAATATCAAGTGCCCCTTAGCCAACAC
>JALTMP010000102.1:0-11578 GCA_027001645.1 Candidatus Heimdallarchaeota archaeon
GAGGCAAACAATTTGGCCATTGAAGCCTCAAGAGTATATCGCTGGTCTGTTCCTTTTAACTGCTCTTTCTTCCAAGCCGCTTGGTAAGTAAGTAGCCTTGCAGCTTCAATCCTTGTTTTCATATCGGCGATCTTTTGTTGAATCATTTGGAACTTGCCGATGGGCTGGCCAAAAGCATGCCTTTCTTTGGCATATTGGACGCTTGCTTCATAAGCCGCTCTGGCGATTCCTACAGATTGTGCTGCGATTCCAATCCTGCCCGCATCAAGCACAGACATCGCTATTTTGAAGCCCTGGCCTTCCTCGCCAAGTCTGTTCTCTACGGGAATTTTAACATCTTCAAATGCAATTTCGCAAGTCGCTGAAGCCCGTATGCCAAGCTTGGGTTCCTTTTTGCCGCGAATGAAGCCTTCGGAATCACCATCGACGATGAAAGCAGTAACACCTCTATGTTTTAGCTCGGGCTGGGTGACAGCAAAAACAACAAAATACTTTGCAACAGGTCCACTTGTGATCCATGATTTGCGCCCGTTCAGAATATAGTACTTGCCGTCATCAGAGAGTACCGCTTTTGTTTTCATGTTGCCAGCGTCGGAGCCAGACTGGGGCTCTGTTAGAGCATAGGCACCACTAACTTCTCCAGAAGCTACTGGAGTTACGAACTTTTTCTTCTGTTCTTCGGTTCCATATCTCATTATTGCATAGTTATACAAAGAATTGTTAACAGAAACAATAGTACTGTGGGAAGCATCGGCAGCAGCGATTTCTTCCATCACAATGACATAAGCTAGGGTGTCCATGCCAGCGCCTCCATACTCTGGAGGAACTTCAATTCCCATCAATCCCATTTCTCCCATTTTCTTGATGGTTTCCTTGGGGAAATCTCCGCTTTCATCGAATTCCCTAGCAATAGGCACGATTTCATTCTGGGCAAATTTTCTAACTTCTTTCTGTAGAATAATGTGCTCTTCTTCCAGTTTAAAGTCCATGTGCAGAAGTAAGAGAAAGAATTCATAACTTTTACTCAGAAAGAATAAGGGAAAAGCCAAGATCAACATGGAAAAGGAAGTCATAATGTGAGGTCTTTAGGCCCTTTCTTTTTTCCCCTTAAGCTTAGAATAAAGATGAAAGCACTAAGCCCTAAGACGTTAGTCATAAAAGTGAATCCTCTCAACTGGGGGATATTTGAACCCAAAGTTGCGATGGTTGTTGAAGAATCTTCATCGGGCTGAGTATTCGTTGAGGTAGAAGTAGAAGAGGATTTTTCCTCTTCATGGGTTGAACTTGTATTGCTGTTTGAATGCGAATGCGAGGATGTAGAATAATTCGATATTGTTATTGTTGTTACGGCCTCGCTTGAGCTGTTGCTGGTCATGGTTCGAGTAATCGAGGTGATATTCCCGTTAGGAGTAGTAATATAGAGGAAAGAATTCCTATGATTTTGTGTGTCGTTAGTCAAGCTCCATTCTAGGAATAATTCCCATGTGTAACTCGTCGGCCCTCCCAGGTTGAGACTAGAATGAGCAAAACTGTTGTCTGGCGAATTTCCCGAGTATGCAAAATCCAAGGCATAGAATGTTCTTGTTGAATTAACAATTCGGCTTTGTTGTGGAAGATCGGAGAAAAGATTTGAGGTAGAACTCCAGTACTGTGTTCCTTCAAGATTCTTACTTGCGGCTCTAAAAAACCACGTATATTGGGTGTGGTTCAAATAGATGTTGTGTAGAAGAATGGTATAATTCTGCGACACTGTAATCGTTAAGTCAAGTTGTATGATATTTGAATGAGCGTCGGCATCAGCGTTTATAGTCAGGTTGGTGGCGTCTACTGTGTTTATCGTATCAAGCGTGTCCAAAAGCACGTTATTTGATAGAAACGAGGGTTGACCAGCAACTACTAGGAGCATTACTAATGTAATAAATGCTAGTCCTCCAAAACCTTTTCTAACGTTATTAGTCTTCAAGATTTGCTCTCCTCCGTTCCAATAGCGTTTCACACAAATGGATGGACTAATTAGTAAGGGGAATCCAATGATTTGCCTAAATACTTTTTCGATTGTTTGATGTCCTGAATTAATCGGAAGATTTTTTCCATTCACGGGAAACCGCCGGATAATGTCTTCCTCAGCAGTAAGAGTCATCAAAGATCATTCACAATCAAAAGAAGCTAGAATCCAAGCTGCATTCAAACTGATGAATGATGGCTCAGATGAAAGCGTTGATGCTCTCCTATGGGCTCTCTTTAACGATCCCAGTCCCATTGTAAGACATGAATGCGCTTTTGCCTTGGGTGAGACAGCTGCTTCCCGAGTTGTTCCCGAATTAATTCGATGTATGCAAAGCGATTCAAATATTTTTGTCATTCATGAAGCAGCGCTAGCTCTTGGCACTCTGGGAGATCTACGAGCAGAAGAACCACTCAGAGCTCTGCTAAGTCATCCAAATCCAGACATTGTTGAATCAGCTGAAATTGCCTTGGAGCGTTTATTAGGTTAAGCTCACTAAGTAGAAACTCAATGCTTATTTTGGATGGCATTGCACAGCATAACGTGAAAACCAGTCAAATGCTCGATCAAATTCTATCCTTTAATCCTTTCAAAACTTCGATTCAAATGCGACTTGCTGATACAGACAGCCTTGGTCATGTCAACAACGCAGCTTTTGTCAAGTTTCTGGAATATGCCAGGACTGAATGGCACGTTCACGTAAAGGGAAGCCGGGAGTCTTTAAACAACTGGGACTGGATACTTGGCAGCGTTTCCATTCGCTTCATAAAACAAGCAAAATTAAGCGATTCACTCATAGTATATCTCTGGAGCTCAAAAATTGGCAATAAGAGTTGGGAGTTTTCATATACCATCGTAAATCAGAATGAGGAAATCGTATCCATTGCCACTTCAACCCAAATTGGGTTTGATTACGACTTGCAAGTAACGATTCCCATTCCTACCGACATAAGACTCGATTTAGAGAAACGAAAAGGCCCCTCTGCATTTGAACTAGTCTGATCAATCACTCTTCTAATCTGCATTCTCAAGATTTTCCCATTTAATCAGAAAATGATCTGATTTAAGAAAGGCTTCCGGATCCATGTTGAATTCATCTAAGCACTCCTTCTCACAGAAGTATAGTTTCTTTCCGTTGAATACAGTTGATACGCTCTTGTTGGTTAGTGGCGAACCACACGCAGTTTTAGGGCGAATTTCTTGACTGGTTTTTGTCCTGTTTTTTTCCTCTACTGGATCGTATTGTTCAGACACATGATGTGTCTAAACGTGATATATTTTAACCTCTCCATAACGCAAAGAACTTTCAGTCAATTCCCGGTCAGTTAAAGCATTTGGTCCATTCGACAAATCAAGTAATCAAGTGAATGCGTTGTAGAAGATCGTTCTCTCACCAGCAAATTAAAATCAAGAGAGAGGACAATACGTGTAAGTATGATCGAACGAGAACCTTGGCAAAGAACGCATACCTGCGAAGAAGTTACTCCAGACCTCGATGGAAAGGAAATCGTGGTCAACGGATGGGTTCAAAATGTTCGTCCGCTTGGAAGTCTTCTTTTCATTGTTCTGAGAGATGAGACCGGAACAAGGCAAGTAACTGTCGTGAAGAAAAAACATCCCGAACCATTTCAGATCTTCAAGACGATTTCTCGAGAAAGCGTTGTGAGCGTGAAAGGAACTGTTAGGGCATATGAAGAAGCACCAAACGGAGTTGAAATTCTACCTACAAAGGTTACGATCCTAAGCAAGGCTCAAACCCCACTTCCATTTGATCCCTTCGAACCCCAAGTGAAGACTCTAAAAGACACAAGATATGACTGGAGAATCCTTGACCTTCGCCATCCTGAAAAATTAGCACTCTTCAAAATTCGTAGCACAGTATTGTTTTCCACGTGCGAGTACATGCAACAACGGGGTTTCACGTACTGGACAAGCCCTAAAGTCTTAGGCCAAGCTAGTGAGGGCGGAGCTGAAGTTTTCGATATTCAATGGTTTGACAAAAAAGCGTATCTTAGCATGAGCCCCCAACTACACAAGCAATTTATTGCGGGAAATACGGGGACAAAATTCTTCGAAATTACTCCTTACTTCCGAGCTGAGAAACATAGAACCCGTCGGCACTTGTCTGAATTCACAGGAATTGATGGTGAAATCCCTTTTGCCACTGAAGAAGATGTGTGGGAAGTCTTAGAAGGTCTTCTTGTCCACGTTTCCAATGCAATCAACGAGAGAAACAAGGAAGAGCTGAAAATTCTGGGAAAACAAGTCAAGCCATTAAAAACGCCTTTTCCTCGAATTTCTTACAAGGAAGCGCTAGAGAAGCTACAAGAACTAGGACACGAAATTCCTTGGGGTGAAGACTTAAACGATCAACAAGAAAGGGCCTTGTACGAAGCCATTGGTTCACCCTTCTTTATTCATAGCTATCCCAGTTCTTTGGGCAAGTTCTACGTCATGAAATTTGAAGACAATCCCGAATTGTGCCACGCCTATGATCTGGTCTTCCACGTTGAGCTAGCCAGCGGAGCTCGTCGAGAACATCGCTACGAAAAGCTTCTAGAAAACCTAGAAGAAAAGGGCCTTGATCCAAAAGACTTTGAATCATATCTTGACGCATTTAAATACGGGTGTGCTCCCCACGCTGGCTTTGGAATGGGAATTGAAAGGCTTGTAATGGGTTTGTTAGACATTCAGGATATCTGGGAAGTTGTTCCGTTTCCTAGGACAGTAGATCGTCTCGCACCCTGAAACCCAAGCCTCTACTGTTGCTCCTCTTCCGTTAGTGCATAAGTTTCCTTACTCTCGAGAACATTTTAGGCGTCACTCAAGTCTTCAGTTGCTCAGTTGCTTGAATGAATCCATAAATGATGAGTTCGGTGGATCAGAGATCAAATGATTCTCCCATATATTTTTCCTCGAAGCCAATCCCTCGAAAATCATATTCGAATTCTGAATCTCTAATTGCTTTGGCAAAATAGAACCAGATTGTTGTAGCACCTATTGAAATTGCAATACCCACAGCAAAGACCCACGGATACGGGATGATCGGGATGCGCAATAGATCAGTTGTTAAAAAGAAACCATTAACCATCGCTGCGAGTCCAAAAAAAAGCATACCGTTTTTGCAGATTCTGGTTGTACCACTGAAATACAAAGAGTTCAGAATCTTTCTGAAAAGAAATAGAATAAGCAGACTAACGAATATCCAAATGATTCTTAATAAGAAATAGTAGCGGTACAGGAAACCTTCGTTTAAGAATACAACTGATCTTAAAAAGAGAAAAGAAGAACTGGTAGATAAAATACTGAGACCAAATAAGAATATCAATAGCGTCCCGATGTATTTAAACAATTTAAGAGGAGTCTTGTATGGACTTTTCTTAAATCCATTACTAAAGAATATCCCCACTAGTATTCCTGAAAAATCCATTAGTATAAACCCAAGCGATTGGAAAGCAAAGAAACCAAACGAGTATAAAAAGGAAAAAGGGATAAATGGAGATGTGAGGGCTAAGAGAGCAATTCCATTTATGATTAGCTGAAATATTAGGGATATTAACGCGAGCAAATAAGCAGACCTTACGAAGTTCACCTTTTTTCTAATTGCTAGAGTGTATTATAAAGGCTCCCAAACGAATTGCCATTGTTGAGAATTTTGCCCTACCATTCAATGAGTGGGAAAAACAATATCGATTCCTATCATTTTCTTCAGAAAGAAAAGGAAAACTAAGTTCCTTTCTCCGGTGTTCCTTTCTTGAGCGAAAATAATACAATTAAGTGGTTCCTCTGAACCGATTGTGGTGAACTAGATTGGGCTTCCGAGAATTCATCCTTGCACAAGAGAAAAAACATGTTTTGAAAAGAGTTAAAAGACCTGTTTCTGCGGATCTTGAAATCGCGGGCATTCTAAAGGCGATAGAACCTACTCCCGTCATTTTTGATAATGTGGTTGGTTTTGATTATCGCGTTGTTGGAAACTTGTTTGCATCGAAAGCCGCGGTAGCTGAATATTTGGGGATTCCAACTCAAGAACTAATCCCGACGCTAACCAAGGCGATAGATTCTCCCACTGTTCCTGAAGTTATCAAAAATGCCCCATGTCAGGAGGTTGTGGAGGATACCGTTGATCTCGATAAGATTCCTTTCCTTGTCCATAGCGAGCACGATGGTGGACGATACATCACGTCTGCCGTTGTCATAACCAACGATGATGATTGGGGGCAGAATATGAGCTACCATCGTGCCTTGCAATTTGACAAGAACAAGATGGCGGTGAGGGTAGTGAAAGGAAGACATTTCCACCGGTACTTAGAGAAAAATGGAGAACTTGATGTGGCGTTTTGCATCGGCAATCCGGCGAATATCATGGTTGCGGGTGCTATCAGCGTAGACATTGATGTTGATGAATTACATATTGCGAACTCTCTCGAACCAATTCGACTAGTGAAGGCAAAAACGTCCGACCTCTTGATTCCTGCGGACTGCGAATTTGTCTTGGAAGGAAAGGTTTACCTTGAGGAAAGACATGAAGAAGGACCCTTTATCGACTTAACAGAAACACTAGATATTGTGCGTCAGGAACCTGTTTTCGAGGTTAAAAAGATCACTCACAGAAAGGACGCGATTTGGCAAGCTCTGTTATCCGGAGGGTTGGAGCATAAAGTTCTCATGGGTATGCCCAGAGAACCTACTATCTTTCGAGAGGTAACAAATCGCGGGGTAGAATGCCTAGATGTCAATCTTAGCCCCGGGGGCTGCTCATGGTTACACGCTGTAGTTAAGATAAGAAAAAAAGAAGAAGAGGATGGGAAAAAGGCAATACAAGGAGCATTCGCGGGTCATGGAAGTCTTAAGCATTGCTTCGTAGTAGATGAGGATATTGATATCTACAACCCATTGGACGTCGAATGGGCAATGGCCACCCGTTTTCAAGCTGATCGTGATCTCCTGATTAAAGGGAAAGAGCCAGGGAGCAGTCTTGACCCAAGCGCAGAACCCGGGACAAAATTAACAACAAAAGTAGGATTTGATCTAACCATGCCAGTCGATCCAGAAAAGAGAAAACATGCCATTCGTGCCGGCTTCCCCCAAGTTGAATTAGACAAGTATTTTTAATACTTGAACATTTGAAACGAGCAAAGGGATGACTTTGGAACTTACACAGCAAGAAGAAGCAATGCTTGAAGGCGAGTATGGTCGCGCCACCCAAAAAGCAATGGAGATACTAACCGCGCTGGGGGAAATCTATGGAGCAGAAAGAATGTTGCCTGTAACATCGGTTCAGATCTCTGGAGTTTCATACGCGAATCTCGGTGAGCCCGGCCTTAAATTCCTCAATGACCTTGCGAAGGACGGAAAGGTAAGGGTCCTAACCACCCTCAATCCTGCCGGAATGGACCTTCAAGAATGGGAAAAACTCGGAATTGCAGAAGATTTCGCAAAAAACCAGCTACGAGTCATTGAAGCTTTTCGGAAGATGGGAGTAGTCACCACCGCCACATGTACTCCGTATCTTGTGGGAAACATTCCTCATTACGGAGAACACATTGCGTGGGCTGAGTCGTCGGCTGTTGCTTTCGCAAATTCAGTCATTGGTGCTCGAACCAATCGCGAAGGTGGACCAAGCGCGTTAGCTGCCGCCTTAACGGGACGAACTCCTGCATACGGCTATCACTTGGACGAAAATCGAAAACCCCAAGTCGTCATTCAGTTCGAAGGAGAACTGAAAAGTGTTAGAGACTTTGGAGCCCTTGGTAAAGCAATAGCAGAAGTTGCCAAGGGAAAAGTCGTGTATATAAAAGGCATCAGAAGCGCGTCAATCGAGGAATTAAAAGGATTTAGCGCTAGCATTGCCACATACGGCGGAGTCGGCATTTACCACATCGAACATATAACTCCGGAATGGAAAGAATATCCCATTCCAAAAGAAACCATTGAATTAGGGCAGAAAGATGTCAAAAGACATATAGAAGAAATGTCAGACGAACTCGAGGAAATCGATTTCGTAACAATCGGATGCCCACACACTTCTCTGAGAGAAATTGAAATCATTGCTGAAATGCTTAGAGGAAAGAAAGTAACCAAAGAAATGTGGATAACGACGTCTAGACCCGTCAAAGAAATAGCTGACCAAATGGGCTACACGAAAATTATTGAAACGGCTGGAGCAAAGATTGCCGCAGACACTTGTGCTGTTGTAGCGCCAATCAAAGGACGATTTAAGGGAATGGTAACTAATTCTGCGAAAGCGTGCTATTATGCAAGAGGACGTAATAACTTCAAGGTCCAGATTAAACCATTAAAAGAGGTAATCCAGGAGGCGACGCGATAGTGCTGGAAATGAAAGGACGGAAAATTGCAAAAGGCAAAGCAAGTGGCGAAGCCCTTGTTAGCACGGCTCCCATCTCATTTTATGGAGGCGTAGACCCCGAAACAGGAATCGTAAAAGAACAAGGACATCCTTTAGAAGGTCAGAAAATTACGGGCAAAGTCCTCGTTTTCCCCACAGGTAAAGGGTCAACTGTTGGATCGTATATGCTGTATTGGATGTCAGATGTCGGAACAGCTCCGGCTGCAATCATTAATCAAGAATCCGAAACTATTGTTGCAGTAGGTGCTATCATAAGCGAAATTCCTTGCGTTGACAGCGTTGATATTTCCAAAATAAAAACAGGGGATCATGTTGAGGTCGACGCTGATGCTGGCACCGTCAAAATCTTGTCCGACTAGATTAGCTACAATCTAATTATTTCTAGCTAGTGTTTTCAAAATTAAGGTGTTTTCCACCTCTTGTATATGCTATGCTCAATTCCAAACTGATCTAATACTTTCCCTGCAATAAAAGAATACAAATCGTCAAGGGTCCTAGGTTCGTGATAGAATCCTGGGGAAGCAGGAAGAATGGTAGCACCAGAAAGTGCGAGAGTCCTCATATTCTCAATGATTGGCAAAGAAAGGGGTGTTTCTCGAATGACAAGAACCAATTTCCTTTTCTCTTTTAGTTGTACTGAAGCCGCTCTCGCAATCAAATTTAGATCAATCCCATGAGCAATGAGGCCAAGCGTTTTAGAGGAACACGGAATAACCACCATCCCCTTGACTAGATGAGAGCCAGAGGCTACGGATGACGCGATATCTTTCTCTTCGAAAACATCCAAGGCCTTAGCTTCGAACTCCTTGAAAGAATAGCTCGTTTCATATTTCAGAACTTTCTTGGCTGCACTTGTCCAAATCAAATAAAATGGATAACTGATGTCGGAGAGGACGTTGATTAATTTATGTGCATACTGAATTCCACTTGCACCACTGATGCCGACAATAATTGGTAATTTCCCCATAGTTTCCAGAAAACAACCTAGAAATAAAACATCTCTGCAAGATTCAATCACAACAAAGCGTCAATGCCCACTAGTCAGCTCCGCTAGGGTTTTCTGTCGCAATTTCTTGTTTTTCCTCGACTCCTGAAACATTTTGTTGTGGAAGATTGCCACCTAATTGAATAATAACCCATTTGCGCAGTCTGTTCATTCTTTTTGGCAAGTATACCATTAGGACCAGGATGAAGGTAATAAGCCAAATGAACCATAACTCGCCAAGTTCTCTGACTAGCCTATTAGATTTGACTGTTCGTTCATACCAAGTCATTTCACGCATGGTGAAGTGATACTCCTGGATAGGACGCATGTTCTCGTCTTCTGTTAGAATGTGAATTCCAATTTTCTTGATAACTCCGTTTTTGTCGTTATCCGCAGAAAACTCTACGTTTACGTTGTCAAATCCTTCACCGTTCCACTTCTTAAAGCTAAAAGCGGCCCAGATACGTTCTAAACTAGAATAGTGTCGTGTTAACTCAAAGGAGGCTACGGTCATGTTACGTCTAAAATCCGATCCCAAGATGTCAAAATTCTCCTTCGGATAGCGGAAATAAGTGAATGAAATGTCGAAATTCGAAATGACTGTGTTTCCATTAATCGTCTTTTGGGTTGCTGTTAGCTTGAAGTTAGATGCGCCGATAGTTTCATCAACTAGGATCTCTCTGGAAGGGCTCTCCGGATCATATATAATGTAAGAAACATTCATGTTTTGAACGCCAGAAACAGTAGCAATTTCTATCGAATCCAGAATCAATTCATGTTTCTCTTCATGAATAACACGGGTTTTTCCAACATTGACATATCCCTGTTCCTCAACGACAAAGTAACGCGTCCCAATCGTTTTTCCAGATTCCTGAGCCACAGAGTTCTGGGAGACCGTCAATAAAAGAATGGTAAAAAAGACAAAAAACGCTTTTGAAGCCTTTCTCCTACTATGCATCTATGCATCGCTAAGCAAGGACATTCTTTTACCTTTGCTTTTAACAAATATTATCTTGACGCATGATGGATGGAAATAATTCTACTCCTCGTCTTCATCCTTGGGTTTTGTCGGGATTTTTCCCTCCAGCATTGCTGCTCTTTCCTCAACGTCAAGCGTTCCGGACTTCTTCGTTTTTTCTAGAAGTTCTTTCTTCAAATCATCGGGAATATGGCGTTCTTCTTCTGACATCGTTTTAATATACGTATTCTCAGCATAAAAAACTTCTGAGAAAAAAGCCCTTAATGGAAACCAATAATGTTTGTAGTAAATACAGATTTTGTATCTTCTTTTGGAAGGTTGCCATTATTGTCCTTTTCCGATGTTTTTTTCTCTTGTTTTCAGAATCATCTCTTGTCTCACTGATTCGTTCTGTTTTTCTTCTGAGGAAAAAACCTCATTAGGAACCAATGGAACGATGAATAGAATAATTGATGTTCCAAATGTGTAGAGCCCTGCTGTAACCAAGAACACTAGACGAAAATTATCTTGAGGCCCTATGAGGAATCCACCGATCGCGGAGCTGACGTTCCAAAACAACCCCCAAGCGATTGCCTCAACAGAATTCCATCGCGCTCGAGACTGTTTTGGGATTAAATCCATAAGTATTGATCTGCTTAATGGCTGAGACGCGTTCATGAAGGATCCTCTAATGATAAACAATGGAATTAGCAACCAGAGAGGGGGATAAAATGCAATGAGGAACAAGCAAAGAGTTGCAAGTGCCTGTACCGTAAAGATGAGTTGAGGTCGGCCGTTCTTCATAGAAAGCTTCTGAGCAATTACTGAGGAAAGTCCAGTTGCAATCGAGGTGAAGCCCATTATTAATTGAACGTCAATCGGTAAGAGAGAATAAATCCGTATGAAAAATAACGGAAAGTACTTGACAGTCATGCCCGCACCGAATCCGATGATAATGTTGCTCGCAACCAAGATGTATGGAACGACTCTAACAGACCTCTTCTGAAGCAAAGGATTTCTTGAAAAACTTGGATGTATAGGAAGTTCTACGTCTTTGACAGCTTCACTCGCATCTTGCAACGCTTTATCGTCATCGAAGAAAAACAATAAACTGACAGACAGCAACGAAATGACGATCCCTGCAAACATTACTTTTCTGAGATTGGCAAGTGTCCACTGATTCCCTATAACATAAAATAAGAGCACGTTTAGAAAAGGACCAGTAGCCATTGCAAATTGCCTGGTCAAATGATTCCACGA
>JALTMP010000102.1:11588-23302 GCA_027001645.1 Candidatus Heimdallarchaeota archaeon
TGGTTCTTGAAGGCACGGAATCAGCGAAAATCGCCTCAAGAGCCGGCCGATTCATTCCTTGAAATGCCCCCCATAGAATGAGAGAGATTAGAATCAGATTTATCTCTTCAGCAATCATGATTACTGTCAAGCTCATAATTCCAATGATACTGGCTGCTTTGAGCATTCCATCTCTTCGAAATCGATCTGCCAAGAATCCGGCTGGAAACACAACGAGTGTCATGGCCAAGCCAGTAGCTGCTGAGAGTATTCCCAAGGTTTTGTAGGAGTTTCCAGCGAGAAGGAAAATATATGTGCTGAGCACGTTTCCCATCCATATGCCTCTGCCTAAGGACTGCCCGAAACTGAACAAGAAAACCAAGACCACATTTCTATTCCAGGAAGAAGATCTAGATTTTCCCCAATCGCTTGCGAAATCTCTTTCATCTGAGCGTGCCATAATCTCTTCACTATCCCTAGGCTAATGGTCTCCTCTACCTACCTTTGAAAACCGTTTGGGCTGTGGATCAACAAGCAGTACCAAGAACCGGGGAAGATTCGTATCAAGATCACTTTTTCATCTTAATTTCGACAAGTGGCGCATCGATCCATGTGGCTCTGCATCTTGGACACTTACTTGGTTTAGTAATCTTATTTCGAGAGAAGCGGAAATCGCATTTTAAGCATACTGCGGGGTGAATAATTATGCGATAATCGGTCTTTTTTAGAGTTTTGAAGAGGTGTTGAAGGTCATGTTCAACATCCTTCGGTGTAACATCCAATTCCCGCGCGATGTCTGCGGCAGTTCTGGGATTATTGAGCAACATTGCGACTAGATCTTTCCTTATCATTCTCTCATTTTTTTAGCTCCTTGGGCGCTACTAATAGCTTTGTTTCATGGCGAGTGGGTATTTCCAAGAGAGGCGCAAATTATTGCTGGTCACTTGTCCATTTTCCTCGCATTTGTCCATTTTTTCGGAATCATTGTTTCAATTACACGAGTTTTTTCGTCAAACAGACGAGCGACATAACACATGGGTGGCAAAATGCTTGGACTACTGTCGTAATAATTAACAATACCTTCATCTGATGCGATTTCAGATCGTGGGTGATCAATGTGAGTACTGCAAGATCAAGACGAAGGGAAAAAGTTCCCCAGCACATATTGCCAGTGGAAGAACGAGTCGATAATTTCCGTGAAGTCAATCTAGGATATCTGACCTGGGAAGAAGCAATGATTGAAGCTGATAGGTGCTACCTATGCCGAAAACCAAAGTGTGTTGAAGCATGCCCGGCACATTTTGATATACCATCATTCATTAAGGCAATTCAAGAAGGAGAAGGAAAAAAAGCTCGTGAAATTCTGGAGACAATTTACTCCTTCCCCAAATCTATTGATAGAATCTGCCCGCAATTCTGCAGAGACGCGTGCATTGCTCAGAAAAAGGGAGATCCTATCCAGATTATGGATCTCAAGCGATTTATTGCTGATCGCGTCGACGTAACTGAGAGCTTTTTTGAAAAGGAAGAAAGCACAGGTCACAAGATTGCGATTATTGGAGCAGGACCTGGAGGACTAACTGCTGCGTATTATTTGGCCAAGCAAGGACATGAGGTAGTTGTGTACGAAAAGGCTCCTGTGCCCGGAGGAATGCTAACACTAGGAATTCCACAGTATCGTCTTCCAAAGGAGATCATGTTCGAAGAAGTTGATGATATCGAAAAACTAGGTGTCAAGTTCCAATATGGCGCTACTTATGGGAAAGACTTCAATTACAAGGATCTTTTCGACCTAGGTTTTGACGCAGTATTGATCAGCCATGGTGCTCACAAGCCAAAATGGATGAAAATCCCCGGAGAGGACCTAGAAGGAGTAGTACACGCCATTGAATTCCTCCGAGATGTAAACCTTGGAAAAGATGTCAAGTTAGGCAAGAAAATTGCAGTCATTGGTGGCGGAGATGTGGCTATTGATGCCGTTAGGGTTGCAAAAAGGCTTGGTGCGGATGTTCACCTCATTTATAGAAGGTCACGAGAGCAAATGCCTGCTGTAGAAGAGGAAATCGAAGCTGCAGAGGAAGAAGGCATTCCACTTCATGTTCTCAGAAATCCAATCGAAATTATAGGTGAGGATGGAAAGGTCAAAGCGCTTAAGTTAATCAAAATGAAGCTAGGCGAGCCCGACTCAAGCGGCAGGCCACGACCTGTTCCTATTGAAGGTTCTGAATACATCGAAGAATACGACATGGTCATTGAAGCAATCAGTGAAGAGCCTGAATACGACTATCTTGAAAAAGACGGCTTCAAATTGACAAGATGGCACACCTTCGAGGTCGATCCAGAGACATACATGACGAATATCGAGGGCGTTTGGGCCGCAGGAGATGATGTAACTGGTCCCGCAACGGCTGTTGAAGCAATTGCTGCTGCACACAAGGTTGTTCAATCAATTAACGCCTATCTGAAAGCGAAAAGAGAGACGTACCAGGGCGAATCTGCTCCTCTAACCAATTAGATTGGAACCTAACTCCACTTCTTTCCCTCTTTTTTCAAAAGAATATCTTGAATTTCTTCTAAATATCATGCTATTAGAAAATTCAAAGAGAATACAAAAATGGAGCCTTGGGCGGGAATCGAACCCGCGACCTGCAGATTACGAGTCTGCCGCTCTACCGACTGAGCTACCAAGGCTTGGATTGTTTTTGCCGACTCAAAAACCGCTATCGGGTTTGAAAAATTTTATTGTTAGTACTCTCTTCTAATTGTTTTCACATAGTATCCAAAGAACACTAATACATGCCATTAGATCTAATCTACATGAAATCGCAAGTAAGGCCACTATTAGTAATGCTGAGCAAGTGGAGAACTTTTTTTCTAAGGGGCCACGGAAATTGGTTTGCATATGTTATGAGTATGCTGAATTTTGTAACGATTAGCTTCTACCTTTTGATTGAGAATCTAACAATCATTCCGGAAGAGTGGAAACGCTTTAGGTATTACGTTGTCCTTTTTCTTCTTGTATACCTCCCATTAGCAACAATTGTAGGATATCTAGACATGAAACGAGGACCTTATCGAGTAGAGCAGCGATTGGCACGTGAAATGTCCCCACTCTGGCAAGAAGTGTTTAGAGAGCTTGAAGAAATCAAAGAAAGAGAAAAACAGATACTTCTAATTGTTGAGAAATTAAGGAAAAACGAATAGAATGTATCTTCAATATCCTTTGTATCCCGACTAGTTAGGATTCGTTCTAAATTGCATAGTCGCTTGGTGGCTTAGATACTTGGGCTGAACGTTGCAATAGTTCTCTGGCCAGTCTTTCATAGTGCTCTGCTTGCTGTCTGTTTGATGATGGAGGAACTACTTCTAAGGCATTCAAGAAATGTTTCATCTGTATTTGCTTAATGGTTAGGTCCTCTCTTATTCCAATCATGACTGCTTCTCTGCACAGATTTTCAAGATCAGATCCAACATATCCCTCTGTCAAATCAGCAAGTTTTTCCAGATCAACATCATCAGCTAGTCTCATTTTCTTGGTGTGAATACGCAAAATCTCTAAGCGTCCATCCCTGTTGGGGATGGGAACGTGTACAATACGATCAAACCTGCCAGATCTCAGTAGAGCAGGATCTACGAGCTCTGGCCTATTGGTTGTGGCAATTACGACAACTCCTGCTAGTTCTTCAAGTCCATCCATCTCGGAGAGCAATTGAGTAACAACTGTTTCCATGACATGGCTTGAAGGCGAGGATCCCCGCCTAGCCGCAATGGAATCGATCTCATCGATCCCAATAACTGCAGGAGCGCTCATGCGCGCTTTCCGGAATATTTCGCGAACAGCTTTTTCGCTCTCTCCAACATACATGTTGAAGATTTCTGGTCCTTTAACACTGATGAAGTTCGCTTCTGATTCACTGGCAACTGCCTTTGCTAGGAGTGTCTTTCCCGTTCCGGGCGCGCCAAACAATAGTATTCCCTTGGGTGGGGTGATTCCATGGTATTCGAAGACTTCGGGGTGTTTTAAGGGGAGCTCGACGGCTTCTCGTAACAACTGTTTTGCCCTGTCAACACCCCCAATGTCTTCCCATTTTACTTCGGGAATTGAAACAAATACTTCTCTGAGGGCGGAGGGCCGCACATATTTCAAAGCGTTGTCAAAATCGTCCTTGGTAACAATGAGTTGATCCATGACCTCCTCGGGAATTTCTTCTTTTTCCAAATCAATAGAAGGTAAGACTCTTCGCAAGGTTTGCATGGCTGCTTCTCGAGTTAGAGCCGCCAGATCTGCACCTACAAAGCCATGGGTCCGTTCTACCAGTTTTTTCAAATCAACCGATTCATCAAGTGGCATTCCTCTCGTGTGAATCATCAAGATTTCTAATCTGCCTTCTTTGTCTGGAATCCCTATTTCGATTTCACGGTCAAATCTGCCAGGCCTGCGAAGCGCTGGATCAATGCTGTTAGGGCGATTAGTTGCGCCGATGACGATAACTCTACCGCGAGACTTGAGACCATCCATGAGAGACAAAAGCTGCGCAACAACGCGTCGTTCAACTTCTCCCATAACTTCCTCTCTTTTGGGAGCGATCGAGTCGATTTCATCTATAAAGATTAGGGAGGGAGCTTTTTTCTCTGCTTGTTCGAATAATTCGCGTAAGCGCTTCTCGCTCTCTCCATAGAATTTACTCATAATCTCGGGTCCGTTAATTGCTATGAAATTAGCATTCGATTCATTGGCAACCGCCTTTGCCAGCAGGGTTTTTCCCGTTCCTGGTGGACCATACAACAAGACTCCCTTCGGGGGATCAATTCCAAGTCTTTCGAATAGCTCGGGATATTTCAACGGGAGCTCGATCATTTCACGCATTCGTCGTATTTCTTTCTTCAAACCACCGATATCATCATAGGTGATTGTTGGGAGTCCCTTGAGAGAGGGGGGTTGGGTCGCAAGTATCGTGATGTCTGTGTCTTTCTTCACAAGTACAATTCCATCAGGATCAGTTTGAGTAACAATGACTCTAGTTTCGCGCATGGTGAGTGGTTGTCCTTGTCCGAAAAAGGCAGAAAAAATAGAGGTTGGATCATTGGTGCTCATCTTTTTTGAAATGTTGGCGACAATAGAGATTATATCCCCGCGATGAACGGGACGATTCAAGAGCGCTTCTCTAATCCTTTGAACAGATCCTGTGATTCTAACATCTTCATCCACTGGCGCAATCGAAATGGATCGAGCGTTCCGTGGGTTGATTTTCCTAATAATGACGGTTTCACCAAGAGATGAACCACAATTCCGACGAGTTAAACCATCAAGGCGAACTACGTCGTCTTTTTCATCAGGGCCAAGGGGCAAAACCTTTCCACCAGTTACTTTTTTTCCCTTAATTTCTACAATATCACCAGGTTCTAAGCCGATTTTCTTCATTACTGATATGGGTAAGCGAACCTTTCCAGTTCCCCGATCTCTCGAGAGGGCTTCTTCAACTCTCAATCTAATTTCGCCATTATTTTTTCGATTCGGCTGATTAGCAGACATACTCAATATTCATCAAGCCCCTTTGCAATAGATTAATCTACAACTGAGATATAACTCAACTTCCCTTAAGTTTGTCTATTTGGTGTAAAGCACTAGCCTCATTTGGAATAGATGACAAGAAGCAAAATTCAATTCCGTGATTTCGAAAAATACCCCAGAGAAGACATCTCACAAGAAGATTACTTGCCTAGGATTGGAAAAAGAAAATCTCTGGAGATGGGGGAGGGAGCGAGTCAGGTCTAAAAATAAGCGAACTTATTGACCCGACTCAAACTAAACTTCCAGTTTCCGGTTATAAACACATATTATTCCATAAAAAAATAATCCGTATTTTACATACATTTTCAAATGTTTTTACTAGCTTAAGGAATTCGTGCTCGAGAAACAAGGAGTCCTTCATATTCTAAGAACGTAATATCAACAAATCCAAATTTCTCCAGATCGTCTTTCAAGTCTTCCTCCGAGATCTCTTGCAAAAAATACGCATTTGAGAGAGCCTCTGCGATGCCGTCAAGCAAGAAGTGATGAGTCTTTACGATTTTTTTCATTCCTGAAACGAAGAATAATCCCCCAGGTTTCAATACTCTCACCAATTCTTCGATCAATTTTTCTCGAGAAATACGATACATCGGTTCGGAAGGTCCCCAGCGAAATAAGACCACTGCATCAAAATAATCGTTTGGCTCTCGAATGCGACCACCGGAGAGCTTGGATTGTTCCATATTTTCTGCTAAACCCCTAATCTTAAGCCGATCAAACTGTTGTTCGCTTGCCAATACGTATGGATTATTAGTGAAACTTCCAACCAGATTAATGATTTTAACTGAAACGAACAAATCCATTGGGACAAGGAGTACCGTGTTGAGCTCCTGATCTACTTGAAACTGCTTCAGTACTTGGTTCAGAAGCCTCTTACTGAAGGAGTAAACATCAATTGCGCCAATAAGCAAAATCCGACTGGCTTCGGCAAGAGCAAGTCGAGCCAAAGGAGTTGCTTTTACTGCAGAAATCTTTTCATCCTCGGCCTTTTCGAAAGTAACGAATCCTTTCTCGTGTAACTTATTCAGGCTGTGGTAGAAGCTAGATGGACTAATCTTCTTTTCTCTAACCATGTAGGCGTTAATTTCTTGAAGAAGAGCAAAACGAACTACAGATCCAGAATAATTCAACAAATGTTGTAAGAAAACGAGTTCTGCCATTGATAACCCCATCAATTCGTCTAAGGTTATTTTTTCGTTGTTTTTCCTTGGGACCATTCTTTTGTCATTCATTGGATCTCACTTTTTACGCTAAGTAGAACTTGGCTAGGCAATTAAAAGCTATTCCGCAAATGGAATAGTTATTTTCATGAATGGATTTTTATTTTTCTAAACTCTCGATCAATTCTCGACCAGATTCTCTTATGATGATGACTCTAACTGCAGACACACATTACACGATCAACGTGCAACTTTCATAAATAATGCAGTACTCGTCTGTTGAAGGTTTCAAATATAATAACCCACTGGAGGAGAGGTAAGAACAAGGCAAGGCGAAGAGATACTTCGTGAAAGAAGTTATACAGGTATCCAAACGGTATAACTCCTCGGGGGTGCCCAGATTTCTACCCATCCATTTCCATCAACCCATTCATCATACGCTCTTCCTGTTGCATCTCGGAGCAATTGATTTGACCACTTTGTCTGAACCCAGGCCCCTTTCCAAGTATCGCCATCGTTCATCATAAGAATGAGCCCGGGTTGAGACCCGTAACCGTTTCTTTGCATGATGAATAAGTCGTCATTCCCTAAGAGGACGCTGGTTGTTCCCCCAGCATATTGCTTTCTTAGAGAAAGGAGCAAATCAATAGCATCTTTGAAGCCCCATTCAAAATAGTCTCTCCAAAACACGGATGGGTAGCCCTCGCTTAGGAGAATGTATGCATACGCCATTTCCTTCATGGTGTAGATTTCGTTTGTGTCATGATTTGCAACGAAAGTTACTGCATTGAAGGGGTTGCTCCCTGCAAGTCCCGCATAAGCAAGATTTCCCATGTAAAAGAGACCACCACCTTCACTCATATCTCTCAACGTATAGTATAAGGGAAAGTCAAAGGCCGAAGCCTTCCAATCAGTGCCACTTAGCCAATTCTGGATCGTGCTAATACTGGTGTCCCAATATTCACCAACACCAAAGCCACCAACATATGTCAACCAGTCCCTAACCATCCACGCATGATAGCCCTTAACGTAGTCAAATCTCCAGTCAGTGAACCCAATGCTGTCCCGTAGCCATTGTCCCCATTTAATCACTTCATTCCACACATATGGATTGGCATGAGCCAAGTCGGGATAACCACCAAAGACTCCTTCATCAGCTTGTTCATAGGTTGAAGGATGAAAGTCATTATAGCTTCTCAAGAACTTACCACTTGCAACGCCTGTAAAGTCGGTCCACGTGTAATCATTGACATTAGGATTCCATTCTAAGTCACCGCCGCCATTGTGATTGATCACAATATCCGCCGTAACGTGGAGTCCATAAGATTTCGCCAGATTAATCAAGCTTAGAAGATCGGCTTTTGTTCCAAAGCGCGTTGCAACAGATCCCTTCTGGTAGTACTCGCCCAAATCATAATAGTCGTAAGGATCATACCCCATAGAATCTCTGCCCCCCATTGCTTTCGAGGGAGGAGGTAGCCATATGTTATCAAATCCCGCCGCAGCGATTTGGGGAATGTAAGTATAGACTGTTTGATACCAATCGTACGGGACGTCCCAGTAGAATCCTTGCAGAATCGCTCCCGAGCCAATGGGCACCAGTGCTGCGTTTACTTCTGCCAGATAATTATTCGAATCCAGAGGAAAGAACATGCTTCCTGCAAAGACGAAAATAACCAGAATACCGAGTGTCTTTTTGCCAAATTGGCTATTGTGCATTATTTCACCTCGTTTGCCGATATCTTTTCCCCAAAGTAGGGAAAATATTTAGACACGATTCGGAGATGAGAATAAGAAAGTTTCCCCCGATTTCCTATTTTCTTAGCTAGAATATTCTACAGAACCACCAAAGTTTTTTGTACACCCAAATCCGGACTCACACTAAGCCTTGTCTCGCACAACACAATTATTGACCCTTTGATAGAGAAAAGATTGCGTGTAGTCGTTGCTATATGCCAAATACAACAACTGTTGAAAAGAGAAACATCAAGAGAAATGAGTAAAAAATTCCAAAAGGTCTCTTTCGACTTCTCTGAGCTCTTCTCTCGCTTCGGAAGGGATTCGTGGGTCAGAGTCATAGATTTGAAATTGATACTCTTTATCTGCGGTCTTTACTTTGAGAAACGCGAATTCTCCCATTTGAGTGGTTTCAAATGAGATCATGATGTCCTTGATTGAAGACAACGGGATACTTGTTTTCTTAACTACAAGACCAAATACTTCTCTTTGAACATGTAAGCCATGCTTACTAATCTGAATCCTAGTTTCAAGCAAAATAAACCCTACTAAGAAGACGGCAGTAGCTGTGCCCAAAAAAATAATCAACAGATCTTGAATAGCAGAGGAATTCGATCGCCCATTTCCATCAGCATAATCAATGAAGCCTCCACGTGCACTGAACAAGTCGAGAAGAAAATCTAACAAATTCAAAAAGAAAAACACCAGAAGGAATGCGAGGAAAAGATGCAATGTTTTGATTAGTAATTTGGAGTATTTGATAGTGCTGAAAAAGTGAATATTGAGTTCGTCTTGATTCTTTTGGATCATTATGCCTGTTCTTTTTGAAGAAGTCATTCAGCCTTCAGCCCATGTTCGATGGATTTTTTTTATATTGTATGGTGAGATGGCTTGAAATTTGTTAGTTGACGGTGAGAAACGAAGTCTTCTTTTCGCAAATCTGGCTAGTTGTTTAACACTTCATTGCATTAGTGAAATTATTGAAGTGAATGAGTTGATTGCTCGATTCAGGTCGCTGATATCAAGAAAGTTAATTGAAGGGTTTATTTCCATGAGAGAAACCAGTAGTTTTTTCCAATCAGAATTTGCAATCAGCGACCGATCAAATAGAATAACTACAGGCATCTGATTTATGTTTTCCATTAAAGGCTTATAGCGGGTTAGAATTGTTTTTTGATTGTCGGAAGTGAGGTGAATTGCCATAATTTTCTTTTCTTTGTCAAGGACTCGTTCATCAATCTTCTTCTCCGGATCCATGTTGAGAAATAGAATAAAATCTCCCACTTCGAAAAAAATGGCGTTTGTGGAATGATAAAGGCCTGAGATTTGATTCTTTGGGAGATTAAGCAAAATCTGGTGACATAGAGAAATAACTAGTTTTCTCATTAGTTCTGAAGAGCTTACTACTATGAGACTCGCCGAGAAATTATGTTTATCAATGGCGTTTAGGATTTTTCCAGCAAGTTTAGAGATAGCATTTTCAAAGCTGGAATCAATGCGATCAATGATTTGTCTATTTCTAATACTGCCATGTGAATCAATATCGACAACAATTGTATGATCTGAGTGGACAATGCTTCGCGTTTTTACTCCAGAGCCCACGGAAAATTCTGGAGACGGGATCCCAAACTCGTCATTGTTCGTGTTCTCATCTGGCGACACTTGTTCGACCGTTATTTCTTCATATTTCTTGCATTTCTCGCAGTATACCCTGACTTGCATTCAAATCTCCTACTTGAGCCTAAGGATTTAAGATGTTTCCAAAAGAAAGTTCGAATCTGGGATAACTAAACCTTCTCTTTTCTTCATCCAGGCGGGGACAAATACTGAGTGATAAAAGGCCCACATTGCAAGAATTGAGGAGAGAAGAATAAGCAGAAGAAATCCCACCCGCATCCATTCAGTATAAATACCAATAATGGAGAGGACAATAACAATTGGTGTTGCTGTGAATGTTAAGACTATGAAGAAAATTCCTAAAGAGATCATTTTCAACCTCGCACGAGTTAATTTGGACGCGATGTGCTTCACTTCCATGTAGACAATAATCAACAGGGCCCACAACGAAAAAGTTGCAATCAGCAAGAGTAAACCGACTATTACTCCCACAGTTGCACTGTTTGATGCCACAAAGGAAAAGACAACTAGAAACGCCAGATCTGCTAATGCAAAGATGTGTAGTCTTTTGATGAGTGAGATTCTTCTTTTTCTTTTGGTTGGGACTTTAACAAAAGTTGTCAAAACAAGCAGTGATCCATAAACGAAGCCCATCCATGACAAGGCTAATAGCCCCGTGGAAATCACAAACTCGTATTGATTGTTTGTTGAAAACCTAATGATTTGGTCTATGAACGAAGTTGTTATTCTCAATAATAACGCGAGAGTTACATAGATCAATCCCCTAAGATTTTCCTGAATCTCCTTATTCTGTTTTCTCCAGTAGCCAAAAATGATGTACGCGAACCATATAGTAAACAAGAATCCAATGAAATATCCTATCAATAATACGATTTGGCTAGCAGTTGAAGTCGGGTCGTCGCCAGTTTTGGTTAATAAATAGTCAATAATATTTGCGCTACTCATATGATCTTTACCTCTTTTTACAAATCTCCATATTTGAGAACGATTCATGGGATTCGTAGTTTTTTCTAACTTGAAGGAAGAATTCAGCATTGTCAATTGTTATTTCAAACTGTGACGCGATTTCCTCAACCGAATTTTGTGGATCTATCTTATTTGCAACATCGAAAATGCGCCGAACATAGTCTTCTAGCTCTTTACACGTCGATATTTCACCGCTCTGCATTTTTGTTGCCATTTCTTCCACGAACGAACAAGAAAAGGGCGAGCTTGCCTTCTTGGACGAAATTGAGACAATTAAGGCTTCGTCAACGTGCTCTGCTATGACATCAAGCGACTTCTGAGTCGGGGGGAACCCTACCCAATTGATCCCTTCACAAAAGTCTTGACAAAAAGAATGTAGTGAAATTTTTCTTGAAATAGAATCTGGAAGAAGATTGAGGAAATGAGAAAAAGCTACTACGTTTTGAAGATGTGATCCTAAAACATAAAGGGGCAATCCTGCATAAAGTCCAAACAATATTCCATCCAGACCTTCGAAATCTGAGATATACGAAATGCTTTTTTCCACAGAAGGCACTTCTAACTTGAATTCATCAGCCATGTTTAGTTTTTCTAGTAATTTGCCAAGTTGTTTACTAAAAAGAGCCGAACCCATGACCAAATTACTATTGAGTTGCATTAAT
>JALTMP010000103.1 GCA_027001645.1 Candidatus Heimdallarchaeota archaeon
TCTTTACCAATGGATCATTCGTTGCAACTCCAACTGTTGATTCGTTGGTTGTTATTCTAAGCCGTCTATTGCCGGGAGAAGAAGTGATACTGCAGTGCAGACAAGGATATTATGGCATGAAAACCCCCGAATATATAGATCGGGCGGGTCTCTCGGGAGGACGGTTCGGACTGTCTCTTTACCAATACTATGAGCCAAAATTTAAGTTCTTATCTCCGTGGTTGCCTTACATTGTAGAATCGGAAATCCTTCTCATCATTAATTTCAATCTCATGCTTGGTTTATTCAATGTCCTGCCATTAGTTATTACAGACGGCGACAAGGTATTGCGCTTGGCTCTCAAGAACTCCAACCGATCAAGGTTGATCATAAACACGCTTAGAGTAAGCTCACTGGCTGTAATCCTTCTGAATATTTTCGCAACAATATTTCAACCATAAGTAAACTGTTTTACAGCTCTGCGAGGGGATATCGTAATAAGGCAACGATTCCTCCCAAGCCTTCAACGAGTTTTCCAGTTTCATGAAACGAGCTGATAATCGTTGTTTTTGACCCTAGAGCTCTCGCTTCCCGTAACAAGGCTTCTAATTTTGGTCGCAAGTTTATATCGGCGAGCATCTTATCTAGGACCAACAAGTGTTCAACTGCACCGTAGGTGACGGCTTTTGATACACTATCATACCCATAAGTGACCGTGTGCTCTCCCTTTCCTAATCGTTTCATTACTTCATTGATCAATTCAGATTCAATGATTGCTCTTCGCTTTTCGGCGAATTTGGCTGGAACTCCTCTTGAGAGGACTTCGCTAATACCCACGCGACCCCCAGTAGAAGCCGCCACGGCAAGAAGAATGCCTTTCAGATCGGGGAATTTTCCTACTGCAAATTGAACAAAGTTATTTTTCCAAAACCCCGGCCCCGCGACGATTATTGCATCCGGTTTGTGTTTTTTTTGAAGCTGGTTGAGATATTCTGCAAGTTCTAACCAAAATTGCTTTGTTTCTTGCTCATGTTCTTTTGGAGAGCTTGCTTTTCTTGATACAGTAGGGCGAAACTCTCCGATGACACGAGTTGAATGTGCGGAAACTAACGCAACAACGGCTTCATCGCTTTCCATCCCAACAACGATAAGTGGAGCCTGTTGTGAAGATTCTACTGCTTCCTCAATCTGAAGTAGATCTTCTCTTGACCACTGCTCCTTCTTGATCGTAAGTGGTTCGTTCATCTTGATGGATAGAGAATGATGAGAATAGAGATCAATCTTATCTTCAGGTCCTTCTACGATTATTCCATGCACTCGCAACGAATCCGAAAAGCCTGTAATTTCAACTTGTTCCACCTTAACCCCTAACGAAAATGTCTCACGTCTTCCTTCATCGGGCCTATCAACGTCCTGTGTAGATCTTCTGATCCTGCGAGTGGTTTTAGCAACAACAACGTCCCCAGGCCGAATAAGAAGTGAAAGAGAATAGATGTCATCAAGTGTTTGGGGGAGAAGCTTGATTATTCCTCGTTTTAGATCTTTATACAAGACTTGCATGGTGCTGAGTGATTTTCATCCAACACTTATAAGAACTAATGGATTAGAATAGTGGTAGAGATGACCCGGTCAGGTATAGACGCTGAAAGAGAACTGGTAAATAAAATGTGGGAAGCAGGGTTCGCCGTAATGCGTGCTCCAGCGTCTGGTGCTGCGAGTAAAACTCCCCGCCCAGATCTATTGGCCGGGAAAGCAGATATTGGAAAAGTTTACGCCATCGAGCTGAAAATCAGTAAGAGTTCTAAGATCTACATTGAGCCGCATGAGATCGAGGGGCTGGTTCTCTTTGCTGAAAGGTTTGGAGCGGAGGCAATTGTTGGTGTAAAGTTCAAGGGAAAAAGAACTGGTTTCTTGTTTCTTCATCCAGAAGAGCTGCGACAGACGAAAAGTGGGAGATATGTTATTGACTTGGAGGTTGCACGAGCGAGAGGAAATGATCTAGCGGCTCTTGCATCAGGAAAAATACAGCAAAGATTAGATGAAATCCAGTAACCCCGGAGGTTTGTTCAGTGGTAGTACGCCCAATAATCATTCGCATGCTGACTCATGAAGACGCAGATCAGATCATTGAACTGGAAAGGCTTTGCTTTGATTACCCACTAGGAGAAAGAACCATAAGAACGTACCTAAAAACCTTAGATCATATTAGTTTGGGAGCGTTTCATGAAAAGCAATTGGTTGGTCTTGTTTTAGGTGTTGTTGAGTATGATAGTCTGCACATTGTAATGGTAGCCGTGCATCCCCTTTATCGTAGGCAGGGCATTGCCTCCACGCTATTGAAAAAGACTGAATCTCTAGCGCTTGCTCGGAACATAAAAAAATTCACGCTAGAAGTTGATGTCTCCAACAGCTCAGCAATCAGACTATATAGGGAATTGGGCTACAAGGCTACAAAAATCATTGAGAGATATTATGAGAATGGTAATGACGCTTTTTTAATGATCAAGTGCATAACTCAATAGTTTGCATAGAATTTAATAAGAAAGGAAGCATTGTCAAATGTAGAGTCTGGGCATTTTGTCTTTGGAGGATCAATAATGAAGCTTAGCAAAAAGGGTACGATTACTATCCCTAAAGAGATCCGAGATGAACTTGGATTAGAAACAGGGGACAAGTTCACAGTTACAAAATTAGGGGATATTGTTGTTTTGCAAAAATCGGTTGATGCAAAGAAAAGCTTGCAAATCCTTAACAAATACAAAAAATCAATCCCAACTAGTGATGTATCACCCAAAGACATCGAGGAAATGATTTGGGGGCTACTGGGACAACAATTAATTGCTCATGAAGACAAAATCATCAATAGAACCGAAAACAAGGGTGTACAAATCCCAGGTATTAAAACAATATTCAAAGAAACCGTTGAACAGATACAAAAAACTTGGGAGGCATGGGAAAAAAAGGATTTCGAATCATTCTTTCTGGATCTTGCCGCTCTATTTGACATCTGGTATGCGGGCTTAGTGGTTGAATCGGTTCGGAAATTACGCGTGCTTCTAGACACAAATGGAGGGTCTCCTTTAGACCCACTAGTATTGTTTTCAGTTCCGATAGCAACAGCATTAGAAATGTTTCAGCAAAAAGCCGCGGATCTAGTTACATCAGATATTTTAACGGCTTTAGAGATAAAACACAACGTTAGGGTTTCTCAACAGGAATTAGAACGAATCCTCAATGGTATCGACGCCTACCATCAATCCTTAATCCTATCGCTTCGCTTTGCTCGAGAAATTAGTAAATTAAGCAGAAACACGGTCGGGCAGAGAGAATACTTGTTCGAAAGAGAAGAATTGCTTAAAGAAATTAAGAAAATATTGTCTAGGCCTTTCAAGAAGAGAAGAATTCTCAAAAAAGTTGAAGACAAGTATATTCCTCCCGAGCCAGAAATCGAGGCAGAAGAGAGTGCTTCAGATGATTTCAGTGAAACACCGACAGTTCCAGAGCTCCCCTCGATTCCAAGTCCAGACGATGCCCGAGACTGAATGCATTCTAAGTGAAATAAAAGCGCCTGATCGCTAAACAAGGTGTCCGATCTTCCGTTTTCAAAGCATGCTTTTTTTGTTCATTTTTAGTCGGAAACCTGCTTTATAAAAAGCCATAATCAGCCAATGTCAGGAAGAATAGCAAGGTAGAAAATACGTCTTCAAGCCACAATTCAATTAAGAAGCTAAAAAGATATGCAGAGAATTCGCATGGAAAGAAGCTAATAACTAACTAGAAGAGAGTGGTCTTAATCATAACTTCAAACTGCAATTATCGTCATTGTAGAGCCGACGCCGTCAATTTTGCGTATTTCACCTGTGATTAGTTCGCGTAGATGTTTCGTATTGTCCACTTCTACTTTGATAATGATATCAAATGATCCTAAGATCAGATGCCCCTCCCGGGTTACGGGGATTTTCTTGAGTTGTTCTAGAACATCTCTTTCTTTTCCGGTTTCTGCGTTTATGAGAATAAATGCGATTGTCATTATTTTGCCACCACGTTTTTTAATTACTGTGTTGGAGAAAAATATTTCTACAATTACTAAGCAATCTCGCTACTCAGCAAAAGTGACTTGTGCGATAATCTGCTTAATTTTGTAAAAACCATTGTGTATGCGATTAAATCCCGTGAACTTATTCTGGCGGGGTGCCCTCATCGTCGGCTTTTGTGCGCTGGAAGGGTTTTTTTAGAGCACTAAAAACCTTTTTTGCCTTAGTAGCAGTTCCCTGAACCAAGTAAGACGTTGCTGAGTTGTTTCTGATAGTTTGATACAAGCCTTCTAGCTTTTCAGAGGTTATTTTTCCCCATTCATGGGTTTTCTGGAAAATTTCGTTTGCAGCCTTATCAAAGCCCGCCTTTTCAGCGACATCGAGGGTAGCCAAAACAATTCGTCGTGGAGTTATTCCCCGGGGAGTCAGAACTTTGTTGAGCACAATCGTCAGAGCTAGTAAAGTAAGAGAGTTCACAGGGAGAAGCGTCCAGTCGTCACCTAGCATTTTCTCCATGCCAGACATAGACTGATCAACTGTTTTTTTATCCGATTGATTTAAGTTTTCAAGTACTGTGAGTAGTATTTTTACGAGAGTGACTTTCCCCGACATGTTACACCCTTTTTCCGAGAAATACTCTTTACTCCAATGATTATTAACCTATGGGAGAGGAAAGATGAAGCGGGAGTAGAAATCGTCATTCTTTAAGAGAACCCGGAATGAGTATGGGTGAGGGCAAGAGCGCACATTTAACTGCTAATTCTTCAAGGAAACCTCGAGCAACTGCCTGCATGGGAGGGGTGAACCACTAGTACGGGGTAGGTATTGCAACGACCAATGGGTTCTTCCTGTTACAGTATGGACATTTCTCGTTTTTCCGAAACCATTGTTGCAAATGATCTCGATGAGCGTACGTTTGACAACAAGCAAGAATGACGACATCTTCGTTAGGCTCGGGATCATTTCTGCATACAATGCACGTTGGTGCTTTCGCATGACAGAAAGGACAATAATCCCCTGCTAGCGGAATATTTCTACCACAATTATCGCATTTATAGGTTAGTTGCTCGCTATTCACTAGCAAGGGTTCTTGACCAGCAAACGGCTTTACATCTTCGGTTATTTCCAGTAGGTCTTTCGCATATCGGTCAATGCTCAAAACTGCCCTCACAACGTGTTCATTGGATAGCTTTGTGTAGAAATCCAAACGGATCCCGTCTTCAAAAGCTTCAATTTTTGATCGATTGGATTGTGAGAGGGAAAAGAACCAATCTACGAAGTCCAAAAAATCCTTTCGGGTTAGTTTCTTCCAAGAAACTTTGGGATAAGGAGAAGAAATTCTTAAGCGGTCATCGATCATAATATCTCCTTGATTGATTCCCAGCAATTGTGAGAAAAAACCTCTTTTCGTAATCGTGAATCTGGTCCCCATATTAATAGGAATGAACGCGGACAAATGATAATAGTAGCTGTGCTTTCCTCGTCTCCGTTTTTGGATGAAATAGCGTATTCCGGTCTTAGAACTAATGAAAGCATTTCTTGTGTTTGGGTCAGAATAGAAACCGAGAGAAGAAAAGGTTTCAACGAGTTTCCTCCGGCGAGACTGCTCTCTTAGAAGACCGAAGCCAATAACGCCGACTACAAGTAGTAATACAAGTGCGAACATTCAATCACCAATCCAGTACTAGGCCCCTATGAATCTCTCAGAAATTCTTCTCATTAGGAGTGTTATAAAGCTAGCAAAACAGGTTTTTCACAAAACATCCACTACCCCGTTCTCTTAATTTTGACCAATCTATCAAAAGCTGTATCTAGTAACTTGAGGACTTGTTTAGGGGAAGTTCCCCAGGCAATGATGCCTTCGTCATGGCCATTCAGTGAAATGATTCTTGGCCTGTTGTCCTTGATGCAGAGTTTCTTAATTGCAAAAGCCAAATCCGGTGTTCCGTATTCCGCGTCACGAGGAGTTGAATCCAGACCGAGTGCCTCTGAATTTTCCCAGATTTCAACAACATGGCCGTGTGCGACAAACTTTGCACTCTCGGCGCACTCATAGATTGCGGCGTGAGTTAGGGCTTCTGACGATGGTTCCAAGAGTCCAGTAGAGTAAACAGTGTTGTCCTTAATGCTCCAGTAAGTAACCAGAACTAATTCTTTGCTTGTTAATTCTTTTATGTTGCTTGTTTGGCTTCCAGTTATGACAAAGCCTTTTTCGCCATATCTCATGCTAACGTTTCCGAACCCAACCATTGGAAAGAGAGGGTGATTCTTGGGGTAAACACCTATGAACCTTCGCTTCAATAGTTCCTGTCTGAGATGGATCAATTGCCCGATCAGTTCATTGAAACGAACAGAGGCCTTGGTGTGGTATAACTTATACTTGATTATTCCCTCACGAGACATGCATTTGACTCCTCGTTGGCTTTAATGCGGTTTAGTCTGTCGTTTCACAACTCTTTAATTCTTTCATGTGTCTAGTGAACTACTTCAAGGAATGAATCACTACCAATGAATCGCAGGACCATAATGAAGGGATCCTCTGGATTTTTCAGACCTGCATCAAGTCAATGAAAAGTAGTGAAAAATCCTCTAGTGGGTAAGAGTTAATCGCTAAGGGACGGAGAATTGCATTGCGATAAATAATACAAAGACATAATTCGTTTGAGTGGAAGGGTGACACGTTAGATAATTTTAAATGAGCAAGTTTTCAGTTGTTGATTAGCTGTAAGCTAGCCACCGCGAGCACCGCCGAGATCATTCTCGTCG
>JALTMP010000104.1 GCA_027001645.1 Candidatus Heimdallarchaeota archaeon
CAACTATTTTTTTTGAAACTTGGTCCCCACTTTTGAGGGACACAATAACTTCGGCTTTTTCATCAGATTTGGTTCCATTTCTTGCTCTTAGGAACACTGTTAGTTCAAAACTTGAAAAGATGATTTCCTTAAATTCTTCTTTAGAAATTACGTTGGTATCTATCATCACTTGTATGTGTGTAACTTCTCCCGCATTTACTCTGGAGATAGGAGCTGCTGCGATCACGGAGACAAGGAATTCGTCATCAAGTAGCCCTCCGGATTCAAAAATCCCCCGTACAACGAATAACGATTCACTAGTTTGTACGGCTGATATGAAACGAAAAGTATCTCCAACGTCAATCCCCAAGACTTTTGCGAGATTTTTCCCTACTGAAACACCTATGGTGTCATTAAAAGTGGGGAGTCTACCCTTTACTAGCCGAATCTCATTGAGCTTAGTAAAATTGTCTGGATAAATACCTCTTCCCATTACAGAATAACCTTTAGAGGACCCCAGCAGGAGTATTTCGGGACTCGTTAAAAGAACCCCCTTAATTTGCGTGATTGTTTCTATCATAGCAAGTGGTACCGCAGAAGTAAATGGCGTACTAGCTTTGGTATTGCTTATCACGACAATATTGTCCTGGGTAGCAAGGAATGACCCCGATGACTCCTGAACGCTATATAACAAAGATGTACTTGACCCCAGAATCGCAGCTGTTAAGAAAATAGCGACAAGAGCCAATGTTAATCTACTTCTCGGTATGATGGATGGAAATCTAAATATTACAGACATTCTATTCCCCTTCCCTAACTTCAATTGAAGTTGCCAACATTGCGGGGTAAATACCAGCAAGGGCTGAAATAATGACGCTTAAAGCGAAAATCATGGAAACAATACGAAGATCAATTGTCAAGATAAAATAGGGAGAATCTATCACAGCTGAAGAAAATGACAGTGCTCCGACAGCTGAGACTAAACCGATAAGCATTCCCAGAAGCCCACCTAGCAGACCTATCAATAGGCTTTGTCCATAAAAGAGTGCGAAGATTTGTGAGCTAGAGAAGCCCAGAGCCCTCAAGATCTTTATTTCTTCAACTGATTCCTTTACAAGTGTTGTCAAGGTATACCCGATTGACAAGACGGCTAAGATTCCGAATAAAATTTCAAGAATCCAAAGCAAATTAAGGATTTCACTGAAACTTGCGTCCAAAAAGAGTTTTGTGCCTGATTGATCAGAAATCGTAATGTTTCCTACTTGGTTGTGCAGAAATAGTCTCAAGCGCTGAGCTTGATCGGGGTCAGAAAAAACAAGACGCAATTGTGTCGCTGACCGAAAGTGCTCGTAGCCCATGGCTTGGAAAGGAATCAATACTTGGGTGCTAATCCAGCCTGATCTCCTAATAACTTTCCCAACTTCAACGGATATTGAAATATTTTCAATCTGTATTTGACCAAATGAACCTTCGAATAATCCAGTATTGACTGCTAGGTTTTCACCTATCACAATCGTATTGTTTTCCAGAAGAGCAATAGAAGTAATTCCAGAATAATTCGCAAGCTCTGCATAGTCAATGATTTCAGCGAAGATTTCGAATTGTCCTTGAGACCCAGAAAGCTTAGCCGGGGTATAATTCGAGCGCATAGGCATAACATCAGGGTCGACCGTTCGAGATAATGAGATTATTTTCTCAATGGTTTCATTTGAGAGAGCGGGCTGATTTACTGGTTCGATTAAAAGTTCACGCGATTTTGGCAAAAGATTACTTAGTAGTTGAGCTTGCCCTGAAAAGCCAGAAACAATCCCTACGCTTGCAACAAACAGCATGACCCCTACTGCGAGAGTGATCACACCCTGAAATGTGCGCTTATGATTGTAGATAAAATATTTTAGGACAAGCTGAATCAGCATGAAGCTCACCAATTACGAGCAAGATACAACCATTATTTAGTATTGCTAATGGATTGATTGAAAATTTGTCGCGTTCATGGTATTTAGTGTGAGGGGTGCAAGCGCGATGAAGAACTCATCGAGTTAATCTACTAGGGCAATCATAACCATCCCAGAATGTTTTCTGGCTAATTGTCTGCTTCTTTATAACAATTCCTGATTTTGGGCCTTTCAATCGAACTTGCATGTGAGAAATTCCTTTTTGTGATTTGATGAAATGTGAAAGCCCGACTTCATTAGTCTTAATGCTGAAACGAGTACTAAGGGTGTAAACGGCTGAGATTGCAAACACGATCAATCTCTCACTCCTCGTAAGAGAAAACCCTAGAAAATTAATATTAAAACGCCTTTAGAAGTCTTGGAAAAGCATGACAAGCATAGACATAGAAACGCTAAAACTCAACATCTTGGAATTCTTGGATCGATCCGTTTACTTGAATAGAAAAACAGCCTCAATTGCGAATATTGTGTTACAAGTAGAGTCGCTTTACAAGGTCTCTCCCAAAAAACCGACGCTACAAGATGTGAGAATGGCTTTGCAAGAACTTGAAGAAAAGGGATACTTAGACAGGTTCAAGGTAGGGACGACTGATGCGTGGGGAATAACTTCAGAAGGAAAGAAATGGCTAAAAACGCTTCGAGACGGGGAATGAAATTGTTTCTTCTTTTTTTCTAACTAACGCTTATAATTCACATAATCATTACATTATGCATGAGAATCATTATACCGGGTGGAAGCGGTCTTGTTGGCACTCATCTTTCAGAGTATTTTCTGAAGAAAGGATTTGAAGTGATCATTCTTTCTAGAAATCCCAAGAAGGCATTGAGAAGGGTACCAAACGGAAGCCTTGTGGAAAAATGGGATGGAAAACAAGGAGCTTCTTGGGCACACCTAATCACCAACGATACTGCAATAATCAACTTAACAGGAGAAAACATTGCTTCGGGTCGTTGGACAAAAAAGAAGAAAAGAGCACTGTTGGAGAGCAGAATTAACTCTGGCACAGCGGTGGTAGAAGCTATAGAATCAGCAGACGAAACACCTTTTGTTCTTGTTCAGAGCTCAGGAGTTGGCTATTATGGTTCGCATGAGAGTAAGGAATTCGCAGAAGACGATCCTCCCGGCAATGGTTTTCTCGCAGATCTCGCTACAAAATGGGAAGCAAGCACAAACGGTGTTGAAGCTCTTGGTGTGAGAAGAGTTGTTACTAGGTTCGGTGTAATTCTATCTCCTCGAGGAGGCGCACTGCCCAAAATGTCGCTTCCTTTCAAACTCTTCGTTGGAGGAAGAATTGGAAACGGAAAGCAATGGCTTTCCTGGGTTCATTATCTGGATGTTGTTAGAGCTATCGATTTCTTAATTGAGAATCGGTCAGCAAAAGGTCCATTCAATGTTAGCTCTCCAAACCCTTTGACGAACCAAGAATTCACGAAATCCCTTGGCAAAGTACTAAAAAGGCCATCATTCTTCCGAGTACCTGGATTCGTCTTGAAAATTGTGCTAGGAGAAATGGCTACGACCCTACTAACAGGACAGAAAGCACTTCCACAGAAACTCTTGAGCCTTGGGTTTGAATTTGAATTCCCACTTCTAATTCCTGCACTCAAAGATCTATTTGGAAAGGACTAGAAGAGAATCTTGCAAATTCAATTCAATTCAATTTTAACTGAACGAGCATCTGCAGTGCCATCAGAATGTATTCCGCATAAAATAGCCGCCAAATCATTCTATAAAATGCTTTAACCTCTTTTTCGTGCCGGTGATTGAGATCACGTATCCGCTTTATTAAGTATGCGAGTAATACGGTATTACCACCAATAAACAATAATTGTGAGGCTTGTTCCAAGAAAAGAATCCCAAAAAATAGACCGATAAGAAATGAGCTTAGGAGGAATGTTTTGCTGAATGCAAGTGTTTTCTTACTCCCAATCATTGCGGGAATGGTTTCTATGTCAAAAGCCAAGTCACCGCTTAAGTCTGGGACATCCTTTGTAATAGCAATAGATAAAGAAAAAGCGAAAGTGAACAAAACTAAGAACCAAATTTCAGGCTCGAATTTGATTGAATGATGGAGTTTTGTTTCAAAAAAAGCATAGACACCAAGATTTACAATAAAGCTTCGAACTAGCATTATGCTTAGTGAAGAAAGTACGCCATGATTCTTCAATCTGATTGGTGGAACGGAATACATTGTTCCGATGATGAAAGCTAAGGAAATGGTCAGACCAAGAACAAACCCACTTGTCCACGCTATGGTCAACGAGATTACGGCGCTTCCAGAAACGATCATTTTTCCTTCCTTCATGGACAGAATTCCAGAAGCAAGAGGGAGATACGGTTTGTTGATTTTGTCAATTTCAACATCATAAATTTGGTTGACGCCAACAATATAGACGTTAATGAGCAGAGCTGCAATTTCAGTAATGATAAACCAGTGGACTGTTATACCAACAAAAGAAGCATTAAGATCCGTTGCTAAAATCCACAGTACCATTACCGCAACGAAAGTGCCGACCATAGTATGTGGTCGAGTGAATTCCCATGTTGCCAACAACTTTGTGGTATTCAAAGCAATCCTCAATCGCCAATAAAGTAATGCATAATTGAACTCATTGGTTTATCCATAAGGCAAATGCCTACATGACTAGCCTTTAAACTCGACACTACCCATAGACCTTATAAGCATTAAGTGAACAATTCACACAGCGAACAGATTGGTTTAACTAGTCGCAACTAATCAAGAAGATAGGTGTGAAGTAATGGGCACCGTGCTAATCGTTGATGATGCCAAATTTATGAGGATGGTTCTCCGTCGGATTCTAACCAGTCAAGGACACACCGTAGTAGGCGAAGCCACAAACGGTGAAGAAGCGGTTGAAATGTATGCAAAACTCCGCCCCGATGTTGTTACAATGGACATCGTCATGCCAAAACTTAATGGAATCGAAGCGGTTCGAAGAATCATGCAATTCGACCCAAATGCCAAGATCATAATGGTTACTGCTCTTGGACAAGAAACTTTTGTGCTTGACGCAATTAAGGCCGGTGCGAGGGAATTTATTATCAAGCCTTTCAGAAATGAAGAAATTATCAAAGTCGTCGCAAAGACAATACAGTGATTAGAAATCACTGTTATAGATTTTGTCAAATAAAATCGCTAAAGCCGAGGGAATAGAGTGCAAGTTCCAAGAACCGTTCGTGTTGGTCTAATTGATGATTCAATGCTTATTCGAACGGTTCTTAAAGACAAGCTTGAACAAGACGGGAAAATCAAAGTTGTAGCCCTCGGGAAGTCTCTTGAAGATGCCAAGAGAATTGCTCAGAGGGGGGGATTTGACATACTCATTTTGGATGTTGTACTTCCTGATGGGAAGGGAACTGAATTAGCCAGAGAGCTTGGAAAGGCGAAAGAATTTCCAATTATTCTTATGAGTTCCTTAGATAAACGAGAACTAAGGGATGCGTTGGAACTTGTTTTGGAACACCCATTAATAGAATTTGTCGCGAAAGCTCCTCAAGCCGGTCAAGGATTTGATTCTGTTGTTAAAGACATTCGAACAAAGGCTCTTGCATTCATGGCTTTTCGTGCTCTTGCTCGAAAACCGCTTCAAAAAGATCAAAATAAGATGAAGCCTGTTCAGCGAGAAGTCAAGAAACTGAGTGCCACTGGTTTGGCCAATAGAATAGTCATAATTGGCAGTTCCACAGGTGGACCAAAGGCAATATTTACGATTCTCTCACAGTTAAAGCCTCCATTTCCCCCAATTGTCATTATCCAGCATATGCCTGTTGGTTTTACTCAAAGCTTCGCAGACCGTCTCAACCAAAAGTTACCAATTCGAATCAAGGAAGCTCGCGATGAGGAACCGATTAGACCAAACACGGTCTATATTGCTCCTTCAGGTCTTCATCTCCTAATTCAAAAGAATTCTTCTGGCGGGTTCAGCAGGTATGTATTCAAACTAGACGACTCACCCCCCCGTAATTTCGTACGTCCTTCTGTTGATGTAACACTTGAGTCTGCAGCTCCTCTGTTTCGCCAAGGTTTGATCGCAGTTATTCTAACAGGAATGGGGAGAGACGGGCAAGAGGGATGCAAAAAAGTTAAGGAATTTGGTGGTAAAGTAATCGCAGAGGATAGATCCACAGCAATAATCTATGGAATGCCAAAAGCCGTTTCCGATGCGGGTCTTGCGGACCTCGTTGTTCCCCTATACGAAGTAACAGAAACAATTAACTTGTTGCTAATCCAACCCTATCCAGAAAGTGATAATTGACAAATGGTGATTTAGTGAGCGAATTTGATGAATATAGAGACATCTTCCTTTCCGAGCTGGAAGAAATCATGAGCTCTATGAATAAGGCTCTACTAGAGCTTGAAAAAAACCCAAACAATAAGGACCGCTTGAATGAAGTAATGAGAGCAGCTCACACAATTAAAGGCATGGCTGGAACCATGGGATTCGATCTATTGGCGACGCTCACTCATAAAGTGGAGGATTCATTGCTCAAATTATTAGAAGAAGAAACTATTCATCCACGCTTGATTGATGCGCTATTTGAATTCGCAGATAAATTACAAGAGTTCAAAGATGCAATTATAAGGGGTTCCCCATTAGATCAAATACATGTCAAGACTCTCATTGACAAAATTGAAGGATTTGCAGAGGGTCGTATTCCTGAAATTGAAGAAAAGGAGGCCATCCCCTCCAGTGCCTCAGTAGCCGACATTTTAGAACCCGAGTTAAAACTAGGATCTAAATATCAGATCATCATCGAGTTTCGCCCAGATGCTCCTCTCAAGTCTGCAAGAGCATTAGTTGCAATTAGACAAT
>JALTMP010000105.1 GCA_027001645.1 Candidatus Heimdallarchaeota archaeon
CCCTAAGGGAATTACTATTAAAACGGTCCACGTTGATATGAAGTATAAAACGAGAGCCATTTTGCTCCCAAGATCCCTCTCCACTGCGGGAAGATAAACAGCTATCAATAGACCCGTGTAGGCATAGTGGATTAATCCAAAGTGAGCAAAGTGATAGATGAAGAGTTTCCAGACCTTAAACTCGATCAATACGGTTGTAGCGTTCATGCCCGCGAAAGTATAGATTTTTGGATCGAGCATTCTCCAGTAATTCCTTGGATCTGAAGATCCTGCTCTTACAAAGACTGAATAGTCGAGAAAAGGAAAGGTCCAAAGAGCGTTCAGGAAAAGCACGCCAAATGTAACGGGGTATCTCTTGAAAACCTCGAGTCTGTTCATTGACAAAGAGAAAAAGACATCCATTATAAATGAATATGATGAGTTTCTTATTCTTCAATTTCCTTACGAGTGTAAAGAACCCTTCCTTCCATTCCGCCGGTCACTTCAAAGATTTCTCCGGACACATGACCTGCAACCTTCGTTGAGGATAAGAAGACAATAGCTGAAGCTACATCGAAAGGCTTTGCAACCTTTTTCAGAGCGATAGTTTGCAGGACCTTGCTAAAGATACTCTTATCTTCAAGTGCCTCTTCAGCCATAGGGGTTAGGACCCACCCAGGTGCTACGACATTTGCACGCCCATTCTTGCTTATTCTTGATATTTCGTTTTTTAAGCTCTTTAGGAAGCCATACATTAGAGCAGATTTTGCGGAAGCATAGTCAGAATGCCCAGCTTCGCCAAAGATACCTGCTGTTGAGCCAACAATAACGATGGATAACTCAGAAACATTGAATTCCCTAGCTTGGCGAAGCGCCTCTCTACAATAAAGAAAAACCCCGGTAAGATCTATCTTGAGGGTTGTCTCCCATTGTTCTAAGGACATATCAATAATTGGAACTGTTTCTTTAACCCAAATGCCATGGTTAGCAACTAATATCTGAATGGGTCCAAACTTCTTCAGTGCTTGTTCAATCGAAGCACTAACTTCTTCTTCAGACCTGACATCTGCTTTAACAGCTATCGATCGATTGGGGAATTCAGAGAGGAGTGGCTCAAGAGAGCTTAGGTTCGAATTGTAGTGAAGGGAGACTTTTGCGCCTTCTCTGAGAAACAATTTAGCGGTTTCAAGCCCGATTCCTCCACTAGCTCCAGTCAGAAAGACATGTTTATCCTTTAGCCCAAGATCCATAGCACTAGTTCATTGATTTGATTTTAAATTTTGTATGTATGAGTTAAGTATCTAATACTTCACCGCCTCCACTGAATTAAGTAGGACAAAAGTAGATATTCCAAACCCCCTACCACTAGTCGAAGCGATTACGAAAAAATGGTACTCCTCACCACCCTTTTGTTTCCTTTTTGGTATTCTTGTGTTCTTTAATCGGTTTTCCCTTCAACTCGCAATGCACCTATAGGCTTCAGCAAGAGCCAAAGCCAGTTCTTCGTTTTCAGGCTTCTTTCTAAGTTGCTTTAAAGTCATTGTAACGAATTTGTGAACACCGACGTACTGCATAGCATTAATAAAGCGCCTCTCGTCGGCTTTTAGCGCGCTGTATGAGATTTCACGCTTCAAGAAGCGTATGATAAACTCTACGCGTCTCCTACCTACACTCGGTAATCGGGTTCCGGTTCCGATCTCAGCGAGCATTAGCTGGATTACCGCTAAAGCATATCCATTCCCTTGTGTCATGTCATCTCCGCTGGTGTAGATTTGTACTCCACTCAAGAAAGCTTTGTCAAGGACGTAAACGCCCCGATCAAAGTTTGTTGAGAAATGGATTATATCTTCAAAGAAGATATGCTTGTATCCGCGCTCCATCAAGGCAAGGCATAAATCAACACCAAAGGACCCCGAAAAGTTCGCTACACATATGTAATCGGGGTCTTTGATGCCTCTTGCAACAGCAACAGACAAGGCGGTTTCCAGTAAGATTTCATGCTTCTGACTATTCACATCGCCATTCTCAGTGCTCTGTCGGGCTACAACAATGCCCACAGATCCTCTAAACTTTGAGGTAACTACTTTACCCTTGTTTAGGAGCTTTTCGAGCATTGTTGTCTGCTCCTTTTCTATTCCAGCGCCCTCTCGAGCTCTATCAATAAAATCCGAGGGAAGAGCCTTTAGAAGCGCTCTTTCCACGATTTCGCGCTTCTTTACCCCGCCTAACGACTCAGCATAGTCGTTTATGGCGTCTGAAAGCCATTTCGGGATAGAAACAGATGTACGTTCAACCCCCTATCTTCTTATACCTGTCATAGGTATCACGCCTATTATCACAGTCTGGACATATATATCTGTTGAAACCCATAACAGAATGCACCCCGACGGCTTGTACTTGGTGCTTTTTCAGGGGGAAAAGAGGTTCCTCAGCAAAACACGGCGAGCCTTTTCACCCTATAAGTACCTCTTACTTTTCCCATCTTGTTTCCTCCTTAGGTAAACAAATTGATTTACCCGCTCTCCATAACACTTGAAACAGCGAACTAATGCGTAAAGCATGAAAAAACCCCATGCCATGACTCCCTCAGCGGAGTATGCTATTGGAATTAAATACAAAAGCTACTGATCGTAGGTTGATATTTGGGATCTTCCCGTGCTTTCTCCAATTATTTAAAGAGAAGTGGTTCTTGAAGTGTGATGGAAAAATCCCTCAAGGTTCCCTTGCCACGCATAGGGGATAGGCAAGCATCATTGGAAAAATGCGCCAATCCGATTGAACCTTTATGTGAACTGCGAGTAGGCAATAAGGAAGCAGAACGAATAGATTCCATGAATGAAACGATCAAGGTTGAGGCGGGGAATAGTAAGAATTCCACTCAATCGTTGAAAATCAGTTTTGAAGACTTTATTGCAAAATGGGGAGATACTCTTAGAAGTACGTTGGGTATTCGAGACGCTTCATTATTGAAATCCAGACTAGAAAACTTGGCTTGGTACTTAGGAGTTCAAGGTAGCCATGATGAGATTGAGTGGTTAGCTCTAATCCTAACATTACGAGGAGGGGAAAAGAATAGCACGTTCTTAGATGCTTTTGAAAAGATGAAAAGCTGGGCGAGGGTCATGGCTTCCTTTGAAGCAAATAGAGCAGTTCATACTTTGTGTATTACTAATGAAACTGAAAGAGGGCTATTAAGAAGAATAAAAGAGGTCTTTCGCAAGATTGCTAACCAATATCCAGAATAGAGGGGAACAAAATTTTTCTTTGAGGTTAAATATAGATAAAAGGAGGTCGTTTGAACACTATTTTACCCAAGGAATATGATGGGCAACTTCCTAAGAAAGGTCTTCCCTCTTTCAATGACTTGTCAGAAGAGGAGCGGAGGCTTCTAACGTGGTTCTATATAGGAATTAGATTTCTCGACTTTAGTATGACCATTGAATTAGAGAAATTCTTAATCAAATTCAAGCAAGAAGCCTTCAGCACCAATTTGAACACTGAGTATAATGAAATGGTGAGAATTCTTCAAGCAGGGGTAAAGCACCTAAAGTGGAGAAACAATGAAGCAGAAGAAGATTTGAAGGTGTTAAGAATACGTAGACGATCACTTCGTGATTATATTAAGCTTGAAAGAGACATCTTGCTAGTGTCGATTCAGATCGCATTGGGAAAACATCAAGCTACGAAGTCTAAATTCAAAGAGACCCTCTCAATGGCCAAGGTCCTCAATACAACTTGGAGAGAGATAATGATCTTAGTAAGACATGGTCTTTACCACTTTACAGTCATAGACGTTTCTTCCGCATTAGAACGTCTTGAAATGGCTTACCAAAAGCTCAATTATGACGACCCGCAATTAGAAATGTTGATTCTCAATAATCTGGGAGTTGGTTATCGACTAGCAGGGGAATATGAAAAAAGCATCGAATTTTTCAAGAAAGGAATAGAGATCCAAGAACGGATAGCGAAACCTAGTAATTACTTGAGGATGCTCATTTTCCAAAATTTTGCAATAATGCTCCTAGGCATCCACAGGTATCGAGAAGCCATCCAGTATATCGAAAAGAGTATTTCTGAGATTAATTTGAGCAATGAACATCCTTTGTTGTTAGATCAATTCGCCTATGGGATTGTCCTCTTAATTCAAGCGCACTTCCTAAATGGAACACTTAAGCACATTCCTAGCGCATTTGAAAGGCTGGAAGAAGCAAAGCCTAGATTGCTTGAGGGAGGACAAATAGGTGCAATGTTAAGTTTTCATTTGGCAGAGGCATTAGTAGAGCTTTCTCGAGGAAATATTTTTTCGACAAATGTCAGCTTACTCAAACTTCTGGAAACATTAGAAACAATTCCCGACAAGAAAAGATACTACAAAGTTAGCTGGTTTAGTTGGAACTTGCTTATTTATACCAACTTCATGCTTTTTCAAATCAATAACAATCCGAAATATTTGGAGGAGGCAACTGAAAAAATTACAAGGCTTGAGCAATCATTTTCGATTCCTCAAAATCCCATAGCCAAGGGAAACATTATTCTCTTGAGATCAATACTAGCATGCTTATCCAAATCCGATAATCTAGAAATTAAAGCCGCCAAGGTTTTACTTGAGGAGCTTGGACATATCCCTCAGCTTCATGATTTTTTCAGTAGCTTGGAAAAAGCGATACAATATTCCTTTAGACTTCCTCTCGTTGAATCACTCAAAGAAATTGTCTACATTGTTTTCTATTCTAACCTTACCTATTATGACATCGCAAGGCTGGAAATTGTGGAAGCAAAAGTGCATGGTTGCGGCCTTTACAAATTCGGCGATTTAGGACCTGAGCTAGTTTATTATAAAGGAGCAGAGTTTGCGCTTTCTGAAATCCAGAGAACAGGTGTATTCTTGATTTCATTAATCGGGATTGGGGACAAGTATCTTGAAGGATTCTGGGGACCGTTGCCAACATCTATTGAAGGATTCTTGGGGTACGTTGTTACAAAAGTCGTGAAGGACTCAAGAATGAGCGATCCCCGTATGGCGGGACATGTTTACACAGCTCTTGTATTCTTTATTCCAGATCACGCTAATCTTTATCCAGAAGACGTACATAATCTTAGAGCTGTAGGAAGGCGTTTCTATGAAGAGATAGACGATTTGAGCGAGTTTTCGCGGCATACTTGGGAGGATTGGACTAAGAAACATTTAGGATTATGAGAAAATACTTTCTCTATCAAGAGAAAATCTCGAGTTAACCAAAGAAATCAGTCAATTTGCTTTGTGAGAGAACCATGCTTTGCTTTTGATATTCTTGAAAAGGAGCTTTGATGCGAGTTTTGAGAAAGTTGATTAGTTCCTCTTTGGTTTGAAAGGTCTGATAAGAGCCAGATAGGGTCTTGCGAACGTTTTCTCGAACCTGAACGACGCCAACTGGTACAATGTATAATGGTCCGATTTCTCTAATAGCCAAGACTGTTGCTTGTCTTTTCAACGTGTGAGCGAGAAATTCCATTACCGCCAAGCGTGCAGCATAATACCCCCCTGCTTGGCGTGAATATCTCCACTTTGTTTTTTTCTGTTCTCGACTTGAGAATCCTTCTCCATCGCGAGTAATCTTCCAACTGGTCTTGCCAAGTGTAAATATTGAGCCGGGTAACCAAGCTTCAAAGTGTTCGAAGGCCCACTTTCCCGGTAGTATTGCAATCCAATAAGAATTGTCAAGCAAGACGTTGTGGTAAAGCCTTATTTCGCTATTCTCGGGTAGTTGGGTAATAATTGGCAAAAGTTCTTTTCCAAGAGTATCATCAACTGCGGTGATGCTCCATCTCGTAGGAACCAATTTCCGATAACCTTTTCGTCCGGTTAGCCCTACACTGAAGATCTGTTGAATATAATACACGTCAAAGCCGTGCCGGAACAATTCAGCAATTTGCTCATGAGCCATGTTATTCTCCTCGTCAAGAATACTGTCTACTTTTCGAGGAATGACAGGATTATCCACAATTGATGTCTTTAGTGCGGGTGCTACAGGTCCCATGGGGCTGGAGATTACATCTACTTGATCAATTGGCCGAGGAGGTTTTGCCAAGAGGATCTCAACATCTAAAGGTCTTGTGGATAGGGCGATTTCTTGCATGGCTTCAACAAAACGATTTGTCTTGAATCTGTCAGCTCTTAGGCTTCTTTCTCCACGAATGGAAGCGAATCGAATGTCTAGTAATACTGGCAAGGGAAGATTTAGCCACTTTTTGGGATCAGAAAAGATTTCTGCCCTTACGGAGGATTCCGAGGGCAAAACAACGTTGCTACTATTAACCCACGGATACGTTCTTGATCCAATGAAAACTTGAGGTGCTTCACCGAATAGTTCTTTTGTGCGTGGAATTTCAGCCCTTATATCAATGGAAATAGTTTCAAGAATTGGGCATCGGCTTAAACCACATAATAATTTATTTCCCTTGCAGTCTACACAAGCATCGATGATATACTTCCTCGCTTCTTGTAAACGTGCACGAAGTGACTCCGGAATTGCATGAGAATCCTGGCCGAATTCATCCACATGAGAGAATTGGTAACAACGGTATTAAATGCTCGTACAGAATACTGTACGCGTTTTTTTATTGGATTCAAGCGACGGAGTAATTTGTTTAACAATTAATTATTTACTTATTCATTTCGATAATGCCACTTATTGCTTAATATTCACAACCTAGAGGAAAAATTACAAGGATTGATTAATTAATTAGATGCCAATTCTTATAGGAATATTTTTCGTAATATTAAAATCTAAGAC
>JALTMP010000106.1 GCA_027001645.1 Candidatus Heimdallarchaeota archaeon
TTTGCACGGGGTGTCTATACTGCGCGATTATTTGTCCAAAGGACGCGTTCTTTGTTGTGGATTCTTAACAAGAGGTGAAATGAGTGAGAATGAATATTCTTCTGGCAGGAGTTGGAGGGCAAGGAATCGTTAGCCTTGGTCATGTCATCCTTCAGTCAGCCATGAAGGCTGGCCTAGGAGCAAAAGGAGCTGAAACTCATGGCTTATCCCAGAGAGGGGGCTCTGTTGTTTTCCACGCCCGTGTTGGCGATTTCCTCGGCCCACTAATTGCTAAGGGACAAGCAGATGCACTACTATCCCTCGAAGTCGCCGAAACCATCCGATACCTTGATTTCCTTGGGAAGGATGGGATCACAATCATGAGCACGAGAACAATTTCTCCAAACATCCTCATCCAGATCGGGAAAAAATATCCGCAGCTTGAAGAGATTTATCAAGAAGTTTCTGCCAAGGCAAGCAATGTCTATGTTGTACCCACCGAGCCAATGGCACTAAAAATCGGTGCTCCAAAGGCTGAAAACTTGATTTTGTTAGGAGTTCTTCTCAAGGTCCGACCATTCGTCGACTACGAGATAGTGGAAGAAGTGATTGCTCAAAGATGGCCAAGGGCTAAGGAAGCTAATCTTCAAGCCCTTAAAGCGGGATACGAATACCCTGACGACTCACAAGGTAAGGACCTAGCGGAAATTCTCTCAGAAAAAGCTTCATCTCCTTAAATAATGCATTTCAAGCTTGTTGCGGGGCAATCAATATTTTCTACTCCTTCGGAACACGTTTTATTTCGTAACCAATGACTTCATGAGGTGTGCGCCCTAGATATTCAGGATGTACCTTATTAGAGTAATAAAGGGAATAGATAAGTCCCCTCACTCCAAAATTGGCGAATCGTAACAACGTAAACCACTCACGGTCAAAGAACCATAAGAAAAACCTAACCATAAACTTTGGTAGAATACCACACACTCTCAATAGCATTTTCAAGTCCTTGAGATCAACCGGATCAACATACGCTACCGCATCATCTGCAAAGGCCACACATCCTGTCTGCGAGAATGAAGGCATCGTTTCATCTCCAGGAATCATGATCTCACCCATTTTCTCCAAACCTTTCATTTCCCTACGCGATAAATACTTGGAAGAATATCTGTCAACCATTTTCTATTCACCTACCAGTTTGCTAGAATCCTCTCAGATGCTCTGTGGGAAAGAGCCATGATTGTTAATGCAGGATTAACACCAGGAGCCCTTGGAAACACACTGGAATCCGAAACATGAATGTTTTCAAACCCGTGCACTTGAAAATCATCATTTACCACAGATGTTGCCGGATCACTTCCAAGGCTACATCCCCCCATGAGATGCAGGCCAAACATGAATGGTGAGACAAGGACTTTCTTTGCCCCTGTCTTATAAAATATATCCGTTACGAATTCTACCCCCGTTCGTGCTCTTTTCTGATCTTCCTTGGTCAAGCTTTTCTCAACAACAAGCCTGCCTTTCTTATCGAGTTTTATACGCCCTCTACCAACATCTTTAACCGCCACCTCAATACAAGCC
>JALTMP010000107.1 GCA_027001645.1 Candidatus Heimdallarchaeota archaeon
ATTGTTATTCAAGTGGATGACATTCGAAAATTAAATGAGATTCTTACTCAGTTTTATTATAACAAAGAAGAAAAGAAACTAAATAGACAAATGATCCGCAAATTTATTACTTTGAGTTATAATGCTTCGATCCCTTGTAAGTGGTTTCTAAGAAACAATGTTTTTGTGATTCCCGATAAGGAGGGAAAACTAATTGCTAAGGCGTTTCAAGATATCATAAAAAATAATCTCCTAACAGCTGATGATCTTTTGTGGGGAGAACGAAATCCAATTGGCAACTTTGCATAAAAGACGCCAGTTAATTATCAATTCGTTCAGATGATTGAGTTGATTTAGGCTAATTGGAACAGACAATGCTATTTATGAAGAATACGTGTATTTCGTGCCAAGGGGAGACAAGAATATGTTGCTCATTCTAGTAAAAGTGAATTCCTCGTATTTGAGCAATCAACGTTTGATCATAAAAAATAATTTTATCCTAGTTAGACTATGAAGATTATGGAAAAAGGAGAAAAAACGCGGATATGCCACGTGATGTAAAAGAAACTGCTTAACTGAAAATCTTTAGACACAGACTACGACTTTTCTCCCACTTCTGTGCGTATTATATTAAGTTTTAAATGCGATCCAACTCGCTTTACATTATGCTTGCAAAATCAAAAGGAGGAATCTAATGTCAAGAATCTTAATTGTCGGAACGGGAAAACATGCGAAAGTAGTATTTCATATGCTTCAACAGCAAGGAGTTCCAAAGGCCAAGATCATCTTCATGGATTTATTCAAAAAACGGTTCAGTGAATACTTAGGGTGTGAAGTGATAGGAGGGCTGGAAGAGAAAACCATCCATATTCCGCCGGAGTTTTTGAAGGTGATCGTCGCGTATGGTGGAACCCCCTACCAGGGTAATTTTCAAAGGCAACATGCAACCAATAAAATCATGCAGTTGATGAAGAAAGAAAAGTTTAAATTCATTTCAGTTGTCTCCAAAGATTCGAAAATAGATAGAACAGCAAGAGTTGGGAGAAACACATCCATCGGTTCATTTGCTTTAATTAATTCGGATGCTCGAGTTGGAGATGGCGTAATTGTTAACTCTGGCGTAATTGTTGAACATGATGTCCGAATCTCGGACTATTCCACCATTTCACCGGGAGCAATTATTCTCGGTTCTGTTGAATTAGGAACTCGGGTATATGTTGGAGGAGGAGCAATTATAAGGAATAATGTAAAAGTTGGTGATGATGTTATTGTTGGCATGGGAGCAGTCGTCACAAAAGATATCCCTTCAAAATCCATCGCAATTGGCAATCCACCTAGAATCTTTGAACGCAAAGATCTCATGTAGTGATCTAGATTTCATTTTGTCTGGATGTAATCCTCATTTTATGGCTGATTGAGAAGATATAGAATAAAAATGAGATGATAACATTTTCGTAAAGAGAGTTTTCTAGGAACACTTACGAGTCAGAGTAATCTTTTAGGTCATCAATTAATATTAAATCAAAGCACGGTTAATGTCATATTTCCCTTGTCAAAAAATTAAAACTTAAT
>JALTMP010000108.1 GCA_027001645.1 Candidatus Heimdallarchaeota archaeon
TCGTAGTGGTAGGTACATGGGAGCCCTTGGTCTATTTATTGTCTGAAGGATAAAGGTACTATTCTTTCTACTTACTTGGTACACGTTTTTTAAAGCGCTTAGTGCTCGTTCGTACGAGCCCAAGTTAGCAATCGCATTTCCTAGTAGTATGGCTCCTTCAAAATCAAGTTTTATCGATAGTTCCTCTAGCTCTTGCTGAAAGGAGGCACTAGAAATATCTAATTGGTAAAATTCAGCGTCAGAGCCGAGTTCTTTCTTGAGCTTATTAGCAACTGCGATCATACCTTCGGAGTAATCTAAACCAATGCATTTTGACCCATATTTTTCCAAGGCAAAACTGTGTCTGCCAGTGGAGCAAGCGAGGTCGAGAATGTATTTCCCAGCTAGATACTGGGATAGCGTTGGAATTTCTCTTTTGAGTCTTGTCTCCCATGGAATCATTTCGTCATATTTTTTGGCGAATTCAAGTTCCGCTTCTTTATCCTCCCTGTTAAACGGATCGCTCATTTGAAAACTCGTTTGTTTTGCAAGTATAAATGTTAGAGGGTTAAAGTAAGTTTTCTAAGAAAAAAGGGGAGGGGAGGAGAAGGAGGGGAAAAGGGGTTGGGTGAGTCAACGGGAGTAGGATCTAGTTCAGCATCAATAGGTTACTGGTTCTCCAGGAATTCGTCGAAACACTTGAACGTCACCTATGTGTTTGCTCCCAGTAAGATATCTAACCATTCGTTCTACCCCGAGGCCTCCTCCTGCACTCGGGCTTAGAAGACCTTTCTTTGCCAAATCCAAATAAGAACGATATTTTAAAGGATCCAACTTATCTTCACTGATTCTCTGCATTAACCGGTCATATTCGTATTCTCTTTCAGCTCCCGAAAGCGCTTCACCAAAACCTTCTGGATAGATCAAGTCATAGTTCAAGAAGTGATCACCCGCTCGTTTCCAGTCCTTCTTGTCGTAAAATTCACGATCATGACAAATTGCCCAAAAAGGAGTGTCAGTATCTAAGCTCGCAAGAGTTTCCCAGTCCTTCCCATATTTTTCCTCTAACTGGTGAGTTGTCAGTCTCTTGAACGGATAACTCCACTTGGGAAGCACCCGATTCAAAAGCATCAATTCTTCATCGGCTTGAACCCTTACTCGCTCCATGATTGTTTTAAGGAGATCTTCCACCAATTTGAACACGTTGAACATAGTTCCGCCTTTGATCTCGAAATCAATTTGAGTAAATTCAAATGCATGTTTTCCTGATGATTTTCGTTTGGCGGATTCGAGCCTAACGTTGGGAGACATGATGTAGATTTTCTCCAATCCTTGTCCGATTGCTATTTGCTTGTGCAATATCATGCTCTGAGTTAGCTGAAGTTTTTGACCAAGATACTCAATTTCGCCAGTTTTGACTACAGAGGAGCCCGGATCAGGCCCGAGAGGATCAGTCATGGGAGACAGTATGATTGGCATCAGTTGAAGGAAGTGTTGCTGTTCAAAAAAATCATGAACAGCCTTTAGTGCTACTGACTGAATTTTTTGGATTGCAACGAGTTTTTTTGTGTCTCTTTTCTCAAGTGATTTTGCAACGAGTCTTTCCATAATCCGAAAAATGCCAAGACCTATTATGTATTTTATTCAGCAAAACCATGGAATAAATCCACAATTATCCAGAGAACATAATACCATGTTGGAAAAAATCCAACTCAAGTCGTAAAGCTTTTCAATATAATAAAAGGAGAAGATTATGTGAAAAAGCTAGTGCTTGATGACTTGGATTTTGCCTTGTTAGAATTACTTTCTCTCAACGGGAAACAATCTCTACACGAACTATCAAAAAAACTAGAAGTACCGAGATCAACAATACACGCCAGAATTTCGAAGCTAGAAAAAAAGGGGGTAATCAAAACCTATGCTGCCCTTATCAACCATAGAATGCTTGGATTAGATCTTCTTGCTTTTGTTATGATCTCTTTCGATAAGAGAGAAACCAAGCTTGATCAGGAAGCAGTTGCAAGGAAAATAGGAAAACTAAATCAGGTTCAAGAGGTATTCATTATTGCGGGGGAATTCGACATTCTTGTGAAAGTTAGGGCTTCCAGTATTGATGATTTGGGCGATTTGGTGGTCAGAGACTTAAAGGAAATAAATGGTGTGGGTAATACTCTAACCCACATTGTTCTCAAAACCATTAAGGAGAGTCCTAACTGTATCTATGGCCAAAAATAGAAAACATCATAACGAACTGTTTTGTGCTTGCAACAAAAGTAACATCTTGTCAGCTTGATTTCTAGCGATGGCTTTCATTCAAAATGAATTCAACTTTTTCTCTCAGAAAGTGAGAAAGACTCCTATCATGTAGAACAATGATTTTAAATCCGGGTTCAAGAGGGTATTCAATGGTAAAATCTGGCTTTTCTCTAAAAATAGCTAAAAATCAGGGTCATTGGATTATTTTTGCTTTGCTTTTAGGCTCGATGATTTTTGTTACTCATGCCACTTTGACATCGAGCGCGAAACCTAATCGAGTGCCCTTACAAAGTCAAGACAATGATGTCTACTGGGACGCAGTGTTTCACGATTCAAGAGATGGATATTATCGTAACCCAGGTTGGGGAACCACTGAGGGTAGCAAAAAGACAGGAGCTGTGCCAGTTGGTACGGATGTTGTTTTAAGAATTAGAACTGCAAGAAATGATTTAACATCAGTAGCCATCAGAGTCTGGGACGGAGTCAATAACAAGGAATTTTTTGTGCCCATGGAAGTGGTGGAATCAACAAGTGAGTATGATTATTGGGAAGGAACCATAACTTCGCCTGAAGAACCCAATGATTATTACTACAATTTTGCCCTAACAGATGGATCAGATACAGATTATTATAATGATGATAGCAACCAAGACGGCGGAACAGGAGTAATGGGGGATTCTTTGAATACAAATAGCTGGGGAATTGTCTTTTATGACCCGGGTTTTTCCACACCGGAATGGCATCGTCAAACAATAGGCTATCAGATTTTTCTCGACCGATTCTTTAATGGTGATCCTAGCAATGACGCAGTAGGAGACGGATCTAGCGGCGACATCCTTTGGTGGGAGTGGGATTCTGATGGCGACGGCCAATTCACAAACAACGATGCCCAACGCGTTTATGCTGAAAAGAAAAATTGGGGAGAGGAACCAGGAGGGGGATCTGATTACTTTGGTGGAGACTTTGCTGGAATCATGGCTAAACTTGATTACTTAAAACAGCTAGGCATTGGAGAAATCTGGTTCAACCCCTTCAGTGAAAGCCCGGATAATCACGGATATTCCGTGGATAATTATCGATCTGTCGATCCCTATTATGGAGCAATTAAAGAAAGAGTAAATGGGACTGTCATCAATGACTATAACAAGAGTTTGGAGATTTTCAGAGAAATGATAGCTGCCCTTGGGGAAGCAGGAATCAACGTGTTCTATGATGCGGTCATAAACCACGTTTCAGCTCAAAGTATCTACTTCCAGAGATTTGAAAGCCAGACAATGCTTAATCCTTCAAAAGGATTCGAAGTCCCAGACCCCTATCCAGACATCTGGGGAGCCTATGAGCGAACCTTTGCCACAGACTACTATGACTGGTTCAAGTTCTACACATACAATCATGACTATGATGCGTGGTGGGGTTTCAAGAATATCCCCACTCTTAAGTACGAACAGACTCCTAGTATTGCAGAGGAATTAATCACAGGACCAAACTCGATCTTTAGATTCTGGCTTGAGCAAGGAGTCAAGGGCTTTAGGCTTGACGTTAACAACGATTATGACGACGGATACGGTTCAAGGCTTGTTAATAAGTTGATTCGCGAAGTCGTAAAATCAACAGACCCGGATGCCGTCATCATGGGAGAAATCTGGGGTAGAGCGAATACGTGGTTGACAGGGACAATGAATGATGGTGTCCAAAACATGCTGTTTCGTGAAAAAACCATCGATTGGATACGAAACGTGTATGATCCTGACGAAGACTACGAAAACTTTCTCCTTTCTTTGCAAGAAAATTATCCTCCTCAGGCCTTCTATAGCCTATGGAACATTCTAGGGAATCATGACACTGCCCGAATATTAACTGAGCTCAAAGAAAACATTGATTTCTTGCGAGTGGCAACCGTTCTTCAATTCACGTTTCCCGGCGTGCCCATGATCTATTATGGCGATGAAGTTGGGATGACTGGCGGAGCAGACCCTCAGAACCGAGGAACGTTTCCGTGGGGTCAAGAAAATAAAGATGTTCAAGCTCATTATTACAAGCTAATCGGCTTGCGGAAGAGTTATCCTGTTCTGGTTTCAGGGAGCTTTCAACTACTACCTAACGACATGGATGGAGTACTCTCCTTCGCAAGAGAAGCCACTAATGAGAAAGACCCCGTAGCAATAACAGTAGTAAGCAAGAGGAATGAAACCCTTCGCACAACTATTGACGTCTCTTCTCTTTCAAGTCTAACCCCTGGTTCAGTCCTTGTAAATATGCTCGATCCAAGACAAGACTATACCGTATCTGCCAACAAAACGATTCAAATAGATCTGCCAGGAGTAAGTAGTTTAATTTTGATGATTGATCAGAACGCAACGATTTCCGATGCTCAACCAAATGGAAACAAAGGAGGATTTCTTGCCTTAGAAATTTATTATGCACCTGTCGGGTTCCTTATCACTACAATACTATACGGAAAGAGACGGCGCATGTGAGACGAGAACACAAGGCGTTGCCACAAATGTGACCATACGATTGTTCACAAAACGCGAGTAGCAAGATCCCAAAGAAATTGAGCATCTTCGGGGTTTTCTCTCTTAATTTCTATGAATGAATCAAGATCCTCAAATGATTTTGCCTCCTTTGCTTTTGAAAAGATCATTTTCAAAGTTTGAGAGATTGTTTCTATTGAGCCCGTTGCAAGAGCTTCACTTACAGATCTAACAAGGGGTGAGGAAAAGGCCCCTTCACATTTATTGTCTTCCAAGAGAATTTTAGCAATTCCATCTCTTTTGGATACATTCAAGCCTTGCTGCGCTGTTGAAAGCAGGGGATCGGAGTATGCCACAAAATGAAATTCGAAATCAAGAGGGGGCGGATTGATTGCCCAGCTTATGTCATTGTAGAATGGCTGGTTGATCGGTGACACAAGTATGAAAAGAGAACCGAAAACAGTTTCATAATCAGAACCTACAATAACAACAGGTTTCTTCGTAAGCACGTTGCTTAAAGCAAAATCAATATTAGGGGGAAGGCGAGCCTTTTTTAGATTCATTTGGGCTTTTTCAAATGTCAACCAGTCAAAGGTTAAAAGGTTCTGACCATTCTCAATAGCTTGGATCATGGTTTTAAGAACCATAAGAAACTTGTTAGCTAGATTCAATTGTCTATGAATGGGTCCTTTAGTGAGGACTGCTTGGAGAACAATAGAAGAGCTATCTTTTACCGCAATTGTCAAGACACCAATTTCCTGATGACGAGTGAAAGTAATGCTAGGTTCAGAAGGGACTAGAGATAATTTCGTTGTTTCTCTGATCTCAGGGGGAAATTCTCCTTTGGATCCCACTAACTCTGCTTGAGAATCATAGAGGTGAAAAAAACGGATTGCAGCAATCCCTTGTTCTTTTAGTTGCTCACTCGGTGGAATTTCTACACTAATTCTGTTTCTTCTCATCGTTAAGCACTAATCCATTTCTCGTGGGTTGATATTTTAGCATTATCAAATAGATAACAAGTAACTATATTTTCTAGAAGGAAGCTTGAATCATACGCCAAGCAAACGTTAAGTAAGCATTTTGTCTTTATATTAGAAATAGAAAGAGATGATCTGGGAGCAAAGAGAATTACTCAAGGTGTTTCTTCACACCATGCCCGAAAATAATAATTAGTCTCGCATATCAATAAAAACAATGTCTCTGGGTTACCGTCTTTTAGGCGCTTTCCTAAAGCCGCTCTTCACCCTAATGAGTAAGAAAAGCTTACCAGTAATTGATGGAATGATTGAGATTCCTGGCCCCCGAGCTTCAATCAAAATTGTGCGGGATAAGAAAGGGATACCACACATCTCGGCAAACACCGATTACGACATGTATTTTGCTCAAGGCTTTGTTCATGCCCAAGATAGGTTATGGCAAATGGAGTTGAATCGCCGCGTGGCCAAGGGTACGCTTGCAGAGGTTTTTGGAGAAATTGCCCTTGATACTGATCGTGTTTCTCGAATAATTGGTTTTGCTCGTCTAGGGGAAGAAGACCTAGGTAAGCTAAATGATGAAGACAGAGAAATAGTGCAAGCCTACGTTGATGGGATCAATGCTTATCTTTCCTCGAGCTTGTTTAAGTTGCCCATTGAATTCAAGCTAGTAAAGCACAAGCCTACAAAATGGGTTCCAGAAGACGTCATGGCTTTTTCGAGGGTAATGGTTTGGCAACTTTCACACGCATGGTATGGTGAACTGATAAGAGCAAAGCTTTTTTCACTCGTCGGAGAAAGCTTGGCCAAGGAGCTAAACATTTCTTATCCTTCCCAGAACAGCATCATTTTGCAGAATGGTATTGAGTTCAGAGCGTTCGATGAGAATGGATTTCTCAAAGCAATGAAGGGGCCTTTTCTGGGAAAAGCGGGAGGGTCAAATTCATTTGTCATTTCGGGAAAACATACAGCTTCAGGAAAACCGTTTCTTGCAAATGATATGCACTTAGCTCTCTCCACTCCAAGCTTGTGGTACGAACA
>JALTMP010000109.1 GCA_027001645.1 Candidatus Heimdallarchaeota archaeon
TGTCAGTATGTCACTTTGAAACATATTAACAAAAGAGGTGGAAATTATGAAGTCCAAAAAAAATGAAAGAAAAGCTGACCCAATGGAGCGGCTGAAAGACCCAAGGATATTCAGACCCACTTGATTGTGATGTTGAACTCAATCTGACAACGCCCAAGATGACCGCTGAAGATCGTCCTTAGCTGTTTTTAAGACTCAGATGTTTTCCCTGACAGAGCGAACAGTTTTCAGTAAAATTTAAATATCATAAAGTACTTTGAAATACAAAGTACTTGGTGATCAAAATGATAGAGGAGCTGAGAGAATTGATAGAAAAAAGTATGAAGGAACATGACCTTCCATATCAGAGAAAGCAATCACTCATCTGGGGATTTTCGACAACCATAGGATTTCTTGTAACTCAATTGCTCTTTTTAATGGCTTTGAAGGATATTTTGAGCGGTTTTGAGATAATTCCGTTGTGGGGTATCTTGATTGGAATAACAGTCTACCTATCAAGGAGACTTGCAGGTCTTCCTGAAGTCAGGTCATATTTCTCAAAACTCTACTCGGACTTCTGGATGGCAGGATTCTTCGCCATTGCAGTTTTAATTTTAATTTCGCTGCTTACACATCCGAGATACACCGGAGCGTTTGTGGCTCCGGTTGTGGGACTGCTGGTAGCAATAGCCGAAATGATGTTCAGAACAAGATACTCTATCTTCATGGGCTTTCTGTATTCAGCCTCTGGCATTGCAATGTTCTACCTGTGGCAGTATCAGTTTCTGATATTTGCTGTGATACAGTTCTCAACTCTGGCTCTGCCAGACATCTCTGCCCTTAAAACAAACTGGAAGATCTGATGGGTATGTCAGTTCTTGATTCAAGAGTCAGGGTGTTTGCCCTTGCCATACTTTCTGGGGTGGAAAAGGCAAGCTTTTCATTCCTCAAGGGAAAGCTGAAAACAACAGATGGAAATCTGAGCATTCATATGCAGAAACTCTGTGATGCAGGATATGTAAGAATGGAAAAGACATTCGAAGGAAAAAAGCCCAAAACCTATTTTTACATAACAGATGATGGAAAGAGAGCACTGTTGGAGTACATCGAGGAACTGAACAGAAGCATGAATGCAGAAAATAGGGAAGGGTAATTTTCAGAGTGACTTTCGTTTTCCCTTTCAGTTTTTCAGCCCGCGTGCCAGCTTGCTGAACTATTGTGAGCATCCTTGATAACTCACTTCTTCTGTTTCCTGAAAGAAACAATCCACATGATTTTGATGGTGGGGCGTATCTTAAGGTCTCAGCTGGCGCTCTGCGCTGGGACGGCTGAACCCGAACTTTTCAGACCAAAATCACAACCTCCCAAAACACAGGGACGTTTTTGATGGGTCCGCCCGGATTCGAACCGGAGATCACTGCCTCGTAAGGGGTTCTTTTTCGGATTTAGAATCCGTAGCACAGAGATATCTTGATTTCAGGTTCTCTAAGGTGAAATCTGAGCGATCAAAGATCTGGATAGGGAAAGCACTGGAGAAATCTCTGGAACATACAGGTGGAAAAATTACCAG
>JALTMP010000110.1 GCA_027001645.1 Candidatus Heimdallarchaeota archaeon
ACTCTCCCATCTTGAAGGCAAGGAATAAAGAATCGCTCCTTGAAGAAATGCGTAGACTTCTTCATCAGAAAGCCCGCTCAAGAAAAAGACCTTTGGATAATCTCCAATGATTTTTTGATCTTCTAAGTCGTGCTTTGAATCATTTGTTATCACCTCTAATCCAAGATTTTTGGCTTTTTCAATGAACGTTTCTCGGAACGGACCTGAGCCTAAAATTACTAAGGATGGGGTCTTACTACTCGATAGGTGAGAATAAGCTTCCAACAAGAGATCTACGCCTTTGTTATAAAGTAGTCTTCCGAGGAAAACAATATAGCGCTCTCCAATCGAATATTTTCTTCTCAACTCCAGTAGTAATGAAGTTCGGTCTTTTTGCAAGAGTTCATAGTCTATCCCTCCTGGAGGAATAATCGGCAATAGTCTGTTCTCATCAAGTTTAAGTATACTTCTAAGGTCTTCTTTCACATTCATCGATACGGGGATTACACTGCTTAATGATTTAGAACCCATGAACGCGAGGGCTAAATGATACTTTGCGTCTCTGATCCAGCCAAAATTTGAGTGCCAAGTCCCAATAATATGAACTGATTTACCTGATTTTTCCAATTCCTCTTTTGCCAAGTGGCTTGAAAACAAAACAAAAGGCTTAATTTGGGGGTGTAATACATTCAGGTTTTCCTTCTTTGCAACAGAAGCAATGAACTGAGCGAAGGAAGCAAAGTTTTCTGGTTTCATTGGTTTGTCAAAAACATAAACTGGCACGGAAATCTCTTGTCTTGCTTTGTTTTCGAGGTTTGGAGCATATTCCTTTGTCTCTGCATCTAATACTTTCCTAAGATCAATTTCTTGATGGATTTCGTTTTGTGAGTGAATTCCGATTTTTGGAGCATGAATAATTGGGATTGATGAATTTGGTTCAATATACGTAATTAGGCAAGAGAATATTTCCCGATTAAGTGAAATACCCTGACTGATCCTCTTGGTATGAGTTGAAGTGCCGCTAAACGAAAGCACAGGACCGATGACTCCTATCCTTAAGTGCTTAGTAATCATGGTTTTTCCCACAAGTCCAAATACACGAAAGAGCCAAAGATGTTTCGGCTAGACAGAGAAACCATGGAGCCACTTCAATTGGTTTGGGTTAAGAGCTCTAGCGCTTTTGCAATGTCTGATGTTGGTGCCTCACAAGAATAGTTTCTACACACAAAAATTTCTAACTCCTCACCCTCTAGTGCATATGATTGAAGATAGGGGACAAGATTCTGTAGCATTTCGTTATCTTCTGACTCAATCTTGAAGATTGTTACTTTTCGAGGCTGAAAGACAGAATGCACTTTCTCGAAAACCTGCATCAGTTTCTTGCCTTTGTTCCTGGCGAGAACTATCACCTCAAAAGATGGGCCCATGAGAAAATCGGCTCCTAGCATGAGCATTGCGAAACCTTGAGGTGCTCTTTGAATCAGATCTGCAACCGCCGATAGTGTTTTTTCAGCGAAACGTTCGTATTCAACATTTCCCGTTATTCTTGAAAGTTTTAACAAGCA
>JALTMP010000111.1 GCA_027001645.1 Candidatus Heimdallarchaeota archaeon
TATCCCAATTTGAGGATTGTTGTATTCCCCGCTTCCTTGGCAGCTTTATACGCTTGAAGGAAACCTAGTACTCCGAGTCCTTTATCTGGTTCAAGATACCAACCCGGGAGCTGGTAAGTGGGGTCTCCAAGCAAGATTTTTTGCTGTGCAACCTTGCTGAAACTCAGATTTGCCAAACCATTGGATGCCCATTCTGAAACACCCTTCATCGGTGGAGCACTTTGTGCACCCAGATTTGTTATAATGTCTGCTTGCCAACTCGGGTTGTTGAAGAAATCCTCAAATGCTGTAAGATTATTGGTGTAATATCCTCCACCGATCAACCCCAGTAAGGAGCCATTAATTGTTTGAACAGTTGTCGAAGCATTAACACTAGCATACAGTTGATAAGTAACTTCTTCTTGGATTCCAAGTAAGACTTCTGGAAATGCTTGGGCTACAACTTGGGGAACAAAGTCGGTTTGTAGATTCGTAATCATTGTCTCAAGGCCGGGCCCAGTCATACCCACGATCAAGGCACTTTCGCTTCCTGCCTTTTGCAAGACACCAAGGTATGCGGGATTGATGTTTACGATTTTGTCTGTCTCTTTTCCACTACTCATATCTGGCTGAAAGACATAGTACGTTTGAGTCGCAAAAGCAACGGTGTCTCCTGAGAACTCAACGTTGAACTTGATGTCATATTGTCGATATACGTATGGTCCGACTTCTTCATAAACCGGTTTCGCTCCAGTTAGAACCTCGTCAGCGTTAGTTAGGTTCCAGAAATAATATTTCTTGTATTTCGGCGGGTCGTCCGCATCAGTATTCTTAAGCCAGTCTTGGTAGTTATCGTCGTTTGGTCCGTCGATTACCAAGGCGTCTTTTATCCCCTGATCCAATTGGTCCCCGATATAATTGCTCAGATAGGCACCTCCGCCTATTGAACCGAGTCCCAGAAGGACCAAAAGAATAGCGGCTCCTAATTGTACTTGGCTAGAAACCATGTGTTATTACACTCTCCTTATATTTTCTAAATGAATCCGCCCAAAAGGGCATTGAATTCAATGAACGAAAGCTCATTTAAGAACTTATCGCGTCAAAGGGTTCAACTCCTAAGCAAGTTTTATCCTCAATAATTGTTCGGCAAGTATGTAAAGGAGAACAGATTCCCCTTCAACCCCATTCACTAGAAACTAGGAGTTGCGTGGCGAAAAGGTCTCATTAGGTCCTAGTGCTGAATTGACGCTGAGTCTCTTGAAGAAACTTTACAGCCTTCTGCATTTGTTCTTTGATCTCTTCCAGATCTGACTCAGGACTTACTGCTCCAACATAGAAAATATGGCGAGTTGAATTCTCATCAATTGTCAAGTAAACATGGATTTCGGGTTTTAAAGGCTCGGAATGCCAGCCTATTCTTTCGATGGAACTTATTCTTATTCGCCGGTTGGTTAAATAGAAGAACCAAAGCTTACGCCCAGCGACAATATAGTCGTCAGAGACCCTTATCTCTAAATACGCTACTAACGTCGAAGAAGCCACAACAAACAAACCAATTACAATCCACAAAACAATGAGTCCTCCAATTGTTGAATCCGCAGAATTAAATTCCAACTTGAAGGATTTGAACAGATCTGTTTTAATACCAACATGACTTAGCAAGAAGTCAATGGTCGCCACCATTGCAATAGAAACAACTGTGAAAAATACCAGCAAGTAAATCATTTTAGGACCGAGATAGAGATTGAGCGACGTCTTAAACGCTACCCTCGCCTTGCCCTTTTCCGAAATAATCTCAACGCGCAACATCGAAGTCTTCCCTAAATAACGATTTTTGCTAACAACTTAGTGATCAAAGATCGCTTTCCTATTAGACTAGAATGTTTTGATATTTGAATGCTTAACAATTATCTAATAATAAAATACATCATATGTCCTGTAGAGAGCGGGGTTTTGGATGTTAAACTCCCTCCTCTCTTTTACTTCTTGATGCCCTCTCGCACGCCCGCTTCGCTGGCTTTCCCGTTCACACCCTTATTCTCTCTCATTTCTCTGAGAGAAATCTCTAATTCGCCATCTAGGTTTTCGGGCTCATTTTTCATTTTGCTTTGTGTCTTTCCCTACTGATTTTGACTGGTTTTCGAATTTCGTCCCGGCTATTAGATTCCTAACCCATTCCCGAGTTAGCTTGTCCCGAGTAAAGAAAACGAGAACTCCAAGAAATATAATAAGAGTTAGGAAGAATTTGGTGGACTCGATTCCAATTTGCCAATTTAATGCCTTAGTTCGAACACGAGAATACTGATCCCATGCTCTCATGTAAAAAGTGGCTGCACCAGTGTAATTCCCTTCGGCAAACAGTTGGTCAGCCTTTGCCAGCGTAGTTCTAACCTCCGAAAAATCGATTGGAATCCATTTGTAGGTAAGTGCCTTATTTTTGATCTCGAGTGTTTCTTGCATTCCTGAAAGTATCGAAATATTGTACAATATAGAATAATATCTCGCCAAGGCGTCTGTACTAAAGTCGCTGAATCGCGTTTCTAAGAGTGCATCAATATCATAAGATGATAGAGGGTCTTGGAAGAAATCCAATGTATGTCCCCATTTTGAAGGGGAACCCATTCCAAAAATCATTGGAACCCCGTGAAGCGCTCGATATTTGATGGCTCTTTCAAAGTAGGCATTGCTACTTTTCAAGATGTCATAAGTGTCGATCCCCACAATCCCCTTGTCTATTCCGATTATCCATCTATCGTCAATAGTATCCTTTGAGTAAATCGGCAAATCTAGATAGAAGACAAGCAACGGTATCCAGAATATGTCTTTGTCTGAATCTGGGAGCATGAATGACTTGATCGTAGCTAGGATTAGAGCCACCAGAGATGAAGTGAGATTTATGTACCGCACTCCATTTATTTCAACGATTGATTCTAGGATCTGTTCGTAGACTTTGGTAACGCTCTGTACATTTAGTGTTCCTAGAAATTGGCCTGATGCTTTGAAATAGGGCATGAACTCTTCTAATGTAGACACGACTCTTGGCAATTCCATGGATCCCCAAGGATTCCCATAAAAAAGGGAGGTGTTTGAAATAGCGACTAGTTCTAATTTGTACTGATTATACTTAGGGATTATTGGCACCTTGGGGAAAGGCTGGAATAGCAAGACATGCTCGATATAGGCATTCACGATCTGAGCCATTGAGGAAGCGTTTCCATTCCTGGCAGCATTAAATAATTGAATGATATTGCTGGTATCCAAGGAACTATCTAACCACCAAGAAATAGCTCCAAGATCAACAAACAGACTAGCGTTTGTTATGGATCCGCCTGTTCTCATGTCCCTAAAATCGCCCGCAAGGCTGGTGGAGAATCGATCTCCTTTATACCAGTGCATTCTTCTTAGATCAAGATTTAGAAAATCAAAGAAAAGAAAAGTATAATCCTTTGTTTGAGGAACTAGCTCCAAAAGAAGTTTTCGCATTTCTCCGTAGTCAATTCGATACCCAGAATACTGTTTAATTGTCCCGTTGATCGTTATCGTTATTGTATTATCAGAGAGCAGTAACTGGACTTGTTGCTCAAGCTCTTGCCATCTTGCCATTGATACTTGAGCAAAAGAGATGTCAACTTTGTAACTCACTTCAATATTGTGATCCCCGTAAGAAAAAAGGCGCGGTTGAACAACACCAGCTCTATCAGTATATGATATCGAGTATTCCTGCTTCAATCCATTCTCCTGCAATTCCTGAATTGTGTAAGAAGAAAGATTTCCACCAAAAAGTAAATTCAGCGGTACGGAAATCTTGGAAGATGGCTCAGGAACGCTTTGTCCTACGGCTGGAGTGATCGGTTGTCCCGTAGTGAGTGCTGAAAGTAAAAGCACGAGAAGAATTCCAATCGAGTTGACGGAGTTATAAGTGCTGACCACATGAAGTAATTGCGTCAAATCATTAAAACCTTGACGTAAGTCATGAGGCTGATTTAACCCCAAAGAAGTCCTCTTAGACTAGATATTTTTCTGGTTTTGGCCCACCAATGTTTATGTTGAATTTTTCTGCATACCACATTCCTGTGGAAAACCTTATCCGAAGTTTTCTACGCTCAATCCAGAGATTCCAATTCTTCCAGCCATAGATTTCTGCATAAAATTTGGTTGCTTCCTTCAAGACATCAACAGTGTCAGTGATATCAATCTCTACGTGGGGCAAGTGAGAATCTTCGTTGTAATAGTGAAAAACAGGGTACGGTTTTCTATATGCCTCGTAAGGCTTCATTATTTTGGGGATACGGGCGTATGTAACAGCATCGAGAACCAGTCTTGCGGTATGTCGATGATCCGGATGGTTGTTAAAGAGATCCCACGTAATGACTGCGTTAGGGCGGATTTCACAAAAGAGTTGTGCCAACTGAACAGCATAGTCACGTTTTGGTTCAACCATGGTGTCTCCGAAATCCATAAAGCGTATCTCCCTTGCCCCAACTATTTTGGCAATTTCTTCCGCATGACGCTTCCTCTCAACCTTTACTTCCTCTGGAGTCATGTCAGGATACTTGGATGTATTTTCTCCATAGGTGGTCCAGCACATGTATACGTCGTCCCCTCTTCTTGCATGATTAGCAAGAGTACCAATGGCTCCCAATTCATCGTCTGGATGAGCAAAGACGCTAAGAATTACCTTCTTTTCATCAGAATCAGTCATATTGCCAATTAATAAGAGAAAGTATATTGAATTTGCTCTAGAGGAGGACAATCAAAAACAAAGACTATGGAGTCACTTTTCTCTGACTTCAAGAAAGACTGTTATCTCAACAGAATCACTTTTTCTGTTCTGCATCGGTAATAAGTCACCGATATATTTGAAGAGAGCTTTCATGATCTCTTTTTCTTCAAACTTGCGATTTTGCTCGAAATAGTCTTGAATAAGCCATTTTAAGGACGCGAGTGTATTATAGCCAATTCCGTTTTCGATAAGGGCAAGTGCAATTAGATTTTTGCTGTCTGCAACAATTAACTGTCTAAACTCCCCGGCAAAAGTTGCTGATACTCGATTAGAATCAGAAGCACGGCTTAATACCATCCCTCCGCCAAATAGAGTCAAAGAAAGCAAATCATCCTCCATGGGGATGTTGCCCTTTCTTATTCTGACCAGTTCCTTCTGGGTCTGTTTCTCTCGAATGGAAAGAAAAATCATTTTGGATGGCGCAGCAAGACGGGAGAAGATTTCATACTTGTAGAGCGAGTATGCGAGGATAAGATTGTTAAGACCCCAGAATAGAAGAAAGAAGTTAAAGGGAAGCAACGGGATTCCACCACTAATCCTCTGACCGATAATCGAGAGAGAACTTGCAAGAAGCATTATCGCTGCTGCAAACTCGTGTGCTGCAACAGGAACATATTCAGGGGAGATCTCTCTATGAGGATAAAAATAGAATAATGAAAAGATCGCGCCGAGAAACACAACCAATCCAAATGCCGTCCCAGTTACATAGGCACCAGCTAGAGGTTCATAATAGATTGCCCTTGAAATTTCTACCTTAGCATCATAGTGTAAAGCAACCAGCACCCCCCCAGCACTGATCCCTCCGATGAAGCTGAGTAAGATCGGATATGAAATCCTATTTGTTCTAGCAATAATGAACCGATACGTATACAATACAACTCCTAAAACTCCAATCGAGATTAAGAATCTCCATAAAATGGTAAGATCCGAAAAAACAGGCATGCCGAAGGCAATAGCTAGATAGAGTGAGTTTTCAGGAATAATAATTCCTAATTGAAGGACTGCGTAACCAGCCAGGAGAGCATAATCAACAGACTTCAAGAGAAAATCGCGTCTTTTGGCTAGGGCAAAAATCAAGGACAAACTCCCGATGGTGCTCAATAGAGCACTAGTAAACGCAATCCATTGGGTGACCATTCTAAATCCTGTCCGTTCTGATTCCTTCTCCTATCGCGCTCCCGCATATGAGGAAACGCATCTGCATTGACCTTGTGCATGACTTACTTAAAGAGATCAGACCTACTATTGGGTTGATTGCCTTTTGCAATTATTTGTTTCTACAAACATTTGAAATTTTTGTTTTCAAATGATGTCTTCTTTTTGTTTTCTCATCATCTCATTTCATTATTGTTTGAAAAGTCCTCAATTCTAGCCTGATTCACTTCTAGAGATTCTGCATCATACCCTCTTTTTCTCAATTCTTTCGCAAATTCTCTATGGTAGCCAAATACTGTATAGACTTTTTCTGGATCTGTTTTCTTAACTATCTCCAAGAGTCCATAATAGTCTGCATGATCGCTTAGAGGAAATGATAAGTTCTTTTTTTGAAATGAATTAAGAGCCCAGCCTGTAAAATAGACACTGACAGAATTTTTTGCATTAGTCCTTGCTGGCTTTCGTGGAACTAGAAAAACGCCGCTGGAATCAAGAGTCGACTTAACAGGGATATTCGGGGGTGTGAAGTCTTCTTCGGAGAACAATCTATTGTATGTATGAATCTGGGGATGTATGCCATCGATCAGTTCTACAATAGGGCTCTCAAGAAGAATCTGGGCTTTCCCCAAAGAATAGGTATGAATCAGAACTTGCTTCCCTAATTGTTTGAGTTCCTCAATCGCTTCATAGGCTTGAAATATCAGTTCCTCCGTATCTGGGAATAAATACTTGGGATGGCCATAAGT